>JAKBZR010000004.1:0-3651 GCA_021842405.1 bacterium
GCAATCTGATTATTACCAATGGGGAATTGTTCCGCTCGCGCGGCTTGCCGGGTCGCTCATTTCGATCGGTAAAGATGGACTGGATTCCCGCGTTCGCGGGAATGACGAAGTGGCGGGTTTCACCCCAATGTGTGTATGGGCCACTCCCTTCCCGTCTGCGGGGAGGGCTGGGGTGGGGTCGAACGAAAATCATTCCCATAAAACTGAATTCATTCGATTGACAGATCTTCCGACCGTCGGTTAAAATTGATGGTATGAAAGCACTGATTGTTAGGAAATGGCTCCTGCTCATCGCGCTGCTGATGGCGGCGGGCGGCGGCCTCATTCTGAGAGACAGAGCGCATCGCCCATCGCATCCTACCGTTTACATTCTTTGGCGAACCGGCTACTCCGCCGCCATGAACGAGGCGCGCCGGGAGCACCGCCCGGTGCTGCTCGATTTTGGGGCGAGCTGGTGTGCCTACTGCCACCTGATGGATGCCGAGACCTATAGTAATCCGGCGGTCGCTCGCTTGATGAAACGATTTACTTGCATTCGGGTGGACGCCGATCAACAATCGGCGCTTGCTCAGCGATATTCAGTGGACGCACTTCCCTACATCGTGCTGATCAACGGCAACGGCGAACCGAAGGTGAGGTTGGTTGGATATTGGAAGCCGGATGAGTTCATCAAGCAGCTTGATGAGTTTTTAGTATCACCTTCGTAGGTCCGAACCACCCCCTTCTACCCGCACAGCTACCAAAAACCGGCCGCTGGCGCTTCAACGGTAACATTTAGACCGAAATACTCCGTATGCAATGAAAGAGTTGGGGCGTAATATCGCCTGCCAAGCTAGGAATCAGTCCCAGGCGGGGTTTTCGGGGTAGGAGGGAAGGTATGCCTGCCAGAGGGGATTGTTTCGGGTGGCCATGTACTTGCTCAGGCTGATATACGGAATGTAGTGAGGACGGCGCGGCGGGTGGCGCAGGTTAAGCCCCGATTGAGAAAGCGGCTTATCCCCTTTCTTCATGTTGCAGCGGCGACAAGAGCAGACCACATTTTCCCAATTGGTCACACCGCCCAATCGCTTAGGCACAACATGGTCAATGGTCAGATCTTTGGCCGGTTGGCCGCAGTACTGGCAGGTGTAGTTGTCACGGGCAAACACAGTTCGTCGGGAGAGCTTGAGTTCAGGCAGCGGTCGCTTGACGTGATGGCGTAGTTTGACGACCGACGGCCACTTGATCGGACCGTTAACCGTCGTTATCATACCGCCGTTTACGTGAAGCACTTCCGCCTTGCCCAGATAGATCAAAGTTACCGCGCGGCGAAGGTGGCATACGTTCAGCGGCTCATAATCGCTATTGAGAACCAACACTTCCTGGCTCATAGTTCGGTTTTCCTTACTATTGCGTCCGGCCAAGTTTTCAGGACGCACAGGTTACAAAAAAGCCCGTCTCGCTTTTTCAGGGAGTCGGGCAATTCAATCCGTCAGGCGACGAAACCGCTATCGGTTGATGTTGGAAGTAGACATGTCCGAAGCCGTCGTCTAAAAGATCGAAGGCGCGACGCCGGGTCGCTCGGTGAAATCGCCGGTCTTGATGGAGCCGTAGTTCCGCCGCCTTTGGTTCAGGGTACTTATAATAACCTAAATTAAACATGATGGAACCAGTATAGCCAACCGTTTGAATATCTGTCAAGATGAGGCATGCAAATATGTCATACGCCGGTGATTGATTACTCCAATTATAGGTGAGAGGTGGCAAATGAAATCTTATATTTTTCGCATCATTGTGGATGAGGACGCCTTTGAGGATGGTCGCAGAGGTTGTCATGCCTATTGTCCAGTACTAAAAGGTTGTCACACTTGGGGCCACACACCGGCTGAAGCTCTAGCAAATATGCGAGAAGCGGTAAGTCTGTATCTGGAAGATCTTATCGAAGCAGGCGAGCCGATTCCCATTGATCCTGACAAAGGGGTCATCGAGTGGGACACCCCTTCTGTTTCATTCAACGTATTATGAGAGATAATCTGAGGGGGATTACTGCCAGACGCCTTATTCATGCCCTTCAAGCAGATGGTTTTAAGTTAAAACGAACCAGCGGCAGCCATCATCTATACCAACATACCGATGGACTCCGCGTGGTAATTGCTTATCATCATCCCGGCGATACTTTTCCAATTGGGGCACTGAAAGGAATGATTGCGGCCATAGGGTGGACTGAAAATGACTTGGAGCGATTAGGCTTCGTATAAGCTCGATTTGTTGAGTGATCGTTCGGCAAATTCCTTGCGAATGCAAATCGAATTGACAAAGGTTGAGGTCAACGGCTATACTCCATCGGTCGGATGGGGGAGCGAATGGCATCGTGAATTGCTTAGCTTGAGCTGCAATAGATTCGATGACTGACCGGTACGTTTCTCAAGCCACCGCCCGTGGGGTGAGCGAAGGAGGTATCTGAATGGCTGCTGCGATCAGCACCCAGGGACTTACTAAAATATATTACGACATTTTCCAAAAGGCCGAAATTATGGCCGTCAACGACTTGAATCTCGAGGTGGAAGAGGGGGAGATATTCGGATTTCTGGGCCGGAACGGGGCTGGAAAAACCACCACCATCAAGATGCTGCTAGGTTTGATTTTCCCCACCAACGGTTCAGCCACCGTACTCGATCGTCCATGCGGCGATATCGAGGTGAAAAAGCAGGTCAGCTATCTTCCGGAGAGCCCCTATTTTTACGAAACGATGACCGGTCAGGACTTGCTCTTCTTTTACGGCAAGCTGTTTCGCATTCCAGATGCCGAGCTGACAAAACGAGTTGCCACCTTATTGAAAGATGTTGGCCTCGAGACAGCCGGCGGGCGCAATCTCAGGGGCTACTCTAAAGGAATGCTGCAACGGATTGGTATCGCTCAATCCCTCATTAACGATCCTAAACTGCTGTTTTTGGATGAGCCGACCTCCGGACTTGACCCGATCGCGCACGCCGAAATGAGGGATTTGATCGTCAATGTCGGCCGCGGTGGAAAGACGGTTTTCCTCAGCTCCCATCAGCTTTCCGATGTAGAGCAGGTTTGCACTCGAGTGGCCATCATCCACCGAGGCAAGCTGCTCTCGGTCGGCCGCTTGGATGACCTGCTTTCCGGCGAGGAGATCCGGTTGGTGGCGCAGGGAATCGGGGACGGCATTGACGCAAAATTGAAGCAATTGACCCAAACCATCGAACGAACCGACGGCCAAATTTCAGCCATTCTGCCCGATCAGGATGCAGTGAGCACCGCCATTGATCTCATTCGGGCGGAAAAAGGCCAAATCGTCTCCATCACTCCCCATAAACGCAGCCTGGAAGAGGTATTCGTAAACATGGTCAGACAGGAGGAAGGTCTCTAATGAGTGTGATCTTCACTATCGCACGGCAGACCGTCGAAGATGCACTTAATCGAAAGATACTGCAATTTCTTTTAATTGGTGCTTTGGCCCTCATCGCATTGGGCCCCACCTTCAACTTTCTCAGCCCGCGTGAAAGCTCAACCGTTCTTCGTAGCATGGGGCTGGCCGTCATTTTGCTGGCCGGCCTGCTGATCACCATTTTAATGGGGATCCAGGCGATACCGATCGAGATTGAGCGGCGAACCATCTACACCATTCTCAGCAAGCCGGGGCAGCGC
>JAKBZR010000004.1:3661-80143 GCA_021842405.1 bacterium
TATGAGTTCATTTTGGGCAAATACCTGGGCGGCATCTTCACCGTTTTCATCAACATCTTCGCGATGGGGATCGTCTTTTTGGGAGTGCTATACTGGCAGGAGCGCCACCTTGCGCCGGAGATGATAAAGGGCGTTATGCTGACCTTTTTCCAGATGACGCTGCTGGGCTCGGTGACCATCTTCTTCAGCACCTTCGCGACGCCGGTGGTGAATTTTCTGCTCTCATTCGGCATCTTTCTGATCGGCAACCTTTCCGGCATCACCACATCGCTGACAACCAATAAAAACACGGCGACCCGGCTGCTGGCATCCATCGCCCATTTCCTGCTGCCAAACTTCGGGAACTTCAACATTCAAAACAAGCTGATCCATCCCGACATCGTCATCACCAATGAAAACATTTTTATAAGAAACAACATCATCTATGCGATCATCTATTCGTCGTTTTTGTTAGTGTTGGCCATTCTGGTGTTTGATCGCCGGGAGGTATAACCGGTATGATGCCAAAAGCCACACGCCGCAAGTGGGTCATCTCCCTGCTTCCGCTCTTGGCGGCCGCCATCTTTATGCAGACGAGGATTGATCCGCTCGTTCCTCAGTTTCACTCGGGAGAAAATCCAAACGCCGTCTTCAACCTATCGGCCGAGTTCATCCTGGGGCCGTTGCTCGGGTTGAGGCAGGCGGTCGCCGGATTGTTGTGGGTCCGGGCCGATGAGTTTTTCGATAACGGTGATTACGATGCCATTTTACCCATAATCCGCATGGTGACATGGCTCGATCCGCACAACGTGGATGTTTACATCACCGGCGCCTGGCACATGTCGTACAATTTCACCGATACGCAAGAGCTATCCGACCGCCGCTACATTCCGGCATCTCAAAGACTGCTTGAAGAGGGTGTCGAAAATAACCCCAACATCTACGACATTAAATTTGAGCTGGGCTGGGAAAATTACGACAAGATAAAAAACTATAAAATTGCGGAGCACTGGTTTCAGCGGGCGTGGGAGAGCCAGGACCTCAACGATGCGGATAAGAAGCCGCCGCAATATGTTTTGCATATGCTGGCGCATGCCCAGGAGCATGAGGCAAAAATCACCGATTGCATTGCCACCTGGCGCCACGCGCTGGCCCGCTCGCTGGTTCTTTGCAAACAAAAGCCGAAAGACTTTTCCCGCACCAACATGCGGGATACTGAAATACACAATCTGCGGTTAACGCTGGAGCGCCGCTTTAGCCGATACTCTCATATGGTGAACTTCAAGGTGGACAAGTGGGCGACCAAATCGGTCAACCCGGTTACCGGCGCGCCGATTCCGGATTTCGCCTATATCAATCCCAAAACCGGCAAACCGAATCCGCCCGCCATCACTCCGCCGTGGAACTGCGGATTTGACGCCCACCTCGCATTTCCTGAGCCGAAGGTGATGCAGGTAAGTGGGTTCTTTAATGTTGGTGATGGAGCTCGGGTGGATGTGCTGCTGTGCGATGATAATTTTACCCTGCCCAAGCTGAAGCACTTTTCATTTAATATCAACTACCGGCAGACCATCATGATGGATTCGATCGCAGTGATCCACGAACAATTCGACGGCCGGATTGATATGTCGAAGGATCCCAAGATGTATAGCTTCTCGCGGTCCCACTACATCGTTCGATTGACCTTTAATCCGCGCAGAACATTTCCCTACCTCCAGGACCGGTTTGGATGGAGCGGGGAAGGGATGGCCGACAAACGCTACCTTTACGTTAATCCGTATCAGCCGCATAAGCCGGTGCGAATGCTGGAGAAGGTATTCTATATCAGCAGGGCGCAGGTGATGGGGCTGCAGCCGATCACCAATGCGAACGTGCTGCCCAACGATTCGCCGCTGGTAAAGAAGGTAAACACGCTCTGGACGCCGTATTAAACGATGTGATCGTGCTAGGCGGGGAACTAGCGGTGCCCTGTACCCGCAAACCGCTACAGCGGGGCTGAATTCCCTGCTCTCGGTTGCTTGGTTTTGTCAGTTCAGCCGCTCGTGGGCGGTAATGATGGCTTGGCCCTGCGCGACGAAACTCAGGTGAAACGTGTCAGGCCCGGAAGGGAGCAGCACTAAGCCTGTCACTCGGGTGCCGCGGGTAATCCGGGCCGGAGCCGCCTTGAACGGGCTTCTGGTAGACCGGCGATCAAAAGCAGGGGCACGATCACCTTAAGTTTTTGGAGAGGTTGCCTCATCGCCCATTCTTTCCGCGGCAGGTCGGCTCAGTGAGCTACATAGCCCTTTATCGAAAATACCGATCTCAGGACTTCGATCAACTCATCGGTCAGCAGACGGTTACTCAGACGTTGAGAAACGCCATCGCGACCGGGCGCTTTCCTCACGCCTACCTGTTTTGCGGTCCCCGCGGAACAGGCAAGACCACCACCGCGCGCCTGCTCGCGAAAGCGCTGAACTGCCTCTCGACCGATGCTCCAACCCCCGATCCCTGCGGCTCTTGCGCAATGTGCACCGCCATCGCCGACAACTCCGCCATAGACGTGATCGAGATGGATGCCGCCTCCGAAACGAGCATCGAAAACGTCAAGGAGCAAATCATTCAGAATGCGCGATACGCGCCCGCACAAGCCCGCTACAAGGTTTACATCATTGATGAGGTACACGATCTATCGGCTAAGGCATTTGACGCTCTGCTGAAAACGATCGAGGAGCCGCCGCCGTTCGTGGTGTTCATTTTAGCGACCACCGAATCACAGAAGGTGCCGCTGACCATCCGCTCCCGCTGCCAGCGGTTTGATTTCAGGCGCGGCTCCTATCAGGACATTTCGGAGCTGTTGCGACGGGTGCTCGATCGTGAAAACCTCTCATACGAAGCGGAGGCGGTGCCGATCATCGCCCGCAGCGCGGAGGGGTCTTACCGGGATGCGCTCAGCCTGCTGGAGCAGGTGGTTGCCTACTCCGGTGAGAAAATAACGGTTGAGGCGGCCCACAACGCGCTTGGTACGGTGGGCGATGAAGTGCTGGATCAGGTCACCCATGTTTGCGCTCAGAGCGATTGGGCCGCCGCCATTAAGCTGGCGAACGACCTGATTGCTTCGGGGCGCGACGTTCATGGATTGATCAATCAACTCTCCAACCACTGGCGCGATCTGCTGGTCATCAAATCGGGACCGGAGGTCGCTCAGTCACTATCACTCTCTCCGGAGAGGATCGAGACGCTGCGAACCCAGTCGCTCGGTTTCAGCCGCGAAAGGCTGCTGGCTATGATTGATATACTCAGCCAGGCGGATCGCGATTTGAGATGGACGCAACAGCACCGCCTATTGCTGGAGTGCACCCTTTTGAAGCTGCTTTCCGATCATCGCCCCCTCGGCAAAGCAGCCGCAACCGGCCACGCCGCTCCCTTGCAAAGACAGGCGGTAGAATCCGCAGCCGTATCAGCGGCTGATTCACCCAAAACGGCCGCGCCTGTCGGATCGGTTGACTTGATGGGCTTGCAGCGTATGTGGCCGCAGGTGCTGGAGAGCATCCGCAAAAACAGCGGTTCACTCGCCGGACTTTTGGGGGATGCCAGTATTATTGGACTGAACGGATCGGTGATCACAATCGGATTTGCAACCCAGTTTCATTTCGGCCGCATTGAGGAGAAAAGAAAAGCCTTTATCACTCAGCATCTCAATCAAGTGCTGGGAACCAAAGACCTCTCGATACAATGCGTTTTAGACGAGAAGCGGGAGAGCGAACCGCCCGCTGATGCCGAACTTCCGTTACAGGGGATGGTATCGGGACCGGCCGCAGTGAAGGGAGCAGAGATTGGCAACGGCGGCCCTGAATCGGCAGGTGAAGCTCAAAGCGATCTTGAGGCCGACGTGATTAAAACGTTCAACGGGAAAAAGATATCAAATGGAGGGAGTTAATCCAATGACGAAAGGATTTGGCGGCATGCCGGGCGGGCTGGGCGACCTCAATCGGTTAATGAAGCAGGCTCAGCAGCTTCAAGCCCAGTTGGAAAAGCTGAAGGAGGAAATGGCGGATGCTCGTTTTGAAGCCTCATCCGGAGGCGGTCTGGTAACTGCAACGGTGGATTTCCAGAATAAGCTGGTGAGCCTTAAAATTTCACCGGAAGCGGTTGACACCAACGATATCGAGATGCTAGAAGACCTGATCCTCAGCGCGGTGCATCGGGCGACTGAGATGGCGCAAGAAGAGATTGAGAAGCGCACCCAAACCCTGACCGGTGGATTAGGCCTTCCACCCGGATTTATGTAAGAGGGAATTTGTGATGACTGAAGAAGCGGTCGTTCCAGCGCTGGAAATGCGGCATATATCGAAAACGTTTCCCGGTGTGCGCGCACTGGATGATGTCTCGCTCACCGTGATGCTGGGCGAGGTGCACGCTCTGTTGGGTGAAAACGGCGCCGGTAAATCCACTTTGATGAAGATACTGGCCGGCGCACACCCGAAGGATACCGGTGAGATACTGCTGAATGGCAAGCCGGTACACATAGATAGTCCGCAATCGGCGATGGAGCTGGGTATCTCCATCATCTATCAAGAGTTCAACCTAGTGCCCTATCTCAACGCGGCTGAAAACATCTTTCTCGGCCGCGAGCCCCGCGCCAAGATCCCATCGTTCGTTGATTTCCGAAAAATGTACGCCGATGCCCAGGCTATCATTGACCGACTCGGCGTGAAGCTGAACGTCCGAACGCCGGTCAACCGCCTCTCGGTGGCGCAGCAGCAGATGGTGGAGATCGCGAAAGCAACCTCGCGAAAGAGCCGTGTCATCGTCATGGATGAGCCTTCCGCCACCTTGACCGAGCATGAGCTGGCCAGCCTCTTCACCCTGATCCGTCAGTTGCAATCGGAGGGGGTCAGCATCGTCTACATATCCCATCGGCTGGAGGAGGTTTTTGAAATCGCCAACCGGGTCACCATTCTGCGGGATGGCCGCTGGGTTGCCACTGAAAAGGTGGCCGATCTCGATCGCGATCAGATCATCCGATACATGGTTGGGCGCGAGTTGAAGGATATCATCCCCAAGGCACCGGCTGCGGTGAAAGAGCCGGCGTTAAGGGTCGTTCACCTAAACCGAACCGGCGTGCTTCACGATATCAACCTGACCGTTCACTGCGGTGAGGTGCTAGGTTTGGCCGGGTTGGTGGGTGCTGGACGCACCGAGGTGGCGCGGGCCATTTTCGGGGCCGACCCGATCGATTCGGGCCGGATCGAACTATTCGGCAAGCCGGTGCGCATCCATTCCCCCGAATCGGCCATCCGTCATGGAATCGGCCTGATCACCGAAGACCGCAAGGCTCAAGGATTGATCTTGGGCATGGCGGTACGTGAAAATACCACGCTGGCCAACCTGGCTGCCCTCTCCCGGTTCGGGTTCGTCTGCCGAGCGAAAGAGCGCGAAGCGGCCACCAAATACGTCAAAGATTTGCGGGTACGGACACCCACCATCGAGCAGGCGGTGCAAAACCTGTCTGGTGGGAATCAGCAAAAAGTGGTTCTGGCCAAGTGGCTCTTCACCAAGTCGAAGATACTGCTCTTTGACGAGCCGACCCGTGGAATTGATGTGGGAGCCAAGACGGAGATCTATCAGCTTATCAATCAACTGGCGGCCGAAGGCGTGGCGATCATCATGATCTCTTCCGAGCTGCCGGAAATACTGGGAATGAGCGATCGCATACTGGTGATGCACGAAGGGCGAATTGCGGGGGAGCTTTCCCGCGCGGAAGCTACACAAGAGAAAATTATGCATCTGGCTACCGGTGGTGAATAGTGAGCCGCTTCCAAACAATTGAGAGCATCGCCCCCATTTCGAAGCGGAGGATCATTTATTGAAGGAGCGAATACTGCGCGTCTTAACCGACTACGGCATTGTATTGATGCTGATCGTGCTCGTAGTCTATTTCACCATTAGTACCCCAAACCACATATTTATCACCCCGCTGAATTTAATCAATATCACCCATCAGATCGCAATCAACACGATCTTGGGTATTGGAATGACCTTCGTCATCATCACCGCCGGCATTGACCTGTCGGTTGGCTCGGTGCTGGCCTATTGCGGCCTGGTTGCGGCCGATATGGTGAAGCATGGCCTTCACATCGGCGGCGTAACCATCCTGCCCAACACGCCGGTTCCGCTCGCGGTGCTGGAAGGCTTGCTCGGCGCGCTGGTGGTCGGCGGCTTTATCGGTTCACTGAACGGTGTCGTGATCACCAAGTTCAAGGTCAACCCCTTTATCGCAACCTTAGCCGCCATGACGATCGTGCGGGGTTTCGCCTTCATTTACAACAACTCCTATCCCATTTCCAACCTGCCCAACTCCTTCGATAAGCTAGGGGGTGGCGTCGGCGGCCGCTTTATGCACATCCCCTACCCGGTATGGGTGGCCCTCTTGCTGGTCGTGATCAGCCATTTTGTACTGAGCCGAACCCGTTTCGGTCGTCAAGTCTATGCGGTGGGAGGCAATGAGGAGGCATCCAGGCTCTCCGGCGTGAATACCAATCGGGTAAAGCTGATGGTCTACATCATTATGGGTGTGTTGGCGGGTCTGGCCGGCGTGCTGCAGGCGGCCGATGTCTCATCGGCAGACCCGCAGGCCGGCCTGATGTATGAGTTAAACGCCATCGCAGCGGTGGTACTCGGCGGCAGCAGTTTGATGGGTGGTCGCGGCACCATTCTCGGCACCTTGCTGGGCGCGCTGGTTATCGGCGTTTTAAACAACGGTTTGATCATGCTGGGCATCAGCGACTTTTACCAGCAGGTCTGGCGAGGTGTGGTGATCCTCTTTGCGGTACTGCTGGATCAAGCCAAGATCGCGCTGTTGGCGCGCCAGCGACGGGTTGCCGAATAGCGGCCAACCGAGCTATCCTCGAAAGGTAACCAGCGGCTAGCGGCTACTCATCGTCCGGAGTTTCAGCGCAAGGCTCCTCGATGGGTTGCTTGAAGTAGGCGCGGGCGGTATTGGCGTCCACCAGTATGAGCGACGCCAGCTCCCAACCCTTCTCACCTTCCGCATTTAACTTTGATTCGGAAATAGCCAGATCGCGGATGACGATCATCTTATAACGCCAGCATTTCATTGCTTCCACTCCTTCTATTGGAGGAACGGGAGTTCCAGCACAACCAATCATCACTTCATTGACAGCAACCCGGCACCGGCGATGATGAATGCGGATAAAAGCTAGCCGGGTGGCTCTTCACCTTTGTTGCGAAAGTCATCAAGCCAGTACAGCAACCGCCCGGCCGCATCCCGCACTGCATCGGCCACACACTGGTTGATCGTGCGAATTCGCGGGTGGTTCCGAACGTAATCCGTTCGGCTGGTGGTTGTCCCTCTTTCGTCATCGCGCCATATTACCTTGCCGCTTGAATTTAAGATCGCAGCAGTCATTCGTGCGGAGGCATGGCGCATAAGTCGGGGTTGATCGGTGGGTTGACCCTGAGCTTGAATGGGCCTTTGCTCTACCTCGATGTGATCCACGCGGGCAACAACCAGGTAGTCGCAGCCCAGTTGTTGGGCCAACTCGGTGACTAGTTCCGTATTAGGATGCGTGGCATCCAGCCACAGATCGGTGGGTCGCAGATCGAGCTTGAGCATCGTATCGCGTACCAATCTTGGCTTAATGGTGGTTAAAAACGGCCCCAGGTCGGGCAGGAAGAGCACGTCCGACGTACGGGCCAGGGTGTTAAGTGGCAAACGGGCGGGTGCGGAGGCTGACGGCTCATAGAGGTGGCCGAATTGAGGGATGACCGCCGGCAGATAGGCGATCGCACCCGATTGAGTGAAGTTCGGTTCGATGCCGGTTAATAGCAGCTGTTTCAGTTGAGACAGCACCCGATTGACCGCCTCATTCAGCAGGCTTTCATCCGAGCGCTGATATCCGCTGGCAAAGAACTTATGATAGGTTGAGCCGGCGCCGCTGAGCGTGCAGAGGCGGATCAATTGCTTCGAGCGGGGTCGGGCCAGGTAGATTTTCAACTGGACCGCAAGGGTGCGCTGGCTGGCGCTTTTGGTTTCAAATCGGCTGATCGCCATCGCGCAAACGGCGTCCGCACCCTTCCGTTTTGCCTCGGCCAGCAGTTGGGCCGGATCGGGGTCGAGATAATCGCCAACCGGCGCTGATTTCCATCCATTCGCTGGATTTGCGGTTGGAGGACGATCACCCGTGAAGTTAATCGGTATCGTGGTGAGATAAGGTATTTTTGAAAGCGCGGAAAGGATTTTTGCGATCAGCTTCTGCCGGCATTGATTTTCCAGGCGGATGAAGTTCAACTCACGCCGCTGGATTTCTCGAGTGGGCAGGCGCTTTTTTTCTCCCACCATCAGGGGCGAGCGGATATTCGGCGCGATCGCGAGGGGGGCCAGCAGCAGCTTCCGGACGTAGGCGATCGGGCAGGCCGGTTGAGGTGCGCTCGGCTTTGCAAGGGCCGATTGCCCCATCAATAGCAAGCCAAAACCGCTTATTATGGGATAGAGATACTTCATTGCACTTTAATGCCGTTATGAAACCTCAACCGGCACCCGAATGAGGGTGACCGAGTGGGCTGGAAAAGTGTGATGCTCTTTTAATTGGAACGGTGGTTTCTCGGTAATGTTCACCGCGTCCGGGTCGTGGAAGGTATTGGCGCTCATGCCATCCAGCCCGTTCAGCTCCCACGCTAACGCATTGCCGCTGACGATCGCGTCTCGGAGGTGAATTCGGGTATGGAGCGGTTGGTCCGGGCATCGGTTGATGACCGCCAGCGTCAAGGTATGACGGTCATCGGTCAAGGCGGCGGATGCATCCAGGAAGGGGGTCGAATTCCGGGGCGTTGCCCCCCCATCCGCATGACCGAGGGTAAATCGCTCCGAATCGGTACGCAAACGGAGAGCGCGGCTTCCGAAATGATTCGCATAGAGCTTAAAAGCCAAGTACTGCGGCGTGATGTGGGTGCCGCTTTCATCGGAGACAATCGCGCCGATCACGTTGACGAGCTGGGCCAGGTTGGCCATCGTGACCCGCCGGCAATGGCGGTGCATCGCGTGGAATACGCCGGCCGCAAAAAGACCGTCCTTCAGCGCGTAGCTCTCTTCCAACCCGTTTTCAACCGTCCCTCGGAACCAGACGTTCCACTCATCGAAGGCGATTTCGATGGGGGCGTCTCGCTGCAGGCGTGATTCGGCCACCGCGATTACGTGTTCCAGCAGCTCGAGGCGCTCCTCGCAGTAGTGAGCCGCCGCCACGGTCGGCAAATATTCCGGTCCGCCCACATAGATGTGGATGGAGAGGTAGTCCACCTCATTACCGCATTCTCGGAGCACCGACAAATCCCACTCGGGGTCATTGGCTCCCACCGCAACCGTTCGGATATGGGGATCAACCACCTTCATAAAATGAGACCACTCACGGGCCAATCGGCCGTACTCAACGGCGGTGCGATGGCCGTGCTGCCACTTGCCGTAGATTTCATTACCGATGCCCCAATATCGCACCTGGTGTGGCTTGCTGTGACCCAGCGCGCTGCGCTTTGCAGCATAGGTGGAATCACCATCGCGGTTGCAATATTCCACCCACCGCAGCGCTTCATCCAGGGTGCCGGTACCGGTGTTTACACAGATATAAGGGTTGGTGCCGATCTCTTTGCAGTACTCAATAAACTCATCGGTGCCGAAGTGATTGTCGTCAAGGGCGTTCCAGGCGGTATCCAGGCGAACCGGTCGTGAGTTGCGAGGGCCGATGCCGTCTTCCCAATGATAGTTGGAGGCGAAGTTGCCGCCCGGCCACCGCAGGATCGGACAGCGGATCGCTTTCACCGCGTCCAGCACGTCCACCCGAAAGCCGCGCCGATCCGATAGCGGCGACCCCTCGTCGAAAATGCCCCCATAAATGCAGCGGCCAAGGTGCTCAATGAAATGGCCGTAGATGTTGGGATTGATAACGCCGGTCTCTTCCGCGCAAAAGACCTCGATTGAGCTTGTCATTGATGCATTCTCCTCATCGGTACACCCGGCTATTTTCAAAAACGATCCGGACGGCCCCTTAACCAGAGAATATGGCGCGATCCGGTGACTTAACCGACCATTGTTATTTATTTCACCGTAAGTGATTAAATTCCTGCAATGAAATCGTGCGCCGACTCTTGCCAACTGATCGGTGTCATAATATGAGAGTGAAATCGGAGGCAGACCCTATGTGCCAATATAGAGTGAGACACTTTCCACCTCTTTAATTAGTGTAGATCGGAGCGGGAAGGTGAACGGGGGCCTGGTTGAGCGGGACTTCCAGTACAAGGTACCTACAATGAAGCGATGCAATGGAGGCAAATGAATGCAAGTGGAAATGGGGTATTTGATGCCAATTGCCCGTCGCAGAGTAATCGGGTGCATGATTATGCTCGCTGCCACCGCTACCGTGCTGGGGATAGATGGGTGCAACGGAAGAGCGGGCGCCGGTTATACATCCTTGGCGGCGGAGGGGGGTGCGGTGCCGGCAAAGAGTAGGCTGTCGCCCTTAACCTACATAGGCGGGTTGCAACGCGGTGCTTCCTGGCCCAAGTATCATGCCAATAATCGCAATACCGGTCTGGGTATTGGAAAAGGCGCCGTCGGCGCTCTCAAGTGGAAGTTCGAGACCGATGGGGATATTGTATCCTCCCCCGCCATCGGCGCTGACGGGACTATCTACACAAGCGATTATATCTCTACCTCTAGTGGCGACATTGTTAGTGGACATCTTTACGCGATTAACGGCGCAACCGGTGCTCTCAAGTGGAAGTTTAAGACGAAAGGTGGCCCTACGTCGCCTGTAATCGGCGCTGACGGGACTGTCTACATAAGCGATTCTGTCTCTACCTCTAATGGCGACATTGTTAGTGGACATCTTTACGCGATTAACGGCGCAACCGGCAAGCTGAAATGGAAGTTTAAGACGGAAGGCGACCCAACATCACCTTTAATCGGTACGGATGGCAATGTTTATATCAGCGATTCTGTCTCTACCTCTAATGGCGACATTGTTAATGGACATCTTTACGCGATTAACGGCGCAACCGGTGCTCTCAAGTGGAAGTTTAAGACGAAAGGTGGCCCTACGTCGCCTGTAATGGGTACGGATGATACCGTTTACATAGGTGATGATGTTCCGGTGGGTTATCCCAGCAAATCGGCGCTCGCAACCGGCAAATATCCCTTGAGCGATTACGGTTACCTTTACGCGCTTAACGGTTCAACCGGCAAACTCGAGTGGAAGTTCAAGACGGGAGGCGCGATTGTCTCTCCACCAGCTATCGGGGCGGATAATACAGTTTACGTGGGCGATGACTTCGTTATAGATGCTGCCCTTGAATCCACCCTTTATGCAATTGGAAAGATTCCCCGTCACATTTATAGCTATTTCTACGCACTTAACGGCGAAACCGGCAAGCTCAAGTGGAAGTTTAGGATAAATGATAAGTGGGTGGTTAAATCAACCTCCGCCATTGGTGGTGACGGTACGATCTACATACCTGTCTCCCCGCCTCCTGATGGGGGCGATTGTTATCTCTATGCACTTGACGCAACCGCCAAGCTTAAGTGGAAAGATAAGTTTAGAGCTGATACTTACATCGCTTCGCCCGTGATCGGTTCAGACGGCACTCTCTACGTGGTGCATGAGAATAATGGTTCCTCATACCTTTACGCCCTTAATGATATTACCGGTAAACTCAAGTGGAAGTTTAAGACACGTTCTCATCTTTTCTCCCCTGCCATCGGTTCGGATGGAACGATCTACGTAGGCTGCGGGAGCGAACTATATGCGATCCGATAAACGATTGCCACAATCGTTCAGGGCAATTATGCTATACCGTTCGAAATAACATCGCAATGTCAATTATTTGATGTCCATGTTAACATATTCCAAGTCCAGGGTGTTAGGCTTTGTCCCTTCTTGAGGGTAGGACAAGGCGGAAGGGAGCATCAAAGATGCGAAGAGAGCGATTGGGTTTTCTTTTAATCACCGCCCGAAAGTTTAACCGGCCCATTTCCCGAGCGGTGGCGGGGCTGGCGGCGGCCTTGCTGATGGCGCCTGGTGTATGCAGGGGAATCGCCGTCAGCAAAAACGAAGCCGCTCATCCCTCGACACATACGGGCGGCTTGCAGCCAGGCAGTCCCTGGCCGATGCTTTTACATGATCCGATGCACACCGGTAGAGGGATCGGCAAAGGAGCGAAAGGCGTGCTGATGTGGAAATACCGTTGCGGAGATGAAATCGATTCAGGCCCTGCAATCAGCTCTGATGGAACGATCTATGTGGGATCGGATGACGGGAATCTATACGCGATTAACACCAACGGTACCCTGAAATGGAAGTATAAAACTGAAGGTGGAGCACCAGTAGTATCATCCCCAGCCATCGGGTCGGACGGCACCATCTATGTTGGATCAGATGACGGAAATTTGTACGCGATCAACCCTCGCGGCACGCTGAAATGGAAGTATAAAACTGAAGGTGGAGCACCAGTAGTATCATCCCCAGCCATCGGATCAGATGGAACGATCTATGTTGGATCAAATGATGGAAATGTATATGCGGTCAGACCCAACGGTACCCTGAAATGGAAGTATAAAACTGAAGGTGGAGCATCAGTACTATCATCCCCAGCTATCGGGTTGGGTGGTACAATCTATGTTGGAGCGGGACCTTATGGCGTTTCTTCGCTCTATGCGATAAACTCCAACGGCACGCTGCAGTGGAAGCATAAAACAATATATTCATCCCCGACTCTAGGTTCGGATGGAACGATCTACGTGCAGGTATGGAAATCAAGGTTTAGCAAACACGTCAAGGTAAGTGCATTATGTGCGATAAATCCCAGCGGCACCCTGAAATGGAAAAGAAGTGGAGACTATTCACCACCAGCTATTGGTTTAAATGGAACGATTTATATCGGAACATATGAGAACAATCTCTACGCGATCAATCCTAACGGGACGCTGGAATGGAAATATAAAACCAGTAGTGGAGTCTTCTCCCCTGTCATTGGCTCGGATGGAACGATCTATGTGTTGTCCGAAGACGGCTACCTATATGCGATCAAACCGAACGGTACGCTTAAGTGGAAAGTTCTAATTTCTCCACTTGCTGGAGGAAAAGGAGAATCATCGCCTGTATTCTCGCTTGCAATCGGTGAGGATGGAACGATCTATGTGGAGGCCAAAGGCGGCTATCTATATGCGATCCGATAAGTTGCTTGCCACAATCGTTCAGGGCAATTGGGAAGCAATACGACGACCAACTTAGCTTACTTATTTTCTCTACACCCGAATTGCACTTATTACCAGGGTAACAGTTCAGTTTTACGGGAGTGATTTTTGTCAAGTACCAAGCTCAGCAGAATGAATTCAGTTTTATGGGAATGATTTTCGTTCGACCCCACCCCAGTCCTCCCCGCAAGCGGGGAGGGTGTTTAGCAGCGGTGCTTTTATCTTCCCCCCCAGTCCCTCTTAATCCCCTCCCCCGTTTACGGGGGAGGGTTAGGGTGGGGGTGTATCCAATATGGTCGTAAATGATTCCCACAGAACTGAACTGTTACGCTCAGCATTCCCCTAGTACTGCAATGTTATCGGGGAATCAATCTACTAGCCTGCGAGCTACCTCTGAGCCGCGAGCGTGAGCGAGCGTACACGCTGGCTGTTTATGCCTAACGATAATCCCATTCTCGTTCTCCACGTCATCACCCGACTAGTTAACGGGGACACACAATAGAACACGATCGCCAACGTGCTAATGCTATACCGCTCCACTCGCTCACGCTCGCGGCTCCGCTGACTGTGGGTTAAATTGAGAAATGAGTGATCAGCCCACCCTACGAGTTGCATTCACTAGCCGGGTGACCCCTAAAGTAACCTATCAAAGACCATGCAACACATATTGCAATGTTGTCTGGGAAGCAATCTCTGTCTTCCCAAACCCTCTCCCAGGATCGGCAAAGAGTAGTAGGGAGCGCCTGCTTCAAAAATTACCCACAAAACTGAACTCTTACTTACCAGGGACGTAATAACTGCACTCTTGAGCCTGATATTAAGTGGGGGGAATACCGCTCTTACTTTTTAAATATCAATCGGATAAAGCGCAGGTCGTAGAGGCGCGAATCGTGAAGCACCTTCTCAAAGTCGGTTGAATTGGTGGCATAACTAATTAAAAGGTCATTCCGGTTGGAAAGCTCGGGGTGCCCCTTGGCGGCGTAGCACAGAACGGTTGGAATTTTCCCTTCCGGGCAGGTGTAGACGGTGACGGCTTTGCTCCAGGGACCGTAGGGTTCCGGTGCGGTTCGGATACGGATGACCGGCGCCAGATCGGAGGGGGAGTAGACCAGCAGATAACAACCCAGCTCCGGTTGAAAACTGACGCTCATCTCGGCGCCCAGGTCGCTTCCGCTCGCCTCCGCCCGATGCTGATTCGCAACCCATTTCCCATTCGCCCAGAACCGCCAGCGGGAGAAATCGGCGATCCGGTCGGCCGGCACGCGGGCAACCAGCAGGCCGCGCTTCATTGGCGGGGCGGCGCTCTCTTGTCGCAGGCCGTAAATATAGAGGTATCGCCCTTGCGACAGCACCGCCGCGCCGAACCACTCATCGTCGGAGCCACTATTGTCATAAAAGGGAAACGGTACGGTTTGAAATTTCCAGCGGTGGGGGTCAGAGGAAGAGATATCGGCGTCGGCCAGCGCAGTGCCGTTCATTTTAAAGCCGAACAGTCCACCCGTCGGCAGGTACGCAATTTGAGATAAAAACAGCCACAGTTTGCGATGAACCACCGCTCCGTCTTCAAACCAGTAGGCCAGGTCACTCTCTTTTGGGACGATATAAGGGGTATTGACCCCATTTTGCCGTCCCCAATAGAAATGGAATCGGCTTTCATCCGGCTGCTTTCCCTCTAAAACGGCGATGGAGTTATGAACCATTTGCGCGTTGACCCGCTGATGCCCCTTCACTTGTCCGATGAAGCTATCGCCGAACAGCCACAACGTGCGCTCATGACCGATTTTAATTGTGTAGCCGCAATCCGAGCCGATGAAACCGGAGGATCGCTCGAGGAGGCGGTCCCAGCGGCGAGCCTTTTTCACCTGGATGGAAATCGGCCTCTGGTGATTGGGGAGGGCTAATTTGATTGAACGGGCCATCCCATTCGCTCGTGCCGCGTTGATAAACAGACCAAAAGCGATGATGGCCAAAACAAAAGCGTGAAGGCCGCCGTAAGAGACAAGGATGCAAGGCGCACCCGCGTCGCTTCTCGGTTTCATACTCAGTGAATGCCCACTCATCCCAATTCGCCGGCATGCTGTGTCGGATCGGTTTGATCGCTATAGCTTCGGTTCCCGCGTCTCATCAAAGCGGTTCGTATCCGTTTAAGCGCCAGAGGCGCCACCTCTGAAAATTCGACCTTTCCACAAAAAAGTTGAGCGGCAAGGCGGGTCATTTCAAGCCGCTTGACCGCGACCTGATAGCATAGAGCCGGGAATCGGTAAAAGAGGTTCGCCAGCCGGCGCGCCGCTTCCAGATTGCGCCCGATCTCCCGCTGGATTTGTTGGGTGTATTGAGCGGCCGAGCCGTTAAGGATCAGTCGAGCCGCGATGAATCCGCTGCGGATCGCGTTCAGGATTCCATCCCCAAACAGCGGATCCACCAGACCGGCCGCGTCCCCGACCAGCAGCACATGGCCGTCGGCGGCTTCCAAGGGCTCCGGCCCGTTCCATATCGGCAGCGGATGGGCGTAAAACCGTATCCCCTCCCGCCCCTCAATGCCCAGCGAGTTCAAATAATCTTCCACCACTGCCTTGAACTGGTCGCCAAGCGGGTGCGCCTCTTCTAAATTTGTCCGGCTGCTCGAGGCGGTGGTGGATCGCATCCGCCCGGCCCCCACGTTCAGATGATCGCCCTTTGGAAATATCCACGCATAGCCATGCTTAACTCGGCCGTATTCCAGGTGAAGCACTTCCGGCCGCAGGTCCGGATGATCCGCTCGATCCCAGTTATAAGAAAGCTCCCCCTCCATCGCGATGCCGATCTGCCGCTTCTGCCGCAGCCCAAATGAAGAGGCCGTTATTCCGTTTGCCCCATCGGCGCCCACCACGTAATCGGCGGTCGCCGACCATCCGTTTTCGCCCACCAATCGGAAGCGGCCGCCCTCCGCCTCAATGTGACGGATGTGCAGGCCATCGGCCAACTCAGCGCCGAAGTTGATGGCCCGCTGCGCCAGATGCTCATCGAAACGGTCGCGCCGCACCATCCAAAGTGTGATGTCGGGCATGGAATCCGGGTTGTTGACCGGGAATAGCACCGCATCCTGGAAGTTCCAGGTATGGCGCATCCAGGTGACCGTCGCCTCCACCACTCCAGCCGGGATTTCGGGGATGAGATCCCCGACCGCCATCGGCAGTCCGCCCCCGCAAGCCTTATGGCGAGGCAGTGGCTTGCGCTCAACCATCAGCGTTGTAAGGCCGTTACGAGCAAGCTCTGCGGCCGCTGTGGCGCCGCCCGGACCGGCGCCGATCACGATGACGTCGTACCGTGTTCTCATGGTCATCCACTCAGGTTTATATTCGGCCGGAAAACTTACCAATCAATGACCAGGATTGACTCTCATTCCAATAACCTGCCGTGGTCAACCCGTTTGTTCCCGATGATCCCTCAATTTACAATTACACGCCAGCGTTCAATGATATTCAGCCAGCAGCTCCCGCCAGCCGGCTGCAAGCCGCTCGACCGTGTCTTGAGGGTACGGCGTGAACGGCTCGCGATCGTAGGGCTGTAACTTTGCGCCGAGCCGGATCATCAACTGGCGCCACGCAACCCCCGAATTCAAGCCGGATACCAAATCCAATCCGCGCCCCACGTTGAGCTGATGCCGCTCGGCTCCTTCCAGATCGCCGCGCTCGAAGGCGGCTTTCAGGTCGGCCAGTATTTCGGGATAGACGTTGCAGCCCTCCCCGATGACGCCGACCGCGCCGTGCTTCAGCGCCTTCAGGTAATTATTTTCATCCCCGCAGATCAGGGCGAAGGGGGCGTCGGCCGCCACCGTCGCCAGCGGGAGAAAGTCCTCATCTTCCATCGTGGATACCTTCATGCCGGCCAACCGAGGCAGCTCCAACAGCCGCTCCAGCAAGCGGGGGCGGATGCGGTATTCGGGTGGAGTGCTGTGAGGTTGATAGATAACGATCGGGACTGAGGTGGCATCGTGAACTTGCTGATAATAGTGAAAAACCAGATCGTGAATTGCCTCGCCGCTGGCCGGCTCCAGCGCATAGGGGATGACGTGCACCGCGCCGTCCACCCCTAATCGCCCCAATTCGACGGTGAGATGAATCGCCTGAGTGAGGTAGGCGTTTCGATCCGGTCGCATGCCTTCGCGCTGGGTGAGCCACTCGCCGGCGGCGCCGGCCAGCACCCCGAAACGACCGGCCGCTTCGTCAATAACCGCACGTGCCAAGCTCAGCGTCTCTTCGACCGTAAAGGTGAACATCTTGCCCATTCCGCTGCGGGCAAAGATCGTGTTTA
This sequence comes from bacterium, assembly GCA_021842405.1. Lineage (GTDB taxonomy): Bacteria > Armatimonadota > Chthonomonadetes > Chthonomonadales > JAMCWF01 > JAMCWF01. The sequence goes on from JAKBZR010000004.1 coordinate 21,177, forward strand.
GGCCGCGGCGGGTTTTCCACCAACCCACCATACCCCGGACGCCGTCGAGATCCAGACTGCCGTCGGGACGGCAGGGCGTCAGCATCGGAGCAATGACCCCATTTAGGAAGTTTAAGCCGGTGTTTGCCATAATTTAATTCTACCGCCTTTCGACGAAAGTTGCTTAAGTGTAAGAGTTCGTAACAGTTCAGTTTTACGGGAATGATTTTCGACCGTATTGGATGCACCCCCACCCTAACCCTCCCCCGTAAACGGGGGAGGGGATTAAGAGGGACTGGGGGGCAAGATAAAAGCACCGCCGCTAAACTCCCTCCCCGCAAGCGGAGAGGGTGCCTGCTGCAGGCAGGCGGGAATGACGAAGCGGTGGGATCCAGCGACTTTTTCAACAACCCCTTAAGGGATAGACTTACATCCTGAAATAATACCCTGGTTTAGTTCCTCTTCTTCCTTACCGGATTGTAACCTCGTCATACCCCCTCCGTAAATTTTTAACGGGATCAACGGGTAGGCTGTATATATTGAAAGAAGCGATAATAGTGAAACGGGTCCAGCATCGTCTATTCAATCGGCGCGATTTATGCAATAATACCAGGTAAGCAAGTTATTAAATGAGACGCAATATATTCGGCATTTTGAATGGTTTCTGTTCTCTCTATCATTCAGGTGGAATATCCTCACTCCTATCATTGTTACAACCGGCGTGACCCCGCGCTTGCCCCCAGTTCTCCCCACCGCCGAATAGTTTGACAACGCTACGGATTTATCCCGAATGAATAGCAACCGCCGGTTCCGGCAAGCACCGACCCCAACAGCCACGGTGACCGTCCTTGATAAGATTTCAACTGTAGCAAAAAATGACAAAAGTGTGCAAGACAGAAGATGTCACTATACCGATTTGAAAATCGTCAATGGAAAAAATAGGACGTATCAGCGGTTGAACGACTTATTTCGCGATTGCAGACGACGCTTCCCGCCTGGTTTCGTCTTTGCGAGAAGACCTTGTTAATTTAAAAACTTGCTATAATGATAAGGATGGCATGCGGTAGGGCATTCGGATCAGCTTGAGCGGGTTTAGGAAGTCGTTGAAGTTCGCCGCTTCGTCATTCCCGCATGGCTCCACTCCAGTGGAGTGGATGGCGGGAATCCAGCTCCTTGCCTATCGGAAGGCAGGTATGCTGATGTTCTGGATTCCGGGTTCCGCTTCGCGGCCCCGGAATGACGAATTGGTAGATGCTTTAGTGTTTTTCAACGTCCTGTTAATACGTGCTTGCCAGGTATGAACCGATTTAACCGGGAGGAAGATTTGATGGTGAATGTGCGCATGGTGAACCGAGCGGCGGGCTGCCTGCTGCTGGCGGTGGTGGGGCTATTGGCGGTTGGCTGCGGCAGCAATGGAAGCAACGGCCCTGGTTTGGGAAATGCGACCTTTATCGTCAACTGGCCCGCTCCATCGGCACAGAGCGTTCACAGTATCGAATTGAGCTTATCCGACGGCGCGCATGTGGTTGCTACCCGAGTCATCAATGCACCCTCGTCCAGCGGCCAAACGAAGAATACGCTTGGGCATCTTCCGATCGGCAACCTGACGGTTACCGCAACAGCCTACCCCCAGAATGGGGCCGGCGGGAGTCCGATGGGCGCGGTCAATAGTCTGCTGGTCGTCGCTTTAACGCCGACCGCAACCGTCACCATCTCACCCGCCGCAACCGTCAGCCAAATCGTCATCAACCCGAGCGGCCCTACGCTGCTCACCGGCCAGATATTGCAACTGATCGCGACCCCGGAAGATTCGCAGGGCGATGCGGTGCCGGTGCCGGCCGCCAATCTCACCTGGAGCTCCTCATCATCGGGCGTGGCATCGGTGGATAACACCGGTAAAGTGACCGCCAACTCGCTGGGCAACGCTCAGATTACCGCGCAGGAGAGCAACTCGGGAAAGAGCGCGACCATCTCGCTGGCGGTGGTACAGCCGGACGGCGGCAATACGAGCGGATTGCAGTCGGGCAGCTCATGGCCCATGTTTCAGGCGAACCCCTATCACAGCGGGTTCAATTCAATCTTGGGCCCGCAAACCAACGCGCTGCTTTGGGATTTTGTGGCGGGCGGCGCCTTCGCCAACTCGGCGCCAGCAATCGGGGCGAACGGTACCCTGTATATCGGCTCGGAAGATCATAACTTATACGCCATCAACTCCACCACTGGCGCCGTGAATTGGAAATTCCAGACCAAGGATTGGGTTAATTCAACACCGGCAATCGGGGCGGACGGCACCGTCTACTTCGGCTCAAACGACCATAACGTCTATGCGGTGGATGGCGCAACCGGCGCCAAGAAATGGTCGTTCAATACCGGCGATGTGGTTACCTCTTCACCGGTCGTCGGGCCGAATGGGACGGTGTACGTCGGCTCGGATGATGATTATGTGTACGCGCTGAACGGCTCAAATGGCAATTTAATTTGGAAATTTAAGGCCGGCAATCTGGTCACCTCGTCGCCGGCGATCGGTCGAAATGGGCTGATATACGTCGGATCGTGGGATGACAAGCTCTACGCGCTGAATGCAACCAGCGGCGCCCTGGTTTGGTCGCACCCGACCGGTGGGTCAATTGAAAACTCACCCGCCATCGGGCCGGACGGCACCGTCTACTTCGGCTCAAACGATTCCAACGTCTATGCGCTGGACGGCAATACCGGCGCCGTAAAGTGGGTCTTTCAAGCTCAGAGCTCCGTTCAGTCCTGCCCCTGCATCGGGCCGGGAGGAACGCTTTACATCTGCTCGCTGGATGGCCGCCTCTACGCGCTCGATGATATAACCGGCGCACTGAAGTGGGACTACCAGACAGGAGGATCGGTGATCTCCTCGCCGGTTGTGGGCAGCGACGGGACCGTCTATTTCGGCTCCGAGGACGGCAACGTTTACGCGATCAACGGATCGAACGGCGTTCTCAAGTGGGGCTACTTAACCGGCAACTGGGTGACCGCTTCACCCGCCATCGGGCCGGACGGCACCGTCTACATCGGCTCATTGGACCATAAGCTATACGCATTCAAGTAAGCTTATAAACTATTACTGGGGACATAATATATTATACGTCAGAAATGAGATTAGCATTCTGGATAATTAAGGCAGGAGCGCCTCACCCCCAATCCTGTAAGAGGGATATGCCGCAATTATCAGCTCCCTCCCCCCTCGTGGGGGAGGGTTGGGGTGGGGGGGCAACCCATGCTGCTATAAATCATTCACTGAAAGCCGAACTCTTACGACATTATAACGTAGCGATATGAGATGATTAAAATGTCGATTATTTTATATCCCCAGTAATAATTGTGAATGGGAATGGCATCAGCTCTTTTCGAGCTGGTTTATTAGATGGTGACGCTACTACGCCGAATGATATATTTTTTGCGCGCGATAACAATGGTCTGTGTGGCGCTGGGGTGAAATCCGGCAACTTCATACCACAAAGCGATAGTCCGCCGGTGGAAGAATTATATCCACCCATAAAGTATGAGTGTTCGAGTGGGTATAACAACATACCCTCTGTGCCAAGTGTGTGGCAACCTGAGTTGGTTGATACGTGGATGGTTCCCGCCGGCGGATCTGTTGAATCGATGTTGCGCTTTATGCATGCTGGAAGTTCTACTCATCCTGTCTGCATCGTCTATAAAAAGGTACAGTAAAAATGAAAATCCGGAATGTGGCGTGGCTGATTTCGCTGGCCTTCCTTTCTATGATGAGCCACGCCGATACTATTACAGAACACCATTATGTTTCAATTAGGATATGGCGATATCAGTATTATTACTTAGCAGGAGGGATTCTGATCGGCAAAGAAGTGATGGTATCAGCGTTTTGTTTAGTGGCTATGGGTCTAAAGCCGCAATATAATTCTTCGAAAGGAACTATCACCGTAATGGACCTCACTAGATCTAATAGTCTGCTACGATTACGGATAGGATCAAAAAAAGCAGTCTTTAATGGGAAACAGATCATCTTACCGGTTGCGCCGCGGTTTGCACCCAAAGGTATGTGGTATGATTTCAATGGCGGCATCATAATCCCAATTATTACCATTTCCAAGCTTTATGGATATACAAATAAATTAGAGAGACTTAGTCGTGGTTCACCGTATTTATGGCTGCAATTATTAGCACCAATCCACTTTACACCTATTCTGGTCAATACTGGCCCGAAAATGCTGATCCCGGTTTATTTCGATAGTCAATATATTGTTCCTCCTCTAGTGCAACAGGAAGGCAATCTCCGTATTGAGGCAAAACTATTTTTCTGGGGATTTCGCCCTTACCGACCCGAAGAATCTCACCATCCCGGCGTAGACATACTCGAAAGACATACACCAGGACCGGATATGGGATTTAGTGTAGATATTAGGATCAAGAACAATGGAAATAAAACATATCCAGCCAACAATAAATATATCTTCATTGAAATGGCTGATGGTAGTATATATGCAAGTGGTGGAGGTTATGGAGCCGCACATGTTCATTCTGCTTCTGTTCCCCCACACGGAGGAGAAAAGTCGGTTGGTACATCACAATTCAGTATTGTTCCTGGAGTGCAGCCACCAATCGCAAAAATCATTTACGACGATGGTGTTCATTGTTTCGTCTGGCATGTAACGTATAACAAACCATCAAATCTATGATGAGAAGAACTGTAAGGAAAAACAGCAAGTGTCACGTTTGCTCTGGATCGGCGCCGTTTTCCTTATCAAGAGGCATTCCATAGCCGATAAATGATATTTTTGATCATCGCCTTTAAAGGAAATACGATATGAGGACATTATACCGGAATTCACATTCTCCATTGCCGGCGCGCATGGAGCAATTAGAGCTACCAATATTCTCTACGGCAGGTGAGGAAAAGGAAGTGGAGATTTTAGAAGAGAAGGTTGCGAGGCAGGAACGGGGTCTCTCCCCGATTTATCTGGATGGCCCCGCTATGAGTGAAAAGATCGTCGTCCTGCGTCGCCCCACACATCGCCGTCACATCGTCTTCGGCTGGTATGGTGGCAAATTCAGTCATTTGGATTGGCTTCTTCCTCTGTTACCCTATACTCATTGCTACTGTGAACCGTTTTCCGGATCTGCTGCCGTACTTTTAAACCGCACTGCATCCCCGGTTGAAACCTACAACGACATTGACGGAGAGGTGGTCAATTTTTTCAGGGTGCTTCGTGATTTTTCCGATGATCTGATTCGGGTGATTGCTCTCACTCCTTTTTCACGCGAGGAGTTCCATCTAGCCATCAATGGAAGCAAGCAAAGCATTAGCGAGGTGGAAAGGGCAAGGCGATTTTATATTAGAGCTCGCCAAGCGCGTACCGGCTTAGCTCAGACCGCCACGCTTGGCCGCTGGGCCAACTGCAAAAATACCAGCCGGGCGGGAATGTCTGGAGTTGTTTCACGATGGCTTGGCGGCGTAGAAGATTTACAAGATATCGCCAAAAGGCTCTTGCGTGTGCAGATCGAGAATCGTCCCGCCGTTGAAATTATCCGTCTCTATGACAGCGCGGACATCCTCTTCTACTGCGATCCACCATACTTACATATGACGCGAGGCGACAGTAAAGCCTATGGCTTCGAAATGGACTTGGATCAGCACGATCAGCTATCTCAAGCACTCAATGAATGTAGCGGCAAAGTCGCCATCTCGGGTTATCGTTGCGATGTTATGGATACGTGGTATAAAGAATGGCGTCGATTCGACGCACCGGTGAAGCGATGCCATTCAATCAAACAGCCACGCCAAGAATGCCTTTGGATGAATTACTAATAGATGTCAACCTTGGATTATGAGAAAGCAGCCAAAGTTCTCACTACTTTATTCACGGAGGCAGAATGATATTCACTCAAGAAATTCTCGCCCTTTTCGATACCAAAGATGTTCCCGCTTCGGTTAAAGTAGCGTGGAATGATATAGTTAAAGATTTGGTAGGGCTATAATTTCGTATTAAGGACTGTTCCTTTAATCACTGACGAGAATGAGAACTAATGAGCCGCCCGCAACCCGTTTAAGGCCGCCCCGCTTCGGCAAAACGCTTCAGCGCTCCATTCGGGAGACCTGGAACCATCTGGGTACCGTAATGGTGGTGAATTGCGCCGTTTTCATCGCCATTACGGTGACACCAAGCGCCGCCGATTTTTTAATCGCTCACACCGGCATTGCAGGCTGGTTTTTCCTCGTTGGGGTCGAAATGGCGCTGGCCGCCTTCTGCTTCGGCCTCCTCGCATCCTTTGCCCGTAAGCTGTTGGCCAGAGAGGAAATTACCCTGGCTTCACTCTGGCTCGACGGCCGGCGACTGTTTTGGTTGTCGCTCCGGGTTGCACTGCTGGACGCCATCATCATCGGCATATTGATCGCAAACACCATCTTTTACTTCACCCGGTTCACCTTGATTGGGAGCGCGCTTGCTTTTTTCATCTTCGATATGCTCATCTTTGCTTTTGCCCTCGGATATCTCCAGCCGGCCGTGCTGGCCGATGCTGATAGCGAGCAAGCGAAGGGCGCGACGAGTGAGAAGATCGGCCCGGTAGCCATTCTGCGGCGATCGGGGCTGATTTTTTTACTGGAATCGAAGTTTGTTTTTGCCAGTTACGTGCTAACCGCCCTCATGGGGGTCATTCTGCTGGTTTCCATCATCGGCCTGCCCATCATCGGCTTCGGATTTGCCGCCATCTATATCACGTGCGTTCACCAGGAAATCATGGCCTGTTACGGTCTGGCGCCCGAGCCGTTCGACCCCTCCAAGCCGGTAGAGGATGACTGGAAGGGGATTGCCGGGTGAAGCCCGCTCAACCCGCCACCTCCCCGCGCCGAAACGACTGGATCGCCTGCCTCCTCATTTTACTGTTTACCGTCATCTACTATGCGCCCGTTATCTTTGAAGGGAAAGCGCTGCTTCCCACCCAGGTCGTGCTCTACACCGAGCCATGGAAAGCCCACATCGGCGCTCAACTCTCAGGCCGCGATCTGCGCCAGACCCCGTTGCTGGGACCGATGTTGGAATACTACTGTTGGCGGGCGGTGGAGCGTAAAATGGTTCGGCAGGGAGTGGCGCCCCTCTGGAATCCGTATGAGTTTGGCGGCAACGTCTTGCTGGCCAACAATCAGTCAGCGCCCTACTACCCGTTGAACTTATTGATCTATCTGCTGCCGCTCTGGGTCGCCCTCAACTGGATTGCAATTTTACAAACCTTGATCACCGGGCTGGCCGCCTACGGCCTGCTCCGCCTACACCGGCTGCACCCGATCTCCGCCCTCACCGGCGCCCTGGCCTGGATGTTTTGCGCCCTCCAGATCGTTTGGCTGGAGTTTCAGACGCCCACCGCCGCCCTCTGCTGGCTGCCGGTCGCTCTTCTGGGTTGGGAGTATGGGCGGCAACGGAATCGGTGGCAATGGCAGGTGATGGGCGCCGGCGCCGCCTTGGGTTTGTCGCTGCTGGCGGGCCACCTTCAATTCAGCTTTTATGTCGGCATGGCGCTGGTTCTTTACGCGCTGATCGTTTCCACCGGAATGGGTAAAAGGGAGTATGGGCGGCAAGTGATTTTGCTGGCGGGGGCGATCATCTTCAGCATCGCCTTGGCTTCAGTGGAGCTGCTGCCGACTTTCGAGATGGGGCGGATTAATTTCCGCGCCGTCCCGCGCTCCTACCCAGAAAGCATTGCCCTACGATTGCCGCCGATCAACCTGTTAACTTTACTGCTGCCCAATTTTTTAGGAAGCCAGGCCCTGCTCCAACAGAATCAGTACTACTGGGGCGCCTTTAACTTCATTGAATATGCAACCTATTTAGGCATTCCATGCCTGCTTTTTGCGCTGATCGGCTGCTGGTGGGATAAAAAAACGGCTACTGAAACCCCGTCCGGAGTTCGCGGTTGGTTGGCATTCGTTGTGTTGGCTATCGTAGGGCTGCTGCTCGCACTCGGCACGCCATTGTGTGCGATCTTGTTTTATCTGATGCCCGGCTATCGCCAGTTTAATGCGACCGCCCGGGCGCTGTGCCTCTTTAGCTTTGGAATGGCCGCGCTGGCTGGTTACGGTGTGCAACAGCTTATCAACCAGTTGCCCGCCGAGGGTAAATCGCTGAAATCCTTCTATCTCCGCGTCGGATGGACCGCGTTTGGAGTTGGACTTGCCGCCCTGTTTACCTTTCCCGGACTCGGTTTGAAGATTCAGCATCTCTTTACCAATTTACGTTGGACCTTTGAATGGGATCAGTTGGCGCGCTGTCTGATTGCACTGGTCATCACCCTATTGGCGATTCGGGCGGCCCGGCGGTGGCAAGTCGTGTGCTGGTTCTTCCCGGTGCTAGCGGCCGCCGATCTGCTGGTCTGGAGCGCCGGCTTTAATCCGATGACCGATCCGGCGAATCTCTTTCCCCCCACCCAGCTTACGCGGCAGTTGCCGGCTATGGCGGGCAACGCCCGCATCCTTAGCCTCAAGCCATCGCCTCTGCAACCGCTGGAATATCTGGTGCCGAACTTCAACGCGGTGCTTGGTTTGCGGGAGGTGCAGGGCTCCGATTCGGTGCACTCCATCCGATACCACCGCCTGATGGTTCGCATCGAGGAGCGGATGAGCGGCCGCCCAGCCCACTTTAGCGATGACATTCACCTCACCTCAGCCGATGACCCGCTGCTGAATATGCTGGGGGTGAAGTATGTCGTGACCCGCCGCATACTTAATTCCAATAACCTCCGGCTGGTAGCTCCGCTCTCAATGAACATCTATCGAAATATGACGGCATACCCATCGGTGTGGATCGTTCACTCGGCGCTTAGCGCGTCGGACGGTAATGTCGCACTGAATACAATGATGGCTGCCAATTTTAATCCCCGTCTCGAGGCGGTAGTGGAAGGGAGAGGCTTCCCGGTACTGCAGCCCGTATCATCCAGATCCTCCGAGCGGGCGGCATTAGTGTCATTTACTCCGACCCGAGTCGTGTACAAAGCTCATTGCAAGGCGAAAGGGTTACTGGTCTGCTCCGAGATGGCGCTGCCGGGCTGGAAAGTAACGGTTGACGGCCGGCCGGCTCACCTTTGGCTGACCGATTACGTGTTGCGCGGGGTGGTTTTGTCACGGGGTGCGCATCGGGTCGTATTTCGTTATCAGCCGTCTTCGTATCGGTTCGGCCTCTATCTCAGCTTGATAGCGATCGGGGTTTTGCTGGGGTGGATCGGTTATGGCTGGAGCGGCCGGATATATCGAGCTCGAAATGCCGCCGCAACATTGAAAATCGGATAAATTTACAAGACTTTGCCAATCCGCATCCGGCTCCGGTTGCCCATAACGTATAATAGAGGTAAATGAGTTATCGAGTCGAATGAGTTCAGTTTTGCGGAAAATAAAAGGTTAACAGGTAAATCACCTCACCCCCTAACCCCCTCTCCGAGCTCTCGGAGAGGGGGAATCGGAAGCGGGAGGAAATGGGTGGCACCCTCCCCCGTAAACGGGGGAGGGGATTAAGAGGGACTGGGGGGGCAAGATAAAAGCACCGCCGCTAAACTCCCACCCCCCTCGGGGGAGGGCTGGCCTGCCTGCTGCAGGCAGGGGTGGGGGCGAACGAAAATTATTCCCGCAAAACTGAACTCTTACCAATCTGAAAGAGTAAGCTGGAATTGAAATCACCATCAACGATAACCCTGCCCGATGCACGCGGCCATTTCGGCGATTTCGGCGGTCGCTTTGTGCCTGAAACGTTAGTGCCGGCATTGGATGAGCTTGAGTCTGCTTATGAAGGCGCACTGGCGGACCCCCAGTTCAGTCGGGAATTTGAAGACCTGCTCCACCATTACGTGGGCCGGCCCACCCCTCTGTATTTCGCGGAACGGCTCACCACCGAATTGGGAAAACTCCGAATTTATCTCAAGCGGGAAGACCTCTGTCATACCGGCGCTCATAAAATCAACAACACGCTGGGACAGATTTTATTGGCCCGCCGAATGGGTAAGCCGCGCATTATCGCCGAAACGGGCGCCGGCCAGCACGGAGTGGCCACCGCCACCGTGTGCGCGCGATTTGGCTTCCAGTGCGATATCTACATGGGTACCGAGGATATTGAGCGGCAGGCGCTGAACGTGGTGCGGATGAAGCTGTTGGGCGCACGGGTCATTCCGGTCGGCTCCGGAAGCTGCACTTTAAAGGATGCCACCAATGAGGCGATGCGCGATTGGGTCAGCAGCGTGCGAACGACCCACTACATCATCGGGTCAGTGGTTGGGCCTCATCCTTATCCGATGATGGTGCGCAACTTCCAATCGGTAATCGGCCATGAAGCGCGCCGTCAAATATTGGAGATGGAGGGCCGGCTTCCCGATTACGTGGTGGCGTGCGTGGGCGGCGGCTCCAACGCGATCGGGTTATTTCATCCGTTTTTAGAGGATGTGTCGGTCAAGCTGATCGGAGTGGAAGCGGCTGGCGCCGGGCTCTTGTCGAACAAGCACTGCGCCACCCTGACGGCCGGCTCACCCGGCGTGCTGCACGGCTGCGTGAGCTATCTGCTGCAAGATGAGAACGGCCAGGTGCTGCCCACTCACTCCATCTCGGCCGGCCTCGATTATCCCGGCGTCGGCCCGGAGCACTCACATCTGAAGCGCACCGGCCGCGCCCGATATGTGACGGTCACCGATGCCGAAGCGATGGAGGGCTTTAAATGGCTGGCTCAATCCGAAGGGATTATACCGGCCCTGGAATCGGCTCATGCCGTCGCCTACCTGAAAAAGATGAAGTCGGAGCTGCCGGGAGATGCGATTGTGGTGGTCAACCTGTCGGGACGCGGTGACAAGGATGTGGATACCGCCGCCCGGGAGCTGAAGATCGAGGATACCGAATAATGGGCGTTGAATTGGGGAATATGGATCGGCAATTGGGGGCGGAGACCAGCCGATTGAGCCGTTCGTTTCGGCGCCTGGCATCGAACCGTGAGAAGGCGTTGATCGTCTATCTAACGGCCGGTGATCCGGCGTCGGTGGATCCGGCTGAGCTTATCGTCGCGCTGGCCGAGGCCGGCGCCGATGCGATTGAAATTGGAATTCCATTCAGCGACCCATTGGCCGACGGACCGAGCATTCAAGCCTCTTCGCAGCGGGCGCTAAAAAACGGGATGACAGTGGCCGGCGTCCTTTCGCTGGTACAAAAAGTTCGCGAAAAATCGGATGTTCCCCTCATTGTGATGACCTACATCAACCCGATCATGCATTTTGGGTTGCCGAAATATGCTCGCGAGGCGGCTCAGGCCGGCGTGTATGCCCACATTGTGACCGACTTAACGCCGGAGGAATCGGAGGAGTGGCTGGCGATCTCTCGGGAGCAGAAGCTGGACACGATATTTTTGCTTGCGCCGACCAGCACCGATAAGCGCATTCGAATCGTCTCCAACCTATCCACCGGCTTTATCTATTGCGTTTCGCGAACCGGCGTCACCGGCGCCCGCAGCGACCTTCCGACCGAGCTGCCCGATCTGGTGAGCAAGATCAGAAGCGCCGCCGATAAGCCGATCTGCATCGGGTTTGGAATCTCAAAGCCGGAGCACGTCGCCGCGATCTGCCGCTACGCTGATGGAGTGGTGATTGGCAGCGCGCTGGTGAATCTGCTCCATGAAAACGATGGGAACCCGGCGGTGGTTGAAAAGGCGCAGCGCTTTGTGGCTGGATTAAAAGGCGCAACTCGAAATGGCTGACCCGGTTACAAATCTGGTTACCTTGGAGCCAGTCCGGCCTGTACCCTCGGCCGCGGAGCTGGCTAGCCGAATTGAGCACACCCTTTTGAAGCCGGAGGCGGACTGGCCCGCCATCGAGCGCCTTTGCGGAGAGGCGGTTGAGCATCGGTTTGCGGCGGCGGTCGTCTACCCTTGCTGGGTGAAGCGGGCCGCTGCCCGCTTGAATGGAACCGGGATTTCGGTGGGGACGGTGGTGGGGTTTCCACACGGCGCCGGCAGCGCCGTTGCGAAGGTGGCGGAATCGGCGGTGGCGATCTCCGATGGGGCTAGCGATCTGGATATGGTGCTGCCGATCGGGCTGGTGCGCTCGGGCATGTGGGATGAGGCCGCCTCTCACATCGAGGCGGTGGCGGCGGTTTGCCGTCAGGCCAATGCCGTATTGAAAGTGATTTTAGAGTGCTGCTACCTGACCGACGGCGAGAAATGGCGGGCGGCCGAGCTGTGCATCGGCGCCGGAGCCGACTATGTAAAGACCTCCACCGGATTGGCGCCCGGCGGCGCGACGATCGAGGATGTGAGGCTGCTGCGCCGCTGCGTGGGCGGTCGCTGCCGCATCAAGGCGGCCGGCGGAATTCGTGACCTCTCCTTTGCGCTTGACTTACTGGCGGCCGGCGCCGATCGCTTGGGAACCAGCGCCGGCGTTTCACTTTTGCAGCAAGCTCAAAAGTAGTTAATCGGGCAGCTTCACCAGATCGCCTTCGGCAAAATGGGTGCCGGGTATGACCGCGGCCGCCCTCAGGTGATCGCCTTCGATCGCAACCACCCTCACCTCGCCGATCGGCTCTTCCTGAGTCCAGATGATCGCCCCCTCCTTGTTTCGGAACTGAACCAGGCGATCCACCTTCAGCCTATCGCCCGGCTTCATCCTGCCCACACCGGCAAATTGGATCACGATCGTGTTGTCGGGCAGCACGCCCATCACCGTGCCCTCATTGGCCGGCAGTATACCGATCAGCTTTTTTACCAGGTCGTTCACCGCTTTGCGGGACGCCTTCCCCAAGCTGCTTTGCGACCACTCGCTGCTGCCGATATCAATGCCGCCCAGGTTAAAGATGCCGTGATTGATCGTCCCAGCGATCAGGGTGCCGCCGGTATCCACATCCTTGCCTTGGGCGGTGGCGGTGGTGATCACCGAGCCGGTGCGGGTGTTGATCAGCCGGGCGTCCAGCACCACGCGGGCGGTGCGGGTTCTCACCTGCAGGCCGGCGATCGGTCCCAGCGCGATGGCCCCGCCCACTCGATCGTGCCGGATGCCGAACTCGGTCGCCTTCACATCCAGCAGATACTGCACGCCGATAACCTGTCCTGATGGCGGCGCCGTTTTCGGGTTCAACACGCCTTCGCGCCCAAGCTGCTGCTCGCGTAAGACGGCGCTCAAATTTTGCCGCTCGTAAACGCGCACTCCTGCCTGCACCAACGCGGTGGTCAGCATTTCGCCCACGATGCGATCCACCTGATTGCCGCCTGAGGAGCCGTTCGCAATGACGGCGATGCGGCTGCCGGGCGGCAGGGAGGAAATTTGGAGCGGGTGCTTGTCATGCCGCTTTTTAGCCAGCGCGCCGGAGGAGGAAGTCAGCAATAATAGGGCCAATCCAATCAATATGGCTCGATTTCTCATAGCGAACGTCACCCTTTATTGAATACGCTTCACCACATCTAACATGACGGGATTTCGGGGTCAATGGTTGCGGATCAGTGAAAATCGCCGCCACGATTAAAGGATTATTTAGCGGTTGGATAAGCTCATCGTTGACGTAGGGGCGGCCCGACACCGTTGTATCTGATGAAAAGTGGGTCGGCAAGCTGCTTCGTAAGAGTTCAGCTTTGTGGAAATGATTTTCGTTCGCCCCCACCCCAGCCCTCCCCGGCCCGTGTATAGACTGGGAGGGGGAAGGAGCACGGAACGGTTGCGAGGGGGAAGCGAGTAGGACAATTGTAGAGTTGAGCAATCGTAAGGTGGAAGGCTAAGATTTGTGCGACGTAGTAATCGCCAAGACCCAGTCCGAATCCCTTCCCCCTGAGAGGGGGAAGGCTAGGATGGGGGTCGGCCTAATGCACTCCCAAGCTCCCCTTCTTCTTCCAGGTCAGGATGGGGTACGAGTCAATCAATGGGAGAAACAAGGGTAATCATTAGAGTACGCCCGTCAACCCCCATCCCGACCTTCCCCCTGGGAGGGGGAAGGCTAGGATGGGGGTCGGCCTAATGCACTCCCAAGCCCCCCCTTCTTCTTCCAGGTCAGGATGGGGGTGCATCCAATATGGTCGTAAATGATTCCCGCAAAGCTGAACTCTTACCCCGCTCGGCCGCTTGTATCGAATTCTAGGGGATAGATGGGTTATGACCCTTGCAGGATAAAAACGGCGTATCGTCGAATACTTCTAAAAATAAACGTACGCACATCGCATTACATCGTAAAAATAAGAATCTCGAGGTGAAAACGATGCCGGACAAAGTAACTCGACGTGAATTCTTGAAGAAAACGACGTTGGCAGCCGGCCTGGTTGCATTGGGCGGGGTATGGACGGAAGGCGCTCTCGCCCAAACGAAATCGGCCAATGGAAAGCTCAACCTGGCCGGCATTGGAGTGGGCGGCGAAGGCGGCGCCGACCTGAATGAGCTGGTGAAGTCGCCGCTGGTCAATATTGTGGCGCTGTGCGATGTGGATGAGAACCGGGCCGCCGACACGTTTAAGCGCTTCCCCCATGCACGGCGATACCAAGATTTCCGCGTGATGCTGGAAAAAGAGAACAAGAACATTGACGCGGTGACGGTAAGCACCCCCGATCACGTGCATGCGGTGGCGGCGACGCTAGCCATGAGCTTGGGCAAGCACGTTTACGGGCAGAAGCCGCTGGCTCACTCGCTCGTTGAGGTACAGGCGATGGTGGAGGCGGCGCGAAAATACAAGGTGGTTACCCAGATGGGCATTCAGGGTCATCCCAGCTACGCCAGGTTGGTGGAGTACATCAACACCGGCGTGATCGGACCGGTGCATGAGGTTCACGTGATGACCGACCGTCCGATTTGGCCGCAAGGAATCAACCCGCCGACCGGCAATCCGCCCATACCAGCCACTTTAAACTGGGATCTTTGGCTCGGTCCCGCCCGCAGGCGCCCCTATAACCCGGCCTATCTGCCCTTCGTGTGGCGGGGATGGTGGCGATTTGGCACCGGAGCGCCCGGCGATATGGGGTGCCATCTCATGGATGGCGCATTCTGGGCTTTAAGCTTGACCCATCCGATTACGATTGAGGCGGTCGGCGAGCCTCATCTGTCGGCCAGCGGTCCTAAGTATGAGACCATCCGTTTCGACTTTCCACGCCGCGGCGAGCAGCCGCCGGTCACCCTATACTGGCACGACGGGGGCAAGATGATTCCGACCGATCTGCTGGAGGGCAGAAAAATTGATCCTCATTTCAACGGCTCGCTCTTCGTTGGAGAAAAGGGAAAAATCCTGAACCCACATGGTGGGAATCCCGAGTTGTTGCCGGCCGCCCAATTTGCCGATTGGCAACCACCGGCGCCCTACATCCCCCGACCGGCCGGTGGGCACTATATGGAGTGGGTTAATGCGTGCGTGAATGGCGGCCCGACCGGTGCAAATTTCGACTATTCCGGATCGCTGACCGATACGGTGCTGCTGGGTAATGTGGCGTTTCGAGCAAATCACAAGATCGAGTGGGATGCGCTGCAAAGAAAAGTGCTCAATGATCCGAAGGCAAATCGTTATTTGAGCGACTTCTATCGGAAAGGATGGGAGCTGTACTGAGCGATGGGTTGAAATGGCCAGCGTATTTGGCGGTTTGCCGGGCGATAAACAGTTGACTGGAAAAAGGAAATAGAACCGTGGAACGATATATCTCTAGTACCACTACTCTAATATTGCTGCTGATAATGAGCCGCCTCGCGACAGCCGGTGAACCTGTACGCGCATTGGAGGCGCGGCGAGCGACAGCCCCCAAGCCGATCAGCGCCTTTCAGTTCATTTCGGTGGATGATATGGTCCGCGTGTTGAGCCGCGACGGCGTCACCGCCGCTCAAAAGAGCAGTTTGGAGCGCCACTCCGCTTCAATCGAAGGGTACATTTTATTTGCCGAGCACCGCCACAACGGAACGATCTACCGGGCGCCGGGGTTTCCCAACTCAGCTTCGAACGGCGATATCCGCCTTCAGATCGTTGACGCGGTGGATAACGTAACCAACGTCGCCAAGGCAAAGGGGGCGATGCCGTCCGGTGTAGTTGCGGTTATTACGCCATGGTTTGCGTTGCATCACCCTATGTGGCGCTACAATCCTAAGGCGATCGAGCGGTTTGCGATGTCAATTGGAGACGGCCATCCCGAGCGATTGCTGCACAACACCATCGCTCAGGTTCGGGTGACCGGTTGGCTGTTGTATAACCCGGCTGCCGCTCATCGGGTGAAGGTGGATCGCGCCACGGCTTGGAAGATTGATCCCGTCACCCAAATCGAATATCAAGATGAAAACGGCAACTGGAAGCCGCTTCGGTAAGCATCGTCATTCAACAGCGTCGGATGGTTAGGAATATATTTTCCAAACCGATAATGCCCGGTTTACTTGGTTGCTGAAAAAGTCACTGACGGCTGGGTGGGTTTAACCGTATTTTTCGACGTCCCTTAAAACTTTATGAGGCGCCGTGGCAATGGCATCGGCTGAAAAACTGATCGCAAGTGTGGATATTGGGGCGACCGGAATTAAGGCGGCCGCTTTTTACCCGGACGGCCGGCCGGCTGCGATTGCGGGGCGGCCTAACGGCCCTGTCCCCCAACCCGGCGGCCATGCCGACTGGTTGATCTGGGATGCGGAACAGTTATGGGCGAAGGCGTCATCGGCGATCAAGGAGGTTACCGTTAAGACGGGTGGAGCCGCCATTACCGGTATAGCGGTGACCGGCTTTGGTACCGATGGCGCCTTTATTGACGCCGATGGAGCGCTGCTGTATCCCATCATAAGCTGGCATGACAGCCGCACCTTGCCGGAGCGTGACGAGATGAACCGGCTGGTCGGCAATCGTAAGCTGTATCAGATTACCGGATACCACAACTACCCGATCAACACCGTAAATCGTTGGCTGTGGTTTCGACACAATCATCCTGAAATCCTGGAGAAGGCGCACCGATGGCTTCAGGTTCAGGACTATATCGCCTATCGGCTCAGTGGATCCGCTTCCACCGAGGCCACCATCGCCTCCACCACGATGGCGCTCGATATGAGTCGGCGCGATTGGTCGTCTGAGATACTGGATGCAGTTGGGATCGGAAAGCATTTTTTATCGCCGATCTCCCAATCCGGCATCACCATCGGTGAGGTGACCTCGAAAGCAGCCGAGCTGACCGGATTAGTGGCCGGCACACCGGTGGTAACCGGAGGTCACGATTGCGAGATCGCCGCCTTGGGAGCCGCCGTTTCCCAATCCACCACCTTTGTGGACATCAACGGGACTTGGGAAATTATTCTCGCCATCGTGGATCAGTTCCGTCCCGATGATTCACTTTATGATTTAGGACTTGATTTTGAAGCGCACGCAGTACCGGGCCAATATATCTGCCAGGGGCTGATGATCGCCGGAGCGGTCATTGAATGGATACGCCGGAATCTTTATGCCGGCGATGCGCCTTACGAACAGATTATGGCCGAAGCGGAGGATGCCGGCATCGGCTCGGGCGGCGTATTCATGTTGCCGAGCTTCGTCCGCGGCAGCGGTCCGGCCCAATCATTCCAGGCAACCGGCTCCATCATTGGGTTGACCACCGCGTCCAAGCGCGGCCAGCTAATTCGGGCAGCGCTGGAGGGATTGTGCTTCCAGTTGAAACAGCAGATGACAGCGATCGAGGGAACGATCGGCCTTCACGGCGATCGGATCAGGGTGGTGGGCGGTGGGCAGCGCAATCGGCTGTGGCTGCAAATGAAGGCCGATGTCACCGGTAGGCCGGTTGAGGTTACCAGCAACGAGGAGGTAACGCTGCTGGGCGCCGCTTTACTGGCCGGAGTTGGAGCCGGCCTCTATAAGGATATGGGTGAGGCGCTGGCACAGCTTCATTTTACGATTATCCACTTTGAGCCGGTACGTTCGGCGCACGACCATTACGCCGAGATCTATGAGTCCGTTTATCGTCCTTTCGCACCGGCGCTTCAATCGGTATACGCCGCCTCCAATCGGTTGACCATCAGTTGACGGCGCGATGAAAGATGGGTTAAAACTGGAGCCTGCTGCCTAAATTATCCAGAGAACAGAATCCATTCATAATGTCAAACCTATTACGTCCAAAGTAATAAAACAGAAATACCGGTGCGTACAATGGATCAATTTCCAGCGATAGCCTTAAATTTCAAGAGTGGAAAGGCTCGTAACCGTCTTCGGCAACTGGCGGTATTTGTAATTTTATGCGCGATCTCGTTAATTTTTTTGGGGCCATTCGCTTGGATGGTGGCGACCTCGCTCAAACCCAATAGCCAGATATTCACTCCAAGGATGGTCTGGGTTCCGCACCCGATCCTCTTCCGAAATTATGTCGAAGCGCTCGCTCGATTTCCTTTCTGGCTGTATACCCGCAATACCCTTTTTATTTGCATGATGACGATGATCGGAACCGTCATATCGGCGCTGCTGCCCGCCTACGGCTTTTCACGGCTGCGCTGGCGGGGCCGCGATTTTTTCTTCATCGTGATGATCGCCACGATCATGCTGCCAGCTCAGGTCACCCTCTTGCCGGTATTTCTTCTATTTCGCCAGCTCCATTGGATCGGCACATTCCTGCCGCTGGTGGTTCCTCCATTTTTTGGGTCGGCCTTCTCCATCTTCTTGATGCGCCAGTTCTTGATGACGATCCCGCAGGAGCTTTCCGATGCGGCCCGAATTGACGGCTGCAGCGATCTCCGGATTCTATTTTCGATACTGGCGCCCATCTCGAAGCCGGCCATTGCAACCATCGCACTGCTCTCGTTTACCGGCGCCTGGATGGATTTTCTCAATCCGCTCATCTACCTGCACAACGAGCACTACTACACGCTCGCCATCGGCCTGCTCTATTTTATGGGACGCCACAACAACGACTGGAGCCACCTGATGGCGGCCGCCACCGTCATTACGGTGCCGATGTTGGTCATCTTCTTTTTCGCCCAGCGCACCTTCATTCAGGGGATTGCGCTGACCGGCTTGAAGGGATAACCGTCTGGCGGCCGGGTAACGTATAATAGTTGTCATCATCACTGATGCGGCGGCGATGAGAAAAGGACGGATGAAAGGGGGCTGAAAATGGGCGTGGATGAACCGGTTCGTAAGCTGAAGCTCCAGATCAACGATTTACAGGAGCAAAGACATCGCCTTGAGATGAAGCGGCTGGATACTACCGATGAGCTCGAGAAGCCGGCACTCGATGAGCAGATTTCCGAGCTGGATACGCAAATTGCAATGTTGAACGTCGAGTTGAACCTTGCGCTCAAGGTTCAGGATCGGGAATCCAACCTTGAAACGACGGAAGAGTAGCCGAATGAGTTCAGTTTTCTGGGTAATTTAGGCAGCAGGCGCTCCCTCCTACTCTTTGCCGATCCTGGGAGAGGGCTTGGGAAGACAGGGATTGATTCCCCGATAACATTGCAGTACTAGGGGAATGCTGAGGTGAGTGGGGCGACCAATGCTGTCACAAGTCATTCCCACAAAACTGAACTCTTTCGCGCTCCGTTGTATTTATTTTATATGGCAGGCTGGAAAGGACTAGGGATGGATTTACCGGATGTTGAGGTGATAAAAAAGATCGTAGTTCAGGCCGGAGATCGGGCACGTGAGCTGCGGGCCGACTGCGAATCGAGCGGGATGGACCTGGAATATAAAGAGGATCAATCTTACGTTACCCCCCTTGACCGCGAAACCGAGCAGTATCTCCGAGCCGAAATGGTCGCCCTTACGCCCGGTTTCGCCTTCCTGGGCGAAGAGTACGGCATATCCGGCGATACGGATCGGCCGCTCTGGGCCTGTGATCCGATTGATGGCACCACCAATATGGTTTTCGGCATTCCGATTTGGGGCGTTTCACTGGGTCTCATTTATAACCAGGTTCCCGTCCTCGGAGTGATCTATCTGCCGCTGTTGAACGAGCTGTTTTGGGCCACGAAAGGCGGAGGGGCTTGGTGCAATCAGCAGCGATTGCAGGTCACCGATCAGGACGATATTCACATCGAGGATACGATCTGCTTCACCAGCAACGCGCTCAAGACGCTCAGCGTGGAGCGGATAGGGGGACGACTGCGGTGTTTAGGCAGCATTGCGGCCGAGCTGGGCTACACCGCGCGCGGATCGCTTTGTGCGACCGTCGGGCTGCATGAGGGCATCTGCGATATGGCGGCCGGTTTTTGTATCGCAACCGAGGCGGGATGCGCCATCCGCTACCTCCATTCCGAAAGCTCGAATGACGCGGGTGAGCCGGTTGATATCGGCGCGCTGGTTGCCGCCCGGCGGACTGAGCGCCACTTCGTGGTGGGACCGCCCCGATTGATCGCTTACCTTCAGCGCAACGTATTTTTGCGTCAGGTTGACTGAGCGGGCTCCATTTCGAAGCGTCACTCGTAGCGGATCGCATCAATCGGGTTCATCCGAGCTGCCTGAGCGGCCGGCGCAACCCCAAACACAATTCCGACCGCCACACAAACTCCAAACGCGATTCCAATGGTTCCCATCGTAATGAGGGGATGGAGGGGTGACACCTTAGCGACGATAAGGCAAATCACCTCGGCTAGCAGTACGCCGGTCAACGCGCCCAGCAGGGATAGAGTGATCGCTTCCAGCAAGAAATGGCGGAAGATATCGGAGCGGCGGGCGCCGACCGTCATGCGGATGCCAATCTCTTTCGTTCGTTCACTCACCGAGACCAGCATAATATTCATAATGCCGATGCCGGCGACCACCAGCGAGATGGCGCTGATGCCGGTCAGCAGCGCGGTCACGATGTTAAACACGCTGTAGATGGAGGTGATCAACTGGTGCTGGGTTAAAATGCCAAAATCCTCGCGACCGTGATGATTTTGCAACAGGCGGCTCCGAATACGATTCAACGTCCGGTCCGGGTTGGAATGGTAGCTGATTTTAACCACGATGCGGTTTATCTGGCCGGCCGGTAGGGCGGCATGGGTGGCTTGATAGGGCAGGTAGATGATGTCGTTAAAGGTGTTGCCAAAAAGTTGGGACGCGCCGGGTTGCTTCTTTAAGCAGCCGATGATTCGAAATGGCACCCCTTCGACCGTTATGATTTTCCCGATCGGAGACTGGTGAGGGAATATGCGCTCCCAGGGCTCGGCGCCCAGCACACAGACTCGATCTTTCTCATTGCTTCGATTGAAAAATTGACCGATGGAAAGGCCGGCCCGCTGGATTTGAGCCATCGCGGCGGTGGTTGCAATGGTAAACGCCCTGTAGCTATGATCGCGGTGCTTCACACTACCATACACGAAGGTAACCGGGGCGCATGCCTCAACACCGGGCGTTTTACGGAGAGTGAGCACATCCCGGTTGGTTAAAGGGGAGATGCCGAGCATGGACATCGGATTGGGTTGGCCGTTGCGGTCCAATTTGCCGGGTAAGATAAAAACGATGTTGCTGCCCAGATTTCCGATTTGCTGACTGATATCGGTCTTAACCCCTATGCCAATGCTCACCAGCAGGATGACCGAAGCAACCCCAATGACGACTCCCAGCACGGTGAGGGAGGAGCGTAGCCGGTTCTCCCTTATTGAGCGAAAGGCAGAGAGAAACGTTTCAATAAGCATACGGATTTTATATACTGAGCGGTGATTGGATGAGATCTCCGTTCAAGCTGTTCCCATATCATTATATCACGAAGAGAGATCCGGTTTATCCACCAACCGCTCAAGCGCGGTGTCCAGGTGATATAAGTCGGGTGCGACAACGATGCCGCCGGCAGTCATTTGCTCGATGATGCGCGACGCCTCACCGTTCACAAAATCCCGTGCGCCGGCTGGAGTATCCCCGTATAGGATGACCGTCACGCCGGATGCCAGCGCTTCCGCCGCCAGCTTTAGGTTGGCTAGATTGCCGGCTCCGAACGGCACCTCGGTGATCACGACCGCGCCCGCTTTCACTATCATTTCACGACACCTTAACTTGGCCTCTTCTCCGATTGCGGAGTAAGGCGCCTCCTCAACAACCGGAATATGGAGCGCCAGTGCCGCCTCATGATCGCTGTCCAGACGATTCAGCACTCCGGTCGTAACTTGATAGCCCTGCCTGACCAGGTGGCTCATCACGGCGCGGCCGGCGCCTCCGCCCGCAATGACGTGGATGATTGGAGACCTGTGATTAAGCTCACCCTCGGAGGGATGGGGGAAAACCCATGGGACACCGCTCAAGGGGTTGCTTGCAACCGCCAGTGAGCGGCCGTAGACCGATCTTACATTAGCGGGCGTTAATGCTTCAAGCGGCGAGCCGGCGGCTACCACCGCACCATCGGCCAGCAACACGATCTGATCGCAATACTCCGCCGCCAGGTTAAGGTCGTGCATAGCGGCGATGACCGCCATCTTCCGATCGCGAGTGAGTCGCCGAACCCGGTCGAGCAGCTCGATTTGATGACCGGCGTCCAGATGAGCGGTCGGTTCATCCAGTGCGATATTAGGGGCTTGTTGAGCCAGCGCACGGGCCAGCAGCACCCGGCGGTGCTCTCCGCCCGATATATGGCCAACCACCCGCTCGGCCAAGTGGATGGTATCGGTGAAAGCCAGCGACTCGGCCGCGATTTCATAGTCCCGCTCAGTTTCACCCCTCATCCCCGAGATGTGGGGATGGCGGCCCATCAACACGATGTCGCGGGCGGTGAAATCAAAAAGCGCCGGTTCCGATTGGGGCAGAAAGGCCAGCCGCCGCGCGATTTCCCGGGTAGTTAACCGCTCGATCGGCTCGTCATCCAACCAGACTTGGCCGCTTCGCGGTCGCAGCGTTCGGCTCAATACCCGTAATAGGGTGGATTTCCCGCAACCGTTGGGCCCCACAATACCAAGAAATCGGCCCGGCTTGACGGTCAGGCTTACGTCACGGATGATGTCGGCGCCGTCGTAACCGGCGAAGAGGTTACGGGCTTCGATCGTCATCGTAGGCCCGTCTATTGTAGGTTGATTCGTTCATCGGCTGGATGACAGCTTGATCCTTAAAAACCGGTTCTTCCCGGCCCTCAGCACCGCTCCACCGATTTGTCCAAGAGGTAGCTCGGCGTCGGCGCGATCAATCCTCTCTCCGTTGATGGTAATACCGCCTTGCTCCACCAGTCGCCGCGCCTCACCGGTGCCCTTCGCCAAACCAGCATCAACCAGCAGCCGACAAATCCAAATGGTCGGCTTTTCAGTTGATTGGATTTTCACTTCGGGCATCTCATTGGGGTTTTGGTGGGCGGAATGAACGCGCTCGAACTCGGCGTCCGCCGCCAGCGCCGCTTCTCGTCCATAGTAGATGGTAACCACCTCAGAGGCCAATTTGCGCTTAACGTCCTTCGGATTGATCCGATCTTCTCTGATACCCTTTATCATTTGCGCTATCTCATCAACGGGGATGTCGGTGCAAAGCTCCAAGTATTCCGGCAGCAGGTCATCTGAGATGGACATCAATTTGCCATACATATCGTTAGGGGGCTCGGTGATGCCGATTGTATTGCCCAGCGACTTGCTCATTTTATGCGCCCCATCCAAACCGGTCAGCAGCGGCATAAAAAGAGCGACCTGCGGCTCTTGGCCGTATTCCCTTTGCAGATCACGACCGGCCAAGATATTGAACATCTGATCGGTGCCGCCCATCTCGATATCGGCTTTCAGCACCACCGAATCGTAAGCCTGGCAGAGGGGATAGAGCAGCTCATGCAGGCCGATGCTTAAACCCTCCTTAAAGCGCTTGGTGAAATCGTCGCGCTCCATAGTCCGCGCCACCGTAGCATGAGAGGCCAATCGGATCACGTCGGCGAAGCTAAACTTACCGAGCCACTCACTGTTAAAGCGAATCTGGGTTTTTTGGGCATCCAAAATCTTATGGTACTGATTGGCATAGGTAGCGGCGTTCGCTTTGATCTCCTCCTCCGTAAGCTGTGGGCGCGTCTCATTTCGACCGGACGGGTCGCCGATCATGGCAGTAAAATCGCCGATAATGATGACGACGTTATGCCCCAGGTCTTGAAACTGGCGCAACTTCCGCAACACAACCGCGCTACCCAAATGAATGTCTGGGGCGGTGGGGTCCAATCCCAGCTTGATGGTAAGGGGGCGGTTAGTTTTGGCTGATTTGGCCAGCTTCTCCTCCAACCCTTTTTCGGGCACCAGGCCGCGAGTTCCCCGGCGAAGCTGGGATGCGATTTCTTCAATATCCAAAAAGTATCAACCTCAAATGCTTTAAATTTGCCGATTGGATGATATGGCATCGGACAAGATGGTAGCATAGCCCATTTGTCAGTGTCAACGTAAAATGCTAAATGAGAATCGTGAATTGACAAATGAATTCGGATCGGCGTAAACTGATAGGTATAAGGGAGGCGTTAAGAATGCCGGTTACCGATGACCAGTGTTACAAAGAAATAATCAGAAGAATTGTGGAAGCAGCGCATCCGCTTAAGGTAATCCTTTTTGACTCGAGCGCTCGAGGTCAGGCCACACCTGGAAGCGATGTTGATCTTCTGGTGGTAATGCCGGATGGCACCCATCGTTTGAGCACCTCGCAAGCTATCTATCGTAATCTAATTGGTTTGGAATTCGCCGTTGACGTGATCGTTGCTGTCGAAACTGACCTAAGCGATTACAAAGATACTCCAGGCCTGATATATCGCGAGGCGCTTCGAGAAGGGAGGGTTATTTTTGCCGCATAAGTCAGAGAAAGCAAGACTTCCAGAAACTTGGATCAAGAATGCGTCGGCTGACCTTGCGCTGGCGAGAATAGATCTACCGGAAGGCGGCGCCTATGAACAATTATGCTTTCACGCCCAGCAGGCAGCGGAAAAGAGTATCAAAGCACTCCTTTTGCACGAAAGAGTTCAGTTCTCTGGGCAATTTAGGCAGCAGGCTTTTACCCCTGTAGCAATAATCAACTCCCTCCCCCCTCGTGGGGGAGGGTTGGGGTGGGGGTCGAACTAAAGCCCCTCCCGCAAAACTGAACTGTTACTAACCTTTCTCGATTTACTCGGTGGATGTTTTTTCATGCTATCCTAATTAAAGGCGGGATGATCTGCAGGTGTGCGTGATGCCTCGCTGAAGTTCTGAGCCAACACCCATTAATCAGGGAGTATGTCTCGAGGCGCCGAGTGGCAGTCCCTTAATCGGGAAATCGCGAAGTGTACCGGCATACATCCGCCCGTGCTTAACGGGTTCAAGAACTCAGGGACACACGGCACCGCGGAGTCCCGCCGATCTTTTCAGCCAGCTAAATCCCGGAAAAATGTGGGTGAATTTTTCACCGATTTGTGGCATAGGGACATTAGAGTGACGGTGTATTCGAGCCCTGTCCCAACGCCTTTTCAGGAGATTGAGATGATCATCACATTGATCGTGCTGGTTGTGGTGGCGGTCGTATTTGGTGCTACGATCCTTTTGAAGGACCTCGCCTGATACGTCCCTTTTCCAATTGCCGTGTCAATGCGGCGGCTAGCTCGGCAATTACGATCAGCCCCGGGTTATCGGGAGACCAAAGCACAGTCCTCATTTTTGTCGCAAAAATTGCCATCGCGATCATCTCACCCGATGAGGTGGTTACCACGCCCACGTCGCTCCGCAGATGATCTACGGCTCCGCTTTTACCCGCAAATTTGTAACCTTTCGGCAGTCGGCGGGGAATTCCATCGCGGTAGTGCTGGTGGTCGAGAAATTCCATCGCAAGGCGGGAGGTCTCCTCATCGGCGAGGCGGTGGGTCGCTAATCGTTCCAGCAGATCAACCAGCTCGGCCGGGGTGGTGACCCCCAAGCCATAGCGCCGGTTGCGCGGGGTTGGATTCGGGTTGGGGCGAAACACGCGCGCAAAGATTTCAGTCACTTTTAGACCCAGCGATCTCATTCTTTGGTTAACCGATTCCAGCCCGACCTGATCCAGGATTAAATTGGTGGCGGTGTTATCGGACACGGCAATCATTAAGTTACAAGCATCCCGAACCGAGAGCTTGAGGTCGGGATCAAACAGGTAGAGGACGCCGGAGCCGGGGACTTTATCGTCGGCCTTCAGGATGAGCGACTGACCCAGCGATATTTTACCTTCTGAAGCCATCATCAAAACGTGCACCAGCACCGGCAGCTTGATCACGCTGGCGGTGGAGACATGGCGGCGGGGGTGGAAGTCAAGCCGAGCGCCAGTGGTTAAGTTTTTGGCGGCAAAGGATATCTCGCCCTGAAATGAATCAATAATTTGCGAAATGGCTTCCGGCAGGTTTTCCGAAGTGGGGGATTTCACGCATTGATCTCCTTTACAAAAATTAATGGTTCGAGTCAATCTCCACCCGTGTCGGCTTTGCCGCATCAATGGCGCGTTCTAGAGCGTTGATTGCCCGGTCCGATTTTTGTCGCGCTCTTTCCCGTTTATCGCGTGCCGGTTCCAGCGGCTCCGGAAGCAGGCCGAAATTGGCGTTCATCGGCGCAAACCGCTCCGGGCTAGTCTCAGTGATATAGGCAAGCAATGAGCCGAGCACCGTTTCCCGCGGCGGAATAAACGGAGGCAATCGCTTGCACCAGCGATGTGCATTGATGCCGGCCAAAAGCCCGGTTGCCGCCGATTCAATATACCCTTCCACTCCCGTGATTTGGCCGGCCATGAATAGGCCGGGCTGACTTTTCATCATTAAACCCTTATCCAGCAATCGGGGAGAGCAGATATAGGTATTCCGGTGCATCACGCCGTAGCGCACGAACTCGGCGTTCTCCAGGCCGGGTATCAGTCGAAATACGCGCTGCTGCTCACCCCATTTCAACCGGGTTTGAAAGCCGACCATTCCCCAGAGCGTGCCTTCCAAATTGTCGGGGCGCAGTTGAACGACGGCGTAGGGACGGCGACCGGTAATCGGGTCGCGCAGCCCGATCGGTTTCATCGGCCCGTATGCGCAGGTTTTCGGGCCACGGGCGGCCAGCTCCTCAATCGGCAGGCACATCTCAAAATAGATCGTTTTGTCCTCGCGCTCAAATTCGTGCAATTCAGCCTTTTCCGCATTGAGCAACTCGTGATAAAATCGTTCGTACTCTTCTTTGGACATCGGACAGTTTAAATAATCGCCATCGGCGGTTGCGGCGCGGTCGGGATCGGCGGTTTTATTAAAGCGGGAGGCGCGGAATATTCGACTCATATCCAAGCTATCTTGAGTGATCGTGGGCGCCACCGCGTCGTAAAAATGGAGCGCATCTCCGATTAACGGTTTTAACGCGGCGGCCAGCGCATCCGAGGTCAGCGGGCCGGTTGCGACGATGAGGGGGCGATCGGAGGGGAGAGCGGTCATCTCTTCCCGGATCAGGGTGATATTGGGGTGGTTGGTGACGGCGTCGGTGATAGCCCGCGCGAACGGTTGGCGGTCAACCGCCAGCGCTTCGCCGGCCGGAACCGGATACCGCTCCGCCACTGCCAGTACCAGCGACCCCAGCCTCCGCATCTCCTCCTTGAGCACACCGCTGGCATTGGTGAGTCGATTCGATTTAAAGGAGTTGGAGCAAACCAGCTCAGCAAGATCGCCGGTTCGATGCACAGGAGTGGAGCGGTGGGGGCGCATTTCATAGAGGAGCACCCTGCTGCCAAGGTTTGCGGCGGCCCAGGCGGCCTCGGTGCCGGCAAATCCACCGCCTATTATGGTAACGGTTGGTTGCATAGTTGAAACACTCGCGCTGACCGCGTTCATTCCGTAACAAGAAATGGCAGAAGGTCTATAAGCCGGGTTCTGTATTTGTGTGGCCATCTATCTTGGGCCACGATCGCTCGTAGCCTCCAGCGACCCTACCCGGAGAGTCAGCGGGCCGCCTCTTCCTCTCCCTATTGGGTCTTGCTCCCGATGGGGTTTACCAAGCTCCCTTCGTTACCGGAGGGACTGGTGCGCTCTTACCGCGCCTTTTCACCGTTACCCCAGCCTAGACCGGGGCTGTGTTTTTTCTGTGGCACTTTCCGTCGGGTCACCCCGCCCGGACGTTATCCGGCATCGCGCCCTATGGAGCCCGGACTTTCCTCTCCATAAAGGAGTAGCCACCCGACCTTCTGCACCCTTATATTACCTTATCGCGATCGGAGGCCATAGGGATACGGCGTAACAGTTCAGTTTTGCGGGAATGGTTTTCGTTCGACCCCACCCCAGCCCTCCCCGCAAGCGGGGAGGGAGAGGGAGGTTTAGCGGCGGTGCTTTTATCTTGCCCCCCAGTCCCTCTTAATCCCCTCCCCCGAGGGGGGAAGGTGTCATTGCGAGCGAAGCGAAGCAATCTCATTCCCCAACCCTCTCCCAATATGGGGAAAAAGATTATAGTGAGGGCCTCCTGCTTAAATTGCCCAGCGAACTGAACTCATTCGTGCGTAGAGACAAAGTTTATTTTTCCCATTTCAGGTACCCATCGAAGTACAAATAGTTGACTCCACCAAAGTGTAAGGCGGAGCAATCGAATATCATTTGGGCCTTACTGGGAGGATCTTCGCGGGGAAGATAGATGCTCGGTGGTCCTGGACCGGGAGGATGCCAACCGCTCGGCGGAATCCAATAGCCATCAATGTTCCGCATAAACTGGTCCAAGCGGAAATAGAAATAATAGCTCGAAAAGCGGTGGTTTATGAATACACCCCCGTTCAGCCTCACATTCGTGTCCTGCCCTGCGACCGGATCGCTAGGGCAGAACCAGACACGGCTATCGCGGATATAAGGTGAAAGGGAGATATAGAGCAGATCAGGAGCGCAGCCAGGTTGGAGACCCTCTGGACCACCTGGGAGACACACGCTGGGTGAGAAGTTCAGGAAGGGCGGCACGTACTCGTCATTGTCCTGTGCATACATCATGGTTGCCATTCCCAACTGGCGCAAGTTGGAGGCGCATACGGTCTGCTGCGCCTTCTCGCGCGCCCAAAATAACACCGGGAAGATAATGCCGGCGATCACCGCGATAATGCTGATAACCACCAGCATCTCTATGAGGGTGAATGCATGACGGCAACTCCATTTCATCGAATTTCCTCTTACAGCGACGGTCGGTATCTACTTGATATGAAGAATATAATTAAATCGGGCACTGTCCCAACTTTAGTTGAAAGTTGATTGGTAGTAATTGGTATATTACGTCGTATTGGAATTTTTGTCAACCTCTCAAACCATTCCCTAGTCTAAACACCATATTTAGGTGGTTGTTGAAAAATATTATAATTCCACCGGGTCGTCATTCCGGGGCCGCAAAGCGGAACCCGGAATCCACAAAATCAGCATCGGACTGGATTCCCGCCATCCACTCCACTGGAGTGGAGCCATGCGGGAATGACGCAGCGGAAGACTTCGGCGAGTTTTTCAACAATCTCTTAGAGCAGGGGCAAGGCGGTGAGGCTTTACATGCTGGGCACGGCATACCGCACACCTAAAGCTGCAAGGTAGCCATTAGTTAGAAGGGCTGGAGCGCATTTTTCATCCAGTTAAGGTGCTTCGGAGGTTTGGGTTGGACTTAAGCTGGGGGAGTTGGCATCGCTGACGATCTCTGAGTTCGGGAAATAGTGCTCCAGTATCTGTTGGTAGTTAAAGCGATAGGGTGGGCCGGCCATTCCGATCGCGCCATCTTGACACAGTCCAGCGCCCGCTCCATAACCCCTTCCGTCAAAGATAAAATTCCCATTTTGGTCTTGTTGAACGGTGAACAGGGTGCTTTTCAGGACGCTATATCCCAGGGCGGAGCGCAACTGCACGCCCGTCACCACTGGGCTGGCTTCGCTGCCGGAGAGCTGGATTTGGGCGGCGCGACCCGACACATCCGCCTGCAATACGGTGATTTGCTTTAAATCGCCGACGCGGGTACGGGGGTACGCATCCAGCAGTCGCGATATCTGGGCGGGTGCCATCGTGAGCGTCCAGGAGTGGTACCGCCCATTTGCACAGTAATCAGGCTGCCCCGGCCCGGCGCTATCCATCACCGAGGGAGGATAGTCGCTCGGCGAATCGCCACCGGCCGTTACGCCTCCGCAATCGGCCCCATATTCGGCCAAAAAAAGTTTCCCGTTATGATGAAGCACCAGTCCGGCCGTATCTTGAATGGCACCGTCGGTTCGGGCATTCTCAGCGCTGAAGCCATTGTAAATTTGCGAAGCGGTCGTGTCGGTGACGTCATAGTCCCGATTTTGGCTGGTCATCATGCTCATCAAGGCGAAGGTTCGCGAGACAACCGCTTGCGCTTTGAGCGCTTCGATGGGCGCATCAGGGCCTATTTCGGGGGGCAAAACGCCGCGCAGATAGTCCTCCAGCGGAAGAACATTGATGATGCGGAGATAGCCGTTTTTTACCGTAAAGCTGAGCGACCCTCGATAGGCTCGCGCCGGTTCTGATCCTCCAGCGATCAGCCATACCGCTCCGGTTTGATTGGGCAGTTTGAATCGGGAGTATGATTTGGATTGCATGCCCGTTGCGGAGCTTACCTGTACTCGGCTGCCGTTTACGGTGATGCGATAGCCGGCATTCGGGTCCGATTGACCTTGTTCGCTCAACACCGCGTTCTTGTGCGAATTGGACGCGCTGATGGATATCGCCTGCGCTGTGATGTTTCGGCAGCGGTCCAATCGGCGGCAGAGTAGAACTCGAATCGGCGGTCCACCCAGCGAACCGGTCGAATCCACCGGTGCTGCGCCGGCGATGTTTGTTATAACCAGCCCAATTATAACGATAAAGATGGATGAGTAAATTGGGATTCGCATAAAAGCACCCGATCATATCATACGAATGATTGGTCGGTTGCGTGACATCGCACCACTCGATTCCGGCCGCCGTGTTTAGCGGCATAGAGCGCCTGATCGGCCAACGCGATCAATTGGGATGGATTCTCGGAATTGGTGGGGCAGGTGGCGAGGCCGATGCTGGCGGTCACCGAAAGGGAGAGGCCGTCGCGGGATGCAAAGCGGTGTTCGGCTATCGTGCGGCGAACCCGCTCGGCCGCCACCGCCGCTTCATCGGCATGGGTGGTCGGCAAGATAACGACGAACTCCTCACCACCATAGCGGGCGATCGTTTCAGTTTCTCGCAGAGAATGGACTAACAACTTGGCGAGCTCGCGCAGCACTTCATCGCCAACCGCATGCCCAAAGCGGTCGTTGATTCGTTTGAAATGATCCAGGTCGAGCATCATCAGCGACACCGGTAGTTTATAGCGGCGGCTCCGCTTCAACTCGTCATCCAGGCGCATCTGGAAATAGCGGCGATTAAAAATTTGAGTGGATTCGTCGGTGATCGCCATTGCTTCCAGCGAACGTATCAGCGCCGTTTGTTTGAGGGCGATGGCGGCCTGGCCTGCCAAAATGGTCAAGAGCTGTACATCGTTTGATTGAAAGGCATTGGGCTTAGAGTGGCTCACATTGATAACCCCGATCGCTTCATCCCGAACGATCATCGGAACCGAAATGAAAGAGGCGACTCGGGGTGGCAGCAGCTCCACGTTGACGAGGTCGGGCATTCGCGATAGGTCGCAAATAAAGACCTGCTTGCGCTGTTGGAGTACCCAGCCCGAAATGCCGGGGCCTTTGGGGAAGGATATATGTTCAATCAAATTCACGACCCGGCCCCGCGTGGCTTTCGGCTCGAGACAGTTACCCTCTGCATCCCAAGAGAAGATCGTGCAGTTTTCGTAAGGGATCACTTTTTGAATCAAGTTGAGCAGGGCATTTCGAAGCGAGTCGGGCTCGCTGGTAGTTTGCAAGAGACGACCGAGCTCATAAAGCATTGCCAGCTCGCGGCTCGTTCGACTGGCCGAAACCCGATGGTTGGCGGCAATCAAGCAGGCCGATAAAACCGGCGCCACTGAATTGAGCTGTTCCAAGTTGCGTGGCTCAAACCCACTTCCGCGAGCAGGCGTTAAAGCGATAAGGGAAATTACCGTTTCGCTGTCGGTGAGCGTGGCGGATAGAGCCGGCAAAGCGCCGGCGCCGTCTCCCGGGTACGAATTTGGGATGTTGGGTTGCCGGCGTTCCGTTTTCAGTTGCGGGGTCAGCTCTACTTTTGCGTATTGCGTTGCCAATCGCTCTGCTTCGGCGCGCAAGCTCTTTCCAAACCCACCGCCTTGCAACGATAGCCTTTCCGATTGTATGGCAGCGGCGATGTTTCCAGCGACTGCCTTGACCAGGTAGTCTTCGGCGCCATCCTTTGACCAGAGCACCGCGCCACCGGCATTGAAATACTCCATGAGCGTTTGAGCGATATTCTGATGAATACGATCGTTATCATCGGAGACCGACAGCCGAAATAGTCGTTGAGCCAGATTTGCCAGCTCAATCTCTTCACTCTGGTTTTTGATGGCGAACCGCAGCTCGCTGCACAATAGGCGAAGGCGGCGATTCGTTTCATGAACTTCGTCGAGCTGGGCTTCAACGTCGGAGACGGTTCTCGTTTTAAAGAGGGTGGCCGCCTGCCATCGCAAGTGGATTCGGCGGTCTACCACCAGAACGGCCGGAGAGATCAACAGCAGCGGGGCGAGCCACCGTGGATTGGGGATGAGCGCAATCAGTACCAGCGCTGCCAGTAGATCGAGCAAGGCATAAGATCGAGCCGAAAAGCGGCGCTTCAATCCGAGACCGGAAAAAATCACTAACAATATCGGGGCAGCGAAAGGATAGGTAGCCGTTTGAGCCAAGAATACCAAGAGTATCGTGACGAATGCCCAGATTGCGAGGTGAGAAAGGGCAAGCCACTTGCTGGAAGGGGCTGGCACCGATAGGGCAACGACTGCTTTGTCGTTGAGTCCCAGTATGCTTTCAGTGCCCAGCGGTTCACCTTGTGCGCTTGAAATCGTCTTTTGCCGAGTCATGATAGGATTTGATTTGTCCGTTAAGAAACCCTTAGCCAAGCTGACACGATGCTATAAAAGCAATGCTTAATTCCTCAATCCATTTTTCGGTAAGTGATCAAAATGGATTGAGGGGCCTTCAGATAACGACCAATCTTGATACGATCCATAATCCGAGAATCTATCTTAGTGTTCGAGCCAATATTCCAAAATGTGGCGGGAATGATAAGATACCCACTTAATTTCATCGGGTGTGCTGCCATCGAGCGCACTCAGCGGTGTGAGTCCAATGACATCACTGGATGCCGTTTCCACACCCAAGTCCAGTGCCTGCCGTCGCACATAATCGAAAACGACCGGCAGCGACGATTTGTCCAGCCGGGTTATGTTCATGGATACCTGAGCCATATTTTTTGTCGGCAGGTACAACCCCAACGTGCGCACACCGGTAAGATTATCGGTATTTTGGCGATCGCGCCGCAGTGAACTGGAAACGTGTCGCGCCATTTCGACATCGGGGGTATCCAGGTTTACATTGTAGGCAACGAGCGGGGGGCGCGCTCCGATAACGGTAGCCCCAGCGGTAAGGTGGGGCGAGGATGGACCGGCATCCGGTTTTCGGATACCATCCAGCGGTTCTGTGAAAAGCCCTTCAAACTGTCCTCGTCGGATATCGGGTAGGTGACGCAGGCGGCCGGGGGCTGCCGCCTCCTCGTAAAAGTAGATCGGGATATTCAACTTCTCCGCGATGCGTGAGCCGATTCGATGCGCCAGCTCAACGCATTCATCCATCGTAACCGCTCGAATTGGAGAGAATGGAACCACATCCAGCGCCCCGATTCGGGGATGAACGCCCCGGTGTTGGCGCAGGTCAATGCGTGCGATCGCCACGCTGGCCAGCTCCATAATCGCTCGCTCGAGCGGACCGGGCGAGCCGAGGAGCGTAAAGACAGTCCGGTTATGATCGGGGTCGCTGGAATGGTCAGCCAGAACCGCTTCCGGCACCGAAGAGGCTGCCCGTACCAGGTCGTTCAGCAGCGTTTGATTACGTCCTTCACTGATGTTGGCGGCGCACTGGATAATCGGCCCGGCCGGCAGAGCTTTTTTCACCGCTGGGTTTCGTTAAGGTAGGTCTTCAACAGCAACATCAGGGTGTTCGTATCCACCACCCGCACATCGGGCCGTAACCGAGCGGCTTCATCGTAGAGATGCTTCAAGGCGGACGGCGACCAGAGGATGGTGCGATAAACCTGGAAGCTGGGATCTTGGTTGGGGATGTTCCGGGCGATCTGTTCGGCGGCCTCCTGAGGGGCGCCGTTTAGATCGGCGCTCATTCTTAAATAGGGTACGCCATCCACCAGCCCCTGATAAGAAGGCAGCTTCTGCGCGATGAAACCGCCGTTGGAAAAATGAGCATAAGCCTGAAGGGCAGCGGTATCCATGGGCGGGGCGTTTCCATCAATGATGAATCCGGTGCAGTGAATATCCCACTGGTGATAGGCTTGCTCGCAGTGCTTGACCCAATCGCCTAGGCCGGACGGTAGATCCGACCAGCGACGAGGCGGATCCAGATAGCCCGGATTGAGGTACCCGGCCCCCGAATCGCCGGCGATAAAGGTATCGTTCGGTGTGGCAGTCTGGCGGGTGTAGGCCATTCCAACCGGAAATCGTTTATCCAGGTTCGGGTTAAACGCCCACGCGATGGGAATCTGGCCTCGGACGGGGTCAGTCCAGAGTTGGGGCAGCTTTTCATAAAGCCAGGCGGACGAATCGTAATCGCCGACGTAGATGGCGATGTAGTGGTGCGGGACCACCCTACCGTCCGGCTGAATTAAGCCGGACCGCTTCAATGAATGGATAGTGGGTAGATTGCGCTGCGGATAGACCTTTGCCAACGGATAGTGGCAGAAGAGAGAGGCGTTCGCCATTGGATTGATGGCGGCCGCGTCGGCATCCATATAGGCATTATAGCAAGAGAGTATCTCGGCATATCGCCACTCGGTCGCCACGCCGCCGTGCTTTCCGCCCGTTAAGTCAGTATATTTTTGATCCCAGGGTGGAAATCCGCCCACCATAATCATTCCGCTTGGCCGTTGATGGTGGCCGCCGGGTGGCGCGGTTGATTCGGGGGCGTGAAGCTGATCATAGGCGATTCTCAAGATGGCTTGCAACGTTTTCGCATCGGAGCCGATGGGTTGGCTAGGATCGTCATTGGGTGCTTCATCATCCCAGGGCGAAAGATCAAAAAAGAAGCCGCGATGAGCGATAGTGTAGTCCTCATTCACCAGCAGCGTTCGAATAAGCGGTACCGGTGATCCGCTCTTGATCCAGTAAGCGTCAGGATAGTAGGCGAGTAAAGCCGGATCGCACCGGGTGGTGCGCAGATATTTCTCGGCGGCCCAGAGATAGGCGTCGTCTTTCGCACTACCGGTGGAGGGTAGATCGGTTCCTTCAATTTTGCCGCGACCGGTAAACATGGGGGAGCCGTTCGCATGTAGCAATCGAGTTACAACCGGCAACATGGGGCCGCCCGCTTTCAGCACCAAACGGTCATATAGACTATCGGCCGAGGGATCGTAGCGCAGTATGCCCAACCCCTTTACACCGGCAATGGTGGCGGCCACGTTAGCGGTCGCCGACACTCGATCATCCCACACTACAACGCCTTTCAAGCAGCGGCGGAATGTGGATACCACCGAATCGAAGCTGTTCAACTGCTTAATCGAAAGGTCGCTTACCCATCCATGCGGCTCTTGTAACCAGTGAAGCCAAAAGCGGTCCACGGATCCATTGTTACCGACCGCATAAAAATAGAGACGGGGCTTATCACGATTGGCTTGCGCCTGTAATGATACGAGGAACTGAAGCTCGTCCCAAGCTCGCTGCCGAGCCGCGATTGTGTTGGTTGGTGCGTTCAGCAGCGGAGCGAGATCATAAGTATATAGAGTGGTATCCTCGGCGCGCATTGCTCGAGCACCTCCGGCCAAAACGGTAAAAAAGCTAATAGTTAGTGCAATGCTCCGCCCCTGCCATATCAAGCCGATAAACCAGCGCAGGATCGTGTAAGTATGGGTTCGCTTTGGTTTTTCCATTGATCAAATGACAGGGGCGGCGG
Organism: bacterium; assembly: GCA_021842405.1. Taxonomy (GTDB): domain Bacteria; phylum Armatimonadota; class Chthonomonadetes; order Chthonomonadales; family JAMCWF01; genus JAMCWF01. Next base: position 56,995 of record JAKBZR010000004.1, read on the forward strand.
TCGCCTGTTATTAATATGATTCCATATTTATGAATGGAATCCATCGCGTTCGCCGTGAAAATCTCCGGTGAGGATGGCTGGGGAGGAAGCAGTGTTGAAGCTGGATATTTGGGGTGAAAGGAGGCTATTTTATTCGGCTGCGTTGAATCATTCGCTCTGAGAGGGCCCGGATTTGATTCCAACGAATTTGTGGGACTTTCAAAAAAGAGTTCACCACATCGGGATCGAACTGGGTCCCCGAATTACGGATAATTTCCTGCTTGGCGTGTTCGTAATCCATCCCAACGCGATACGGCCGATCGGAGGTCATCGCGTCAAAGGCATCCACGACCGAGAATATGCGCGCTCCGAGCGGTATCGTCTTGCCGCTGATCCCGCCGGGATAGCCTTTGCCGTCGTATCGCTCGTGGTGGCGCAACACCACGTCGGCTGCGCCTTGCAGAATTTCGATGCGGGAGCAGAGCCGGTAGCCGATCGTCGGGTGTTTTTTCATCTCGGCCCATTCCGATTCATCCAACGGACCAGGTTTTAATAAGATGCGGTCCGGGATGCCGATCTTTCCAATGTCGTGCAGGAGGGCGCCGCGCTCGATGTGGTAGAGGTCGGGTGAGGGCACTCCCATCACTTCCGCTATTTCCATCGTGTAGGCGGTAACCCGCTCGGAATGGCCTTCCGTTTCGGCATCACGGGTATCCAGAGCAGCCAGCAGCGTCTCCAAAATCGCCTCGTGCGATACTTGCAGCTCGGTGCGATGTTGCATCGCCTTTTCGCGAACCTGTGAGTGGCGCGCTAAATTTCGCTCCAGCACAATGGGCAGCTCTTTAATGCTGCAAGGCTTCATCACGATATCGCTGGCCCCCAGTTCGATGGCGCGACGAGCCAGGTCGGAGTTGGCAAATCCGGTTACGATGATTACGGGGACGTCGGGGTGGTTGCCCTGAATGTAGTTCAGCAGGTCAAAACCGCTCATCTCCGGCATAAAGAGATCGGCCAATAACACGTCATAGTGCCGCCTGCTCATCAGCTTCACCGCGCTGCGACCGTCGGTGACGCCCTCCACCTCGTAGCCTTCTTGAGTGAGAGCGGCAATGATCATCTCTTTGCTTAAAATATCGTCGTCTACGACGAGAGTTCGTATGGTTGAGCGAAGCGCTGGGAAGCGCTCGGTAGTCGGTGTCTCATTCACCGAGTAGAGGTTGTTCATTACATTCCATCCGTGATCGCCTAAAATTTGATCTCGCAATCCATTGCGAAAATCACATTCATCCGGTCATATCGGCCGCTAGTCGGATTTCCAACCGGTGAACTGCACACGATTATTATCGGAATTTGTCGGCTTAATCTAAAGCAGATCACGGTTGAGGTTAATAAGATGAATAATTGAAGGCGTCGGGTTGAGGGTTGCCGCTGGTGAGGTGAAGGAAAAGAGTATCGGTCAGTAGCTTGACGTTCACATTAGACGGCAGCATTCGTTGAGCTGAAACCAACAGTTCGAGGGAGTCACGGTAAAATTGAGGAGTGCGAAGGGCGGCGGCCTGTATAAGCCGTTCCCGATTTGAGCGGTAAATGATCGGAAGATCATCTCCTTGCAACCGGAGCAGCAACAGATCGTGCATCACCGAGGCGCCCCAATTCATCGCGGCTGAAAGCGCGGATCGGGCTAGCTTGTCGGGGGGGGCACCAGCTTGACTGAGCGCTCCATCTTCGCCATTTCTCTCGATGGCGATTCCGCCGTTATCATCGGGGGAACGGCTCGATTTTTCTTCCGATTTTCGTGACTTATTGGCGATTTGCCGGAAATCATCGGCCAGCTTCAGGCCGATCTCCGGCGTTTTCGCGCTGATCGCCCTGATCGTCAACTCAACGACGGCGGTGATCCATTCCGGTTCGCGGCCCTGCTGCGCCAGCGTTATCGCCCACCCGGTTCGCCCTTCACTCAATACGGCCAGCGTTTCCGCCGTTTCCCGCCCGCACGAGTATCTATCCATCAAATAGTCAACCAGCCTTGCCTGACCAACCGGTAGCAATCGGTAGCGCTGGCAGCGGCTCAGAATGGTCGGAATAATGCGGCCGGCATGAGTGGTCAACAGGATAAAGTGGGCGTACGGCGGCGGCTCTTCAAGCACTTTCAAAAGGCTGTTGGCAGCGGCGTTGGTCAGCGTCTCGGCCCGATCAATGATGTAGAACCGCTTTCGCCCGAAGACCGCGGTGTATTGCAGAGTTTGGTCGAGGATGCCGGACGCATGGCCTTCCCGGTTCCAAAACTGCCAAATTTGGGTTTGTTCTCCGGCCGGTGGAATTAGGATGATTTCAGGATTCCCCGAAGCGGAATCGGCGAGACGGCAGCTCTGGCAGTCCCCGCACGCATCGAATGGGTGAGAAACCGGATTTTTACAGGCGGCGGCCTGAGCGATCGCGCGGGCAAGCGAGGTTTTGCCAACCGATTCGGCCCCTTCCAGCAGATACGATCCGGCGAGCGTATCTTGCTCGATAAGCCGCCGGAACGCTGCAACCGTCTGATCCTGGCCGAAAATATCGCTGAGCTTCATCGTGGGATGTTATTCGCTGAGAGCGCTTTGACGGCGTATCATTCGATTGCGCGCGTTTGGCGGCATGCGATAGAAACCGTTAAAAGCGCTCAAAACGCTCTACATCCACCACGAAGAGGATGGCCCCGCCGACCAGCACTTTAACCGGACTGGGCATAAAACTGCCGACCGGGGCCGCGTCGGGCGGCAAAACGTTTACGAACTGCTCTCGCGTTTTGCAGCTTTCGCCGATGACGTTGATAACTCGATCCACCTCTCCATCGTCAACACCGATCAATAGGGTCACGTTCCCCTCGCGAAGAAAGCCGCCGGTGCTGCCGATTTTCGTAAATTTCATCCCATTCCGTAGCAATGCTTCCGTGATCCGATTTTTATCGCGATCGTGAACCACCGTTATGACCAGTTTCATCTCAATCGTCCCTTCATCTCAATCGTTTATGATTAACGTTCCGAGCACGGCGCCCGCAAACGGGAAGCGAACCGACGATGCAAATCCTCAACTATTTTCTGGTGCAGATCCTCGATCGGTAAGCGGGTATCCAGCACCACGTACCGATCCGGCTCCTTTTCTGCGATCTTTAAAAAGCCGCTGCGCACCCTCTTATGAAATTCGCCATTTTCTTCCTCCATTCGGTTGAGGTGAAGCTGCCGCGCTAAGCCGATCTCTACCGGCACGTCCAACAAAAACGTGATATCGGGTACAAGGTCGCCGGTAGCGAAATTACAGATGCTCAAGAGTTCGTGTATATCCAGTCCACGCCCATAACCTTGATAAGCGATGGTGGAATCCACAAAGCGATCCGATAAGACGATACAACCCTCTTCCAAGCAAGGTCGCAAGACCCTTTTCACGAGTTGAGCGCGAGCGGCATTAAAAAGGAGCGCCTCTCCTTCATCGGTTATATCTCCCCGTTTTGATTCGTGAAGCAGCAACTCACGGATTCTTTCAGCCAGCGCTTCGCCACCCGGCTCCCGTGTGGTTGCAACCTTCAGTCCAATCTCTTTGAGATATTGGGCCAACAGCTTAATTTGAGTTGTTTTGCCGGCGCCTTCCCCGCCTTCAAAGGTGATAAAAAGCCCGCTCGTGGTTTTATTCATTCGTGGCGATCGGCCTCACGCCAAATTCGGACCCGGCGCATCGGCTCGACCCCGACGCTCTCCGAGACGAGACGATGCTGCTCCGCCAACTGGTGTTGGAGCCGACGGGTATAGCTGTTTTGCGGGGTCAGCTCGACCGGCTCATCGGTCTCCAATACGTGCTGTATCCCTTCAGATGCCTCCAGCAACGCCTCCTCCTGATCGTTTGCCTCCAGCGGACTGATCTGAAAAATTTCTCGGACTGCGCCCGCGATTTGTGAGTAGGTATTGCTCTTGATGATATGGGTGGGCAAGTTGCGTCCGGCCGCTTGCCTCATCTTGGTTGGTTCCCGGCGAAAACTGGTTTTCAGTGCCAGCACAATGTCGGCGTCTCCAATCGCGCGGCTTATGTAGGCCGGCACCCGGTTCTCACGGATAGCCCGATCCAAGCGGCTACGGCTCACTCCGTAAGGAAATATCCGGACGGTTCCGGTCGTGCTGGTGCGCGGCGGATCTGGAACCCGTGCCGGCTTGAAGACGGTACGAGAACGAGATCGAGTAATGGCCGATGGCCCCTCATCTTCGTCGAACAAGCTTCGCTCCGTCGCTGCCATTTCATTCGACCGCTGAACCACCTCGATCTCACCGACCTCGTTACGAATCCGAATCTCCGGGCGGGCAGTGCCCCCGCGCAGCAGCCGGTCTATCGTGCTGCTCACGTCGTGATGGATAGCGAGTTTGTCCACATCCATTATTTCGATCACCACATCAAAGGTCGGCGGCGCTTTGCGTTCAAGAACCGTCTTTTGGGTGCCCCGGCGCTTTGCTTCTTCATCCGATAGGGTCACGGTTTGAATCCCACCCACCAAATCACATAGGGTTGGGTTCATCAGCAGGTTTTCCAATGAGTTACCATGCGCGGTGCCGATCAACTGAACTCCGCGCTCAGCGATGGTTCGGGCGGCCAGAGCCTCCTGCTCGGTCCCGATCTCATCAATCACGATCACTTCCGGCATATGGTTTTCAACCGCCTCGATCATCACCGCATGCTGCAGCTCCGGCATTGCGACCTGCATTCGCCGCGCCCGCCCGATGCCGGGATGCGGAATGTCTCCATCGCCGGCTATTTCATTGGAGGTGTCCACGATCACGACCCGTTTCTTAAAGTCATCGGAGAGAACACGGGCTATCTCCCGGAGCTTGGTGGTTTTACCACGGCCGGGACGTCCCAGCAACAGGATACTTTGGCCGCCCATCACCACATCCTGAATGATATCAATGGTGCCATACACGGCGCGGCCGATCCGGCATGTCAATCCCACGATCTTGCCCAGTCGGCTGCGAATGGCGGAGATGCGGTGCAGCGTTCGCTCGATTCCAGCCCGGTTGTCCTTACCGAACGCCCCAACTCGATCCACCACATACGCGATGTCGGCTTCCCCTATGGGGGCGCTATTCAATTCTTCAACTCGAATCGGAAAACGCGCTTCCGGTAAGCGGCCTAGGTCAAGCACGATTTCAAGCAGTTCCTCCAGACCTGGCAGCGCTAATAGATGGGTACGAACCGCTTCCGGTAAAACATCCAGCAGTTGATCCAAGTTATCGGTGATCCGCTGCTGTTTTGCGGTCAGCTTACCTGCTCCGGTAACGGCCGGAGCGAGATTGCGCTCTATCAAAGGATTCGGCTACTCCTTCGTCAAATGCCGATCATCGGTGGAGTCCAGTATCCCGCCTTCGACATTCAACAATAGATTATCCACAATATACCGAATCGTCCCTTTTTTGGCAATATGGCAGCCGACTCGAATCGGCCGGCCAGACCCAATAACCACCCCAATTTTACAAGCCGATGAAGCGATACCAATCTACAGTAAGCCAATCACCGCCGTCGTTATCCACCGAAATTCGATGGTGGCCGGGTGAGATCGGGACGGAGTAGGTGGTGTTGATCTCCTCCGCATTGCCGTCATTTTTGCCATCCCGATCGGCAATTGGCACGATGAGGGCGGGCTTTCCATCCACCCGGATGATGAGCCTTGCACCCAGCGTCGCAACTGAATTGACATGTACTTCAAACCGCCCGGCTTTACGATAATTTGCAATGAAGGTGGGATTATTGCGGAGATCGGGATGGAGCTTCCCCTGGATAATGCCATTGAGTCCATAGAGGTTATCCTCATTTTGGGGCGAGACATGAAAGAGATTATGTTCCGGGCGCTGCCAGAGCAGGACGCAGGAGAGCGTTACAACGGTTGGATAAGGAAGGCGGCGCCATACAGGCACATTAATCTGCACGACATCCCATGTAACGAGCGAGGGGATATTAATGGTCAGCGTGCCGCCGTTGCGATGGTTTTTCAAGGGATGAGAGGGGCTATAGCTCCATCTCGCGCTGATCGTTCTGCCGGTATCGGCGTTATGGATCGTGACCGATTTCGGCCGAACCGCCAGTGCAACTTGCAATCGCTGATCGGTTTGCGGAACCGGGTTTAAGCCGTTGTAGTCCCGATTGATCAGATGGATGATCAGGCGTCGTTGCGCAGGCTGACCCTCAATGACTGTTTCCGCCGTTCCGGAGTAGCGAGATGCTGCTTGATCCTGCCATTCTACGTGGTGAAGCAGCGGTGCGATGGATAAAACAAACCGGGCCTGCTTTTGAATGGTGGCCAGCGTGCCGTTGGCGGCGGCGTCACAGCCGAAGGGTCCGTGAACCGGATAAGCGAAAAAGAGGCCGGCGGCGAAGACTTCCGGCGCATAGGCGTTCAGCCAGGCAACCCGTTCGGCGGAGGTCAAGTTCATCCAGGGCATGCCGACGCCCCAATCATGAAAGGTCATGATCGGAACATTGCGGCCGCCCATCAGCTTGCGGCTTTGGATAGTGGCAGCACGCCAATAGGGCAGATTGGATCCGGTACATAAGAAATGATTACCGGCATCAAAAGGCATATTCCAGGGGCAGCCGATAATTTGGTAATCCACCCAGCGGTTTAAGCCGTTGGCTGCAATCCATACCCGGCGATGATGTGCCTTTGCATAGGCGCGGATATGAGTGACCCAGTAGTGCCAAACCTTGTTATTCCGATTTGCGGAATAGGAGTTGCCGATGATGGCGTTTGGCTCCCCCCATATCGGTGCGAGCGGATTGGCGCCTTGACTGGGATGGTCAGCCCATCCGTTTTTTGTCAAATAGGCGGCGTAATCAAAAGTGCTCATGGTGTGGTCGGGGCACTCGGCGGCATCATCAAAATCTATGTGAAATTGGGATGTCCAGCGCGGATCGGCGATTGACCAGTGCTGTCCCTGAACGTAGCGGCGGATAAGATAGGCTCGAAAGGCGGCTAAACCGTATGGATCAAAGCCTTCATGGGTGGAGTAGGCGCCGTTTACCTCATCCATGAAGAGGGTGTCCACGCCCGCGTCAATCTGCTGTTCCGCCCATTTCAGCACATATCGGCGGTAGGCCGGATTTTCAAGCGAGCCGTGGTACCAACTGTTGGCCACCTTATAGAGGTGGCCGTATGGATCCCGCGTGGTCATATCCATAAATTGAGCGGTGGTGATGCCGTTTTCGTGCGGGTAGAGGGCGGAGCAGGTCACCCCTCCACCAAACAGGGCGCCGTGCTGGTGCGCCAGCTTGACCATATAGCCGAGACCTTTCAGATCCGGTGCGTTAGCCCACTTGAACCATGCGCGAACCCAATCCTGTGAGGGAACTTCGGTGCTGAGCTGAAGCGCGGTTGGGTCATTATCAAATTCGTTAATGGTAAAAAGGGTGATGTCATCCGGTTTGGCCGGCAGCGCCGACGCGCGGGCGATGATTGGGCTTATCGTGAAGATGAGAAGAACGGCGAGCAGGTTAAGTAATCGGGCCAGATATTGGAAATTGCAAAGCTCCTTCGGTTTAAGCCAAGCGCTCCTGTTGGCGGACATCCAGCGGTCTCCTTATCAAGATCAAGTTGCTGGAGTAAGTTTCGCAAAGTAAGAGGGAATCTCCTGCCGCAATTCATCGCAGCGGAATGAGGATGCTATAATTCTAATTATGCTAAACAATCTTGACGCGGATGTTATCGTAATCGGCGGCGGACATGCCGGCTGTGAAGCGGCGTATGCCTCCGCCCGGTTGGGCTGCCGGACGGTGTTGATCACCATGGATCTGGACCGGATCGGCCATATGCCATGCAACTGCTCGATCGGTGGCCCGGCAAAAGGCCACCTGGCACGGGAAGTTGATGCGCTGGGCGGCCTGATGGGCATCGTGACCGATCACGCGCTGACCCACATTCGATTTGTGGGGACCGGGAAGGGCCCGGCGGTTCAAACATTGCGGGCGCACGCCGATAAATCGTTGTATCCGGTTGAAATGCGCCGCCGGCTGGAAATGACGGAAGGGCTTGAGCTGGTACGCGGGACGGTGGATCGTTTGCTGACCGAGGATAGCAACGGCACTCGTTCCGGCGGGCGGGTGATCGGCGTCATCACCAGCGATGGCCAAGTCCGGCGAGCCGGCGCCGTTGTGATCACGACCGGCACCTTCTTAAACGGCCTGATGCACTGCGGCCATCAGAAGACGGTCGGCGGCCGGTATGGTGAGGCGGCGGCGGTCGGTCTGTCCGGTGAGCTGATGCGTTTAGGGATCAAGCTCGGCCGTTTTAAGACCGGAACCACGCCCCGAATTGACAAAGCGAGTTTGGATTTCAAGGAGGTGGAGGCGATTCCCTCCGACCTGGAATGCCCGCCGTTCTCATTCTTACATGAGGGGATGTCCTTACCGCTCGGCTGGGAGCATCGGTCCGGTGAACGACCGATGCTGCTGTCGTGCTGGCAAACTCATACCAATGAAATAACGCACCGGATCATTCGGCAAAACCTGCACCGATCCGCCATGTATGGGGGGCAGATATCGGGCATCGGGCCTCGCTATTGCCCCAGTATCGAGGATAAGATCGTGCGTTTTGCCGATAAAGCCTCGCACCCCGTTTTTCTGGAGCAAGAGGAGTGGGACAGCCCTTCTATATACGTACAAGGAATGTCCACCAGCCTGCCAGCCGATGTGCAGATTGAGTTTTTACGTACACTGCCGGGATTGGCGAGCGTTCGCATGATTCGGCCCGGCTATGCGGTGGAGTACGATATGGTTTACCCCGATCAACTCGATCGCTCGCTCAAGGTGAGGGGAGTGGAGGGGCTTTATCTGGCCGGCCAGATCAACGGCACATCCGGCTACGAGGAGGCGGCGGCGCAGGGCTGGGTCGCCGGCGTCAATGCGGCGTGCTTCGTTTTAGGGCGTAAGTCGGTTATTTTAGATCGAGGGAGCGGTTACGCCGGAGTGATGATTGATGATCTGGTTACGAAGGGGGTGCAGGATCCCTATCGAATGCTGACCTCGCGTGCCGAGTACCGGCTGTTGCTGCGCCACGATAACGCCGACCTAAGGCTGACGCCGATCGGCCGCCGGGTCGGAGTGGTAGACGATGAGCGTTGGGAGCGTTTCGAGGTGAAAAGATCGGCGATTGACGCGGAGCTGAAGCGCCTGGCCGGAATCGGCATCACGCCTCGAGATAACGAGCGGTTGAAAGCGCTGGGCACCGAGTCGGTCAATACCAAGGTTTCTCTGCTGGAGATATTGCGCCGACCACAAATCAACTACGATTGGATCGCTCAATTTTCACCAGCGCCAGTGCCGATATCTAAGGAAGTGGCTCGCCAGGTTGAGATACAGGTGAAATATGAGGGATATATTGCGCGACAACAGGCGCAGGTAAGTCAGGCGAGCAAATTGGAAGGACTGGAGCTGCCCGTCAATTTGGACTACCACCGGATGAATGCGCTCTCGATGGAGGGGCGGGACAAGCTTTCGAAAGTCAGACCGGTGTCAATCGGGCAGGCTTCGCGGATACCAGGAGTGACACCGGCCGACATTCAAATTTTAATCGTAACAGTGGAGCAGAGGAAGTGGCCATTACAAGCCGCTCCCTCTTAGCAATCCGAATGGTTAAAACTGAAAGCCGAAGGTCATACTCAATCCATTGAGATCATTGTTTGCGGTCGTCATCCCGATGTAACGCAGATCGAAAGTGATCGGATTAGGCGCCTCCTTGAGCACGACGCCGGCCAGCACATTGTATGCGACGCCGGATGTACTGGCTCCATCCACTTGGCGACCGAGACCGATTCCCATTCCTACTCCAAACCGAAAGCGTTTCGTTTGAGTGATAGCATTTAACATCATCGGGATATTGTAAACGCCGCTATCACCATAGTATTCGATGGATACGGTGCCTAAAATACGACCGGTCTGCATGAATGGGTGTTCGGCACCCACGTCAAACCAGAAATCACCGACCGCCCGGCGGGCACCGGAGTTTTGGGGAACGAAGGTTCCCACATGCAGAATCCAGTTCCGTTGGAGGTTGCTATAATGTTCCTGTCCAAGGGCGGCGATCGGCAGCGCGCTTAAAATTATCCCCACTGCCAGCAAACGAGCCAATTTCACTGAAGTTGTCCTCCTTAGTGATGGGATAGCCGGCGCGCTCTCTCCTGAGTTACGAACGCGCCCATTATGAAAGCTATTCGACGCTGGTTGCTAAAGTTCCTGCTTCCCGGCGACCAATTTGCAGAAGCGTTTGGATTTGCTCCTGAGCGCTGGGTCGGGCCAACCGGCCACTAAATCCCCAGAGGTGCCCCTCGGTAATTTGAACCCGAACCATTTTACCGATCAGTTGGGGCGGAGCCTCGAAGTTGACCGTTTTAAAGTTTCGAGTCAGACCGCTCAGCTTTGCTGGATCTTTTGGGCTTCTGCCCTCAACCAGCACCTCCAACATTTCGCCCACGTGGGCGCGGTTTGTAGCGGTTGTAATTTCATTCTGCAGCGCGATCAGCTCTGCCAGACGTCGCAGCTTGATCTCCTGCGGCACCTGATCGGATCGGCTCGCCGCGCGGGTGCCGGGCCGCGGGCTGTAGGCAAACATAAAGGCGGAATCGAAGCGGGCTTCGGACACAAAATCCATTGTGTTACGAAACTGCGGCTCCGTTTCGCCCGGGTAGCCCAGCATCAGGTCGGTTGTGATGGAAATGCCCGGCACCTGATCCCGCAGCCGATCCAACACCCGCCGATACTCGCTGACGGTATAGCCACGATGCATGTCGAGCAGTAGCTCGTCATCGGCGACCTGCAGCGGAAGATGCACGTGCTCGCAGACGGTCGGGAGACTCGCAATCGCCTCGATCAGATCATCGGAAAAATCGCGGGGATAGGGTGATGTGAACCGAACGCGCTCGATGCCTGAAACGCGATCAATCAGCCTAAGCAGATGGGCGAAGGTGGTGCGGCCTGTCGCCAGATTCTTACCGTAAGAGTTGACGGTCTGGCCGAGCAAAGTGACCTCTTTCGTGCCCATCTCGGCAAGCTTGGTGATTTCCTGTACGATATCGGCCTCCGGCCGGCTGCGCTCGCGCCCGCGGGTGAGCGGAACCACGCAAAACGTGCAAAATTTATCGCAGCCGTAGGAAATCGGCACAAAGGCCTTTAATTTGGGACGCCGGTAAATATTTCGTGCCGGAACATCAGTGACGATGGCGCCCTTTCGGGCGGGCAGGTCGAGCGCTATGATCGGCGCTTGTGAGGTGGGGTCATGCCGGCGGCTTCGGGCGGCCTGAATGAGGCTGCCAACCGCTCCCACATTGCCGGTGCCCGAAATGACATCCACGAACGGCGCGCGCCGCCGAATCGCTTCGCTCTCAATTTGTGCCATACAGCCGCATACCGCCACGATGAGATCGGGCCGGTTTCGCTTCAACTCGCGAAGCTCGCCCAGCTTGCTATAGACCTTCTCTTCCGGCTTTGAGCGCACCGAGCAGGTGTTCAGGATCACCACGTCAGCGTGCTCCGGATTTTCGACAGTTGTATAGCCGAGCGACTCCATCTGCAGCGCCAACTGCTCCGAATCCTCCTCGTTCATCTGGCAACCCCAGGTGAGGATGCAGTAGCCGGGCAGGGTCTTTTCAGTATTTTGAGATGATAGTGGTTGCCTCATATACCCGATATTATATCCTCTCAGGAGAAAGATTGACTGCTCCGTAAGAGTTCAGTTCTGTGGGAATCATTTACGACCATATTGGATGCACCCCCACCCTAACCCTCCCCCGTAAGCGGGGGAGGGGATTTGCCGGTTCACTTGTTATTTTCCGCAAAACGGAGATCATTCCTCGATGGGTCATCGAACTACGTGATTAGGGAGATATCAGTGACCCGCGCTCATTATGCTACCGAAGTAGCCGGTATAGAAGTTGATGACGGTGTAGGCGACCAAGATCGCCACCAGCGTATACACAAATGCACCGAAGATGTGAGCGAACTGGTTGGATCGCGCCTCCGCCTCAGCGTGAAGATATTCCGCCATCTTGGTCATCATCGCGTCCAAGTTTCCGGTCATCTCACCGGTGCGCAGCATATCGAGGGTGATGGAAGGAAACGCCCCGGTTTGCGCCAGCGCGTGGGATAGCGGCGTTCCCTGCTGGGTATCGAGGGTAGCGCGCTCGGTGGCATGCATAAAAATCCGGCTTCCACTGGCGCGGCCCGATATTTGGATCGCCTTTTGCAGCGGCATACCGGCGGCGTAAAGCGCACTGAAGGCTTGCCCAAACTTGGCCAGCGCGAACTGGCGGGATACCTTTCCAATGCCGGGCAGGGAGAATTTGAAACGCTCATACCGCTCGTAAAAGGCGTCGGAGCTGCCGGTCAACAACCGGAACATCAGGATGATCCCATAGATAACCGCCGCAATCTCGAGGCCGAAAAAGAGGGTGTCGTTGAGGTAATTCCAAATGGTATAGCCGGTGTTTGGCTTTATCATGCTGATGATGAGCAGTGAGATGGCGGGCATGGGAGTGGTCGAAAAGATGGAGCGCCCGATCACGAAGAGCGCAAAGAGCAGAACTAGTTTAGGGTACAGGGTGACTCGGCTGATCAATCGGCGCAGGCCGATCTCTTGCTCTAGGTAGTCGGCGATACGGGTCAACATCTGCTCCAAGGCGCCGGCATGCTCTCCCGCTCGGATCATCTCGAGCTGAAGCTCGCTGAAAATCCACGGATACTCCGCAAAAACCTCCGAAAGCTGCCCACCTTGCTGCACTTTAACCTGACACTGCTTCAATACTTGGCGCAGCCGGTCATTTCGGGTTTGGGACTCAAGCGATACCAGCGATTGGTAAAGCGGAAGGCCGGCGTTAATTAAGGTGGCAAACTGGCGGTAGAAGACGGCCAATTGTGTCAGTGGGACGCCGGAGGTGATCGGCTTCATGACGCTGCGGATTGGACCCTGGCGGGTGTGGACGCTTTGGGGCGCCAGCTCAATCGGGCGGATTCGTTCGGGGATATATCCCAGGTTCCGTATCTTACCGGCTGCAAAAGCGGAGTTGATGGCCTCCACCTTGCCTTGAACGGGCTGTCCGGCCTGGTCGCGTGCAGTGTACTGGAATTCCGGCATGGCAATCACCTCAGATGATTATTTTACCCAGTTATCGGTGAAGTGCATGGTGAAATAAAAGTAGTAATAGACCAGGTAAATGAGCGCAGCGCCGCCGGTTATCAAGAAGCCATTGATGCCCAGACGCATCATCCAAAAGCGGGCCTGGCCGAAAGCCTGATTTACATTCTCCTGATAGTACTCGGCGATCCGGTCCAGCATCTCAATAACCTCCCCGGATTGCACGCCAGTGGCCAGCAATTGTTCCGCCTCGGTGCTGAACAACTGGGTCTGGGCGAACGCTTCGTGAATGGGGACGTTGTTTTTGATGAGCTGTTCCGCTTCAGATAGTTTTTTTCGGATTTGAGAGTTGGCGGCAACCGCGGTGGCGCCTCCCCAGGCGGTATGGGGAGGTAGACCGGCGTGATAGAGTCGTCGAAGCATTCGGATAAAGCTGGCCAGTGACTTTTGGCGCACTAGATTGCCGACCACCGGTATCTTTAAAGTCCATACATCCTTTCGCCAGGCGTTGCCAGGAGACATCCAAATTCGGACGATCAAGTGGTAAACCAGAAAGGAGAGCACCAGCAAGGGAATATTGCGAAACAGCACCATTTTTAGGAAAAGTGAAAAGTTGTCTTTCGGCCATAAGTATGGGAAGACGGGTTGAATGATGAATAGGCCGATAAAGCCCTGCACGAATAAGGATTTTGGCAGCCAAAGGCCGCGCCGAAGGGCAATCTCCTGCTCGATGTCGGTGGCGATCTCATCCAATACGATATCGAGGAAGCCGCCTAATTCACCGGCGCGCACCGCCCCGACAACGTGAGGTGGAAAGATAGACGGATACTCCTGCATCACCTCGGAGATTGAGCCACCCTCCTGCGCGGTTTGGCTCATCTGGTGGGTGATCTCCCGCAATTTCAGTGAACCCAGCCGGGGCGCCAGATTGTCTAACGCTTGGTATAGGGTGATTCCGGCACGAATAAGGGAGGAGAATTGCCGATAAAAGAGCGCCTGGTCCTTCAACCCGACCCGCGGCGCCCATACGTCGAGGCGCTGTTTATTGCTTGGGTGAGCTGGCTTGTTCTTATGAGAGGTGGAGGACGGTGGGGTGATGACGGTCAATGGGCGATAACCGAGATGGTTCAGTCGTGAGTTGACCATCTGTTCGTTTTCCGCCTCCATCGAGCCTCGAACCGTCTTACCGTTGACATCGGTTGCTTCATATCGAAAAAGTGGCATTGCGTTTACCAGTGGCACTCATAAGGTCGGACTTCTTGCTGCTTCAGCATCTCGTCATCTAAGAAGGTACGGACCGGACACCCATTGGGCAATTTCAAGTCAGGGTGAAGTTCCAGCAGCGGGATCAGTACAAATGCGCGCTCCGTGAGCCGGGGATGCGGCACCTCCACGAAATCAGTGTGGGTCGTTTCATTATCAAGCAATAACAGGTCAATGTCAAGTGTGCGGGGTCCCCAACGAAAGGTGGGTTGGCGGCCGCATTCAAACTCCACCTCTTGGCAAACCCTGAGCAGGTCGGATGAGGTGCCATTCCACTCCACCTCAATCACCGCGTTCAAGTAGTGGGGGACTGGCTTCGGGGTTTCTCCAACCGGATCGGTTTCGTAGATTCCGGAGCGCGAGCTTACGGTGACGCCATGCGCTTCAAGGCGCTCTAATGCCTCGCGCAGGAAGTGCAGCCGGTCACCTAGATTTGATCCGATGCTGAGATATGCCCACGTCATTCCGGTTAGCTCGCAAGATTGTATATCTGCTCTATTATACTCATTCCGAAGGGGGTGAATTCCTGGCGCCACCCTCCAGAGGTACAATCAATCACGGATTTAATACACCCAATATTATTGGAGGATGGCAGTGCGCGTCAAAAGGGGATTTTGCGTTTGCTGGCTTATCATCGTCGCCGCCGGTGCGGCCCAATCGGCTTGGGGAACGACAAAAGGCCTCAATCAAATCGTAACTCCCGATATTCAACCAAAAGGGGTTTTGACCCTTAGTTTTCAAGAGCAGGATACTCATATCGGTAATTCCAACGAATTGCAGTGGGAGCTTGGCCTGACGAAGCGGTTTGAGGTCGCCGTCTTTCAGGGCTTTTCGCCGCCTCAAACTATTCTCAACGCAGAATTTGGGGTGGTCCAAAAGCCGCCTTTTTTGCTATCGGTGGGTTTTCTTGGGTGGCAAAATCAGGCGGTGGGCGGTTCCGGCCCGGAGCCATTCTTAGAGGCCGGTTACTACCAGGGGAAGGATGAATGGATGGCCGGCGTTCTGCATGCCGGTAAGCAGTATCAGTTAATTTTGGGGTGGGGATACCAAACCAGACCCAACCTGGTCATCCAGTTCGATTATCTCAGCGGCTCTGGAAATTTCACTACCGCCGGATTCACCTACAACATCACTCCGAGCCTGCAGATCAACCCGGCTGTTTATCTTTCCAACGATTCGCAGCACCACTGTTACGGCTATACGGTTTTAACCTGGAGCGTACAGTTGTGGAAATAGGCGGCTACGCTCGGCGGTGAAAGGAGACTATCCATTTCCTTTCATCACCTTGACATACTGCTCCGCGATCCAACCGGTGGCGGTAATGGCGGTTCCAACCACCACCGCATAGGCCCCCGCTTCCAGCGCCGCCCGTGCCTCCTCGGGCCGATGCACCCGCCCCTCACAGATGACCGGAACCTCCACCCGGTTCGCGAGCTCCCGGATCAGCTCTAAATCCGGCCCGGCGATGTTGCGGCGATCGGTGGTGTAGGGGGTATACCCGCTCATGGTTGAGGCCACGATATCGGCGCCCGCCTCGGCGGCGGCCACACCTTCGGCTAAGGTGGAAATGTCGGCCATCACCCGAACGCCCAGCTCATCGTGAATGCGGGCGATCAGTCGGCGGGTATCGTCGGGACCGGGGCGAGGCCGATCAGTTGCATCCAGCGCGATGATGGAGGCGCCGGCGGCCACAACCTCAGAAGCCTCCTTGAAGGTGGGCGTGATGTAGACCTCGTAATCGGGGACATCGAGCTTATAAATTCCAATGATCGGCACGGTTACCGCTGCCGCGATGACTGAAACGTTGGCCGGCCCGTTCGCACGAATTCCAACCGCACCCGCCCGCTCGCCGACCCAGGCCATAGCCGCTAAAATTTCGGGTTTTGCCAGTGGGCTCTCCGACCCGGCCTGGCAAGAAACGATCAATCCTCCCTTTAAACATTTCAAGTCGAGCAATTTGAAATATCCTTTCCGATTGATTGAAAATATTGATCACGTATTGACGAGCTTCACCCTTTCGCGGGAATGACGAAACGGCAGGCTTCAGCAGCTTTTTCAACCACCACTCAGCGCTTAATCAGCTCAAGCGCGGCAGTGGATGAAACGGCGTTGCGGACAATGTCATCGCTGGTGGCAATGCCATCTTCGGCCAGGGCCAGCAAAACGGCGGCCACCGCGGAGGGCACTTGTGGCGATCGGATAACGGCGGCTGGAGCGAGGCGGTGCAGGGATCGTCGAAAGGGGGTCATTATTTGCGCGCCGGCACGAAACACACCGCCTACGGTGCCGACTTCCACTGGTGCTTTAGGTGGAAAAAGCCGCCGCACCACCACACCGGCTGCATGGCCTAATTCGATTCCGGCCAGCCGCAAAATTTCGCGCGCCGCTCGATCCCCGAGGGCTGCCGCATCTCCCACCGCAACTGCAAGCGCCGCAATTTCAGGACGGCCTAACTGCATCGAGTAGACCCGCTGATGCACCTCCGACATACTGTTTGCGCCTAATCGTTTGAGAATGCCGTCTCGGAGGGTGTTGGGATCGGATCGGCCGTCTTCCGCTTTGCAGGCCGCCCTCAATCCCTCGATTGCAATCCAATATCCACTGCCCTCATCGCCCAGCAGATAGCCCCAACCGCCGGCGGCGGAGGTCTCTCCACGAGCGTTTCGGCCCCAAGCCACGCTGCCTGTTCCCGCAATCACCACGACGCCCGGCTTGCCGAAGGTCACCGAATGAAGAGCGATCAACGAATCGTGGCCCAGTTGCACTTTGTGAGCCGGCACCACCTCACGACAAATCTGGGCCATCAACTCGGTGCCGCCGGTCATGCCAAGGTAGGCGACCTCGAAGGTGGGATCGGCCAAACCGCATGCGCGCGCCGCCGTTTCAATCGCATCCCGGAGGGAGCCTTTCACTCGTTCCGGCCCGCCCGGTTCATGAATGTGATTAGCCGGTCCTCCAACTCCTGCGCTGAGCAGACGGCCGGTCGAATCGGCGATCACGGCGGCGGTGGTGGTTTGGCCGCCATCCACACCAAGGTACAATTTTGTCAAATAAATCCGCCTCCAAAGCTCCAGATAATCTTTTGATATTATCTTATAGGACATATATGACTTATAGGACCTATAAAATCTGATTCAGGCGATGAATCTCTTAAGGTAAAAGATACATTATCCTTGACTTGATATTGGTATCGGAGGGTAAAATTTATTAGCGTAAAAAATAGAAAGACTCGTTAAATAAACAATTGTCCCGATATGGGCAGGAAAGGACCCCACGATGGCACCGTTAATCGAAGCAAAACCACTCCCACAAAAGGTCTACAACACCGAATCGGCAGGCATTTCACGACTGACTCACGACCAACACTATCTGCTCTATAAAGGCTACGTCAACAAGGCCAACGAGATCCGAACCAAATTGGAGGAAGTTGACCTTGATCCGGCCAAGGCAAATCAAACCTACAGCGAGATCCGCGTGCTCAAGGTAGAGTATACCTTCGCGCTGGGCGGTGTAAAAAACCACGAGCTGTATTTTGATAATATCGGCGGTAGCGGCGGCATGCCATCCGGAGCCGTCGCCGAGCTGATCAACCGCAACTTCGGCTCTTTCGAGCGCTGGAAGCAAGACCTGAAGGCGACCGGCATTGCGGCCCGGGGTTGGGTATGGCTGGCGGTGGATATTGACAATGGCACCGCGTTCAACTATATCGGGGATGCTCAAAACACCTTCCCGATTTGGCATGCAAAGCCGGTATTGGCGTTGGACACCTATGAGCATGCCTACTACTACGATTTCCAGACCGCGCGCGCCAAATACATTGACGCCTTCTTCAACGTCATTGATTGGGATGCGGTGAACAAACGGATCGGGTAACACCAGCGTGTCCGGCCATTTTAGTTTCGATTGGCCGGACGCCAATTTTAGAGGGGCTTGCGCCCGGCAAACCCCTCTTCCACCGAGTGCCAAAATCCGAGATCCTCTTCGCTAAGCTCCCAGCAAAGCAGCACCTCTTCCCCGTTCAGGATGGTTGGAAAGTCGAAAAGCCCGCGAACTGGGTCCTTTAAAAGAATTCCTGCTTTTTGGAGGTCGTTGATAATTTTCTGCATTTCGGAGAGCGGCTCCAGCACTTCTAATCCAGCCGGCTGGTGGCCGTTACCGGACACTCGTTTCATGGCTTGATTGATTTCGGATTGCTGAGCTTGAATTATGTGCACTAGTTCTTGCGCTCTGGCGCCGATTTTGCGCAACTGCGGAAGCATTTTTCGCACCTCGGCCGGTGTAAAATGCTTCTTAAACTGCGGCATTTCGAGTGAGGTGCCTCCTGTGATTTATGAACTTGAAAACACCAGTGCTGGGTACCGTAATTAAGAGCGAACGATTTAGATTCCAGTATAGCATCCTTCAGAGGGCGTTGCGGCGGGCTCCGGCGACTTTTTCAACAACCTCTTCAGAATAGAAATTTGAGCTATTTTTGCCAGAATAATAGGAAAACAGACTGAAATTGCCCATTATTTCGGTATGATTCACTGAATCCATAAAATCCCTCGGTAAGGTGGAGGTTTCGTTGTCTCATTTTCGTCTTGATCGAATTTACGCGCTTGCCTTTGGCGTTATCATTGTGCTCGTGATTTGCTTTCTATGCCTGCGTATGCAGCGGTTCAATTCACTGAAAAGTGCAAAAGCAAGCGATATGTCCGAATTGGCGCGTCTCAACGCTCGCCTCAACCAGGCCATGGTATCCGAAGGGCTGGCTACCGACATACCGATCTATGACCCAAATATTAAAATAACCAGCGGTCTGATGCGACTTAATCGCACGATGATCCAACCGATTTTAAAACCGGCAAGCGGAAAACGCGATGCGGCGGTTTTCTATATTCGTGCGCTCAACGCTTACAATAAACAGCGGCAGCCCTATCTTTTTGATCGGGCTTTACGCACCTATATCCATGAGCCCCCCATCACTCAAGCAGAGCTGGTTGACATTTTAACCGGCGCCGGTCAACGCCATTGCAACTTTTACGTTCTGTGGCATAATCGGCCGGAGTTTGCATTTATACGATATGCCGCCGTTCGGTATACCCATCTCCGGACAACCCGGCGCATCTCCTTTCAACGATACGCCGATCCCTTTCAGCAGCCATCATTCATCACTCCAATGCGCTCACTGGCACAGGTCGCAATGAATCGAGGCCTTACCGATGAAAAGCATGGCGAATACGCAGCCGCCAAACGCATTGATCTGGCGGTCATAAGGATGGGCGCCCATCTTCAAGAAAATCCGGGTTCCCTATCCCAGCTTGAGCTTGGCTTTGACATAACCCGCAACGGCTTGCACTACCTTGTCCACCTGCTGCGAAAGCACGGCACGGCCGGTGAACTGAAACGGTATAACCGGCTGGCGAATATCGTGGACAGCGCACTGATGGCTGAGCGGCTGAAATATGCCGATCTGGATGATGTCGAGATGTCCGCAATTACCGCCCAAGATGATCCCAGCCCGATGTGGAGAGTGGAGGCAGTGGTATCATTAATCAGCCGCCTGAAGCGGGACGATCTCAATGGCGAACAGCGGAGATTGGCGCAAGCGGTTCTCTGGGAAGCCAAGCACGGCAATGTCGGATGGGTGCGCCAAACAGTGGCTTATATGGAACATCTCCCAACGGTCGCCTATGCGGATTCCAAAATCAACACCCACACGAAAATGAGATCCGACCCTCCGAGTGAGCTTGGACTTTAATAGGTCGTTGAAAAAGTCGCAGGAGCCCGTCGCTTCGTCATTCCCGCATGGCTCCACTCCAGTGGAGTGGATGGCGGGAATCCAGAACTACCATACCGGTGGGCAGAAATACTGACGTCATCCAGTCATTGCGAGAAGCCGCGAAGCGGCGACGAAGCAATCTCCTCATTGCCGAAGGGGATTGCTTCGCTCCCTGTGGTCGCTCGCAATGACAAGATTACGAGGTGTTCGGGTTTCAGATAGAAAATTTGCTGGATTCCGGGTTCCGCTTCGCGGCCCCGGAATGACGACTGGTGGGTGTTACCGTATTTTTCAGCGTACTCTTAAGCGCCAACTCTGTACCTGATACTGGAATTATCGCTGCAATGGGACCTCACGATGATCCTGTCATACTTGCATTCGATATCGGCACAACCGGATGCAAGACCGCGCTCTTTGAATCCGACGGTCGATTCATCGGCCAGCGGTTCAGCGGGTATCCCACCCTTAGGGTTGAGAACGGCGGCGCCGAGCAGGATCCCGAAAGCTGGTGGCAAGCGGTCTGCAAAACCTCTCAACTGCTTAAAATTGATTACCCGTCAGCCTTTCATCGTCTCGGAGCGGTAGCGTGCTGCGGAATTATGAACAGTTGCCTTCCGGTGGATGCACATGGCGAGCCGCTCCGATACGCAATGATTCATGCCGATCGGAGGAGCGGGGAACAAACCAGTCAGCTTGTCGCTCGGATTGGGGATGAGACCGCTTATCAAATTACCGGCAACCGCCTCGAACCCTATTTCTCAATCAGCAAAATGCTTTGGTACCGCCAGCATGAGTCGGACCTCTTCGCCCGTACCCGATGGTTTCTACAGGCCAAGGACTATATCGCCGGCCGCCTAACCGGTTGCTGGGGCATTACCGATCGCTCGGACGCATCGCTGACTTCCTGTTTCGACCTTAAGCGGAACGTCTGGTCAGGTGAGTTACTGAAAGCGGCCGGCGTTCCGCTGCGGATGATGCCGGCAGTCATCCCTTCGACCACCATCATCGGCAAGGTGACACCGGAGGCATCCCGAGAGACCGGATTTTCGGCTGATGTGCCGGTCGTGTTGGGAGGTGGTGACGGAGCCTGCGCCACCCAAGGCGCAGGCGCGGTTAAGCCGGGAGACGCCTACCTCTACCTCGGCGGCACTGCTTGGCTCGCCACCTTAACGGCCGGTCTGCAGCCCGATCCCAAGATGCGCCTGACCGCTTTCTGCTCGCTGTCCCCCGATTTTTATGTGGCTTATGGAACGGTGCAGTCGGCGGGCAGCAGCGTGGAATGGTTTCTCGATGCCATCGGCCTCGGTTCGGTGACCGATGGAGATCCCTACCACCAGTTGGATATCCTGGCCGGCCAGGCAGAACCGGGTTCGCGCGGTTTGCTCTTCCTCCCTTATCTGCAGGGCGAGCGCTCGCCGATCTGGAACGAACGTGCTTGCGGGCTGTTTTTTGGACTGACTTCCGACCATCAGCGGCAACATCTGGCGCGGGCGGTGCTGGAGGGGGTCGTTTTTGCACTGTCAACCGTTCTCGATGCATTTCATGACCAGGGGCTCATAGATAAAGAGGACATTCGGGTAATTGGCGGAGGCGCCCGTAGTGATCTGTGGCGGCGGATGATGGCGGCTGCCTTTCAGCGGTCGCTGCTGGTTATGACTCACCAGCGAGAGGCGACCAGTTGCGGTGCGGCGGCAGCGGCAGCGGTTGCGTTGGGTATCGTTGACGATCTATCTCAGGCCGATATCTTCAACCCCGTTCATCATCGAGAAGAGCCTGATGCGGCTTTGGCGGAGGGGATGCACCGGTGGAAGCCGCTGTTTTCGGCGCTGTATTGGCTGCTGGCCGATAAAATGCTGGAACGGCAGCAACTGATGACCAATCATTTGTAAATCCAATCAAGAATGGAGGAGGTTCCGGGATGCCTATCTTTGAGTTTATCTGTAATGATTGCAATCGGCGTTTCAGCGCACTGGTCGGTATGGTTGCTCAACCCAAACCGCCCCAATGTCCAAGATGCGGCTCGAATCGGCTCACCAAGCAAATTTCCCGATTTTCACGCGGATACAACGAAGATGAGGCCCTTGAGCGGATGACTGATCCCGAGTCAATCGGTGATATTGAGGACCCAAGGACGATGCGAAAATGGGTGCGGGAAATGGGAAAAGAGCTGGGCGAAGACCTCGAAGACGAGTTTGAGCAGTATATTGAGGAAGAGGAAGGGAAATCGGAAGGTGGGGCAGGTGAGGAAGACAGTGAAACGGTGGTGTAGCGGCCGCCGGACTTGAATCAAATTATGAGGAAGGAGGGGTTGCGATGGAGAGTGAGCGTTATCAACGAGGTGACAATATCCTCAGTGAAATATATGGCAACGAAGGGGCGAGGGTGATGAGCGATCTCGAGGCCGTTTGCCCCGATCTGGTTCGCTATATTAAGGAGTTCCCCTTCGGCGATATCTACTCTCGTTCGGGCCTCGAACTGAAGACCCGCGAGCTGATTACAGTGGCGGCCCTCACCGCGATGGGCAATGCGCGCCCTCAGCTTAAATCGCATATTCATGGCGCCCTCAATGTCGGTTGCAGCCGTGAGGAGGTGATGGAGGTGATCCTTCAAATGGCGGTTTACGCCGGGTTTCCGGCCGCACTGAACGGAATGACGGCTGCCGGTGAGGTATTCAATCAGCGGGATAGGTCTTCTTAGGACACTATTGCTACCGCCCAATGGCGACAGGGGCAATTCTGAGTAACAGTTCAATTTTACGGGAATGTTTTCTAGTGTAGTGCACATGACGGTTCTTTACATATTTGAAAATGGTTGTTGGAATGTGGTTGAGTTCATACCATATCTCCCCATACAACCGTTCTGATGTCAAGCTATATTGTGTGCATAACACTAGTACTTACTTGCATAAATCCGAATAATTATGTTTAAGGTGACCCTGGTGGACAATTGCCTTCTTCCATTCAAAGGGATGTGCGACTTGGCTGTAGGCCTCGATAAATCGGTCGATAGCCTGG
>JAKBZR010000067.1 GCA_021842405.1 bacterium
GCGCTCGGGTTGGCTCTCGCTGAATGGTATCGGTCACCCTCGTGAGCGCTTTCGGCGCAGCCACCAGGCCGATCATCGCCGCCAAGATCGCCAGTAAGGTGATTGCGATCTGCCCTTTCACCCAGCGCTGGCGGCCCGATTCGGTGCGGCGCAACGCCTTAAGGGGATGTTTCAGCAATCCGGGACGAATCACCCGTCCGGGGATCACCGGCGCCGGTTGGGTGACCGCGGCTTGAGGCGCGCTCGGCGGTGTGATTTGATAGCGGAGAACCGAACCCCTTATCTTAGCCCCGGAGGCTATTTGAACCGGCTGATCGCCCAGTATAAAGGCCCGCCCCTTCACCACCGCGGTTGGCCCAAGCGTAACGCTACTGTCAATAGCCACCAATTGCCCCTCCACAATCCCTTCTATGTCGGCCGTCCGCTGAAAGAGCACCAGCGCGCCCCGATAGGTTTGGCCGGCTGGCAATACGAAATCAGCCGAGCCGCCCGTTTGAGCCATCGAACCCGCACCGCTTGACAGGAGCAGTACGGCACAGGCTCCGGTCGCCAACCATCTCATCAATGGATGAATGGATCGTGAATCCGCTTTTTGATGATCAATGATATTTCGGCCCATTGTGTTATTCCCTTCAGCGATAGGTCGCCCGCTCGCTCCGCCGAGCCTGCAGAATGGCCAGCCCAATGATCAGCACGATCACCAGATCCAGAATTAAGTTGACGAGCAGCGTCAATCCGGAGAAGGTCGTACTGTAGGCATTCGACAAGATATGAAATGCGCCGCCCAACGCCGACGCCGTAATTTGCAGCAGGGTGCCCAAAATTGGAATATCGGTCAGGTAGGTCCACATTAATTGGGAGGTGGCCAAGATGACCGACCAAAGCCCGCCCAAGGCGCTTTCAAAGAGTGGAATCTTCAATATCGCCAGCATTGCGGCCAGCAAGCAGAGCGAAAAGATGAGTCGCTCTTGCACCGTCAGCACCGCGTCGAGACCGTCATTTCTGATTGTTACCGGCCGGGTCACGGTGCGGGCGATGTGATGGTTGGTCTGTGTGCTGGAGATGGCGGCTTGGCTTCGCACCGCATTTTGGATATTGGCGGCGAGATCTGCAGGCGGATTAATCGCCGGCGCATGCGAGATCATCTGGAGCGTGCGCCGCATCTCCAGAAACCGCTGCGAGCAGTGGCGGCAGGCCATCAGGTGGTCGGTCAGCCGCTCGCGTTCTATTTCGGTCAATTCGCCGTCCAGCAAGCGGTGGATCGCCTCCTGATGCGGTCGGCAGCGCAGCTCCAGCGGATTATCGTGTTGAAATTCAAAGCTCATTTCGTCTCCAAAGCCAAGAGGGGGCGCAATTTAGAGCGCAGCATTTCGCGCGCCCGATACAGCAGGGTCTTGACCGTCCCGCTTGGAATCGCGAGGCGGGCGGCGATCTCGTTCACCGATACCCCTTCCAGATACCGCATCACCACCACCACCCGGTAACGATCGGGCAGCGATTGAACGGCGCGGCCCACCGCATCCTCCAGATCGTCACGGATCGAGAGCATCTCCGGGTCGCTCTCCATGCCGGCGGCCGGCTCAAAACCCTTCTCCCGCTCCGCCTCCAGCGATTCCGGCTGCAGTCCTCGCCGGGCTCGAATGCGATCAATACAGACGTTGGAGGTGATTTTGTAAAGCCAGGTCAAGAAGTTGGCGTGCTGGCGATAGCTTCCCAATGCGGCAAATGCGCGCAGGAAGGCGTCTTGTGTGACATCGGAGGCGTCCTCTCGATTATCCAGCATCCGGTAGGCGAGCTGGTACACCGGCCGGTGATAGCGGTTTACCAGCTCATCATAGGCGGTGATTTTGCCCGTCAGCGTTTGCTGAACCAGATCGGCGTCGCTCCACTCCAACAGTGCAACGATCCTTTTGTTCCCCGCTTCCCCACGAGTTATCAACTACACTACGAGGCAACCGATGATTCGGTTTCAAATTAATCAGCCCTTGCTCGCCCGCTGCGATGAGGAGAGCGGATTGTGGTTGGCAATCAACCGGACGACTGATTTCGTCCGTAGCCGCAATCATTTGATGGTGTTAGCGCCCATTGGCCAAATGGACTGCGTGGCTGGTGTTTTGATGATTGAGGGGGGGTGGCTTGAAGTCCCTGAAGCTGTGCTAAATGGGGATTAGGGACTTTAAAGGCATCACGGTTCTCCATTTCATCACCGGCAATATAACAACGCTGATTTTTTGAACCCGGCTGAAAATCGGGCAACCGGCCGGTCGCTCCTACCCCTTTCCCCCTTCCGAGGGTGCATCCAACATTGTCGAAAATTATTCCCGTAGAACTGAACTCTTACCCACCGGCCCAAGATCGGGAAAGCAGCGCTGTTGTTCGGGTATAATTTATAATACGCGAGCGATGATTGACAGCAGATTTAAGCTGGACTTTGTCGCGTGCTTGTCGGTGCGAGGCAGGCACGCTGGAGGCAGGGAGGGAGTTGATATGAAATCCACGATTAAGTGTAACTGCGGCCAGCGAATTTTTGCGCGGGATGTGATGCAGAGAGGCTATTACGTGAGGCAGTTCGGCCCCAGCTACGTCTATATTAAGTTCCGCTGTTCCCGCTGCAAAAAGCTGGGGGAGCACTTTATTAAGCAGGAGGATTGGGAGGAAGGGCTGCTCCAAGATTCGCTGTCCGAACTAAGTCCGGTAGAAGAGAACCGATTCTCGACGATGGGCCCCATCAGCGCCGAAGAGATGCTGGACTTCCATTTTCAGTTGGAAAAGCTCGAAAAAATTCCCGATATAGACGGTTAATTACCGATAGTCGGCTTTTTGCTACCGCTGATCGTTCTATCCACACTCTTAAAAAATATGCACTCGTTAATTCAAATTGGTTTTAACCGCCGATTGAATGTCCCGCCGCTATCCCCGATGCAGGCTCTGGCAAACGCCTGCAGCCCGCAATGACCTTCACCCGCCGATGGCTCTATCTATTTGCCGGAGGTTCGGTGTTTTTTCTTTTGGCCGAATTTATTCCCGCCTTCGCTCCACTGGGCGCCGTCTTCGATGGAGTGCTGATCAGCCTGCTGATCGCCGACTATCTGCTGTTCGATGACCCAAAATTATTGGTAGTTTCCCGCCGCATCAACGAGCGGTTTTCGGTGACGGAGACGAACCCGGTATCGCTGCTATTTACCAACCACGGCCGACGCTCCGTGCATCTCATCGCCCGGGATGTCCCGCCGGCTGCCTTTCATTGCGAAAACACCACCTTTGAGCTGGAATTGGCGCCTCACTCCGATAAGGTCTGCCGTTATACCGCGGTGCCAACCGAGCGCGGCCATTTTCAATTCGGCAACATCTATCTGCGGATTACCGGGCCGCTAGGCTTGCTGGTCCGCCAATTCCGCATCCCGGCCGACCAGAAGGTGGATGTATATCCAAACCTCCAGCAAACCGAAAAATTTACGCTGCTTGCCCGCCGTGACCGCCTTCAGCAAATGGGCATTCACGTATCCCGTGTAAAGGGCGCCGGACGCGAATTTGAATCGCTGCGTGACTACCTGCCCGATGATGAGTACCGCAGCATAGATTGGAAGGCATCGGCACGCCGCGGTAAGCTGACCGTTCGCCAGTACGAATTGGAGCGAAGCCAGAACGTGATCTTGGCGCTCGATGTCGGCCGAACGATGCTGGCCACCATTGACGGCGTGGCCAAGCTGGATTACGCGGTGAACGCCGCCTTGATGCTGGCTTTTGTGGCCGCATTACAGGATGATAACGTGGGATTGCTGGCCTTCAGCAATACGATTCATTCCTATGTGGCGCCCCACCGCGGCCGCGCACAGGTCTATCGGATACTGGAGGAGCTGTATGACAGCCGGGCGAGCCTTACCGAGCCGGAGTACCATCTGGCGGCCAGCTATCTCCGCATCCATTGGCGCAAGCGTTCGCTGATCGTCGTCTTCACCGATTTATGGGATCCTGATTCCTCGCGTCGCACTGTGATCGAGCTGGCCGCCATGCAGCCCCAACACCTGGTTTGCTGTGTGACCGCGATGGATACCAACGTGTTGAGGGCGGTTGACGCGGAACCCCAAGCGCCGGTGGATGTCTATCAAAAAGGGGTGGCGCTGCAGGTCATCGCCGATCGGGAGCTGGCTCTGGCTGCCCTACGCCGAAGAGGGATTTTAGTGGTGGACGCCCCCGCCCACGAGCTTTCCGCCTCGCTGGTCAATCGCTACCTTGAGATTAAACGACGGGGTTTACTGTAACAATTATTTATGCTAAAACAGTGATAAAATTACAAAACGTCCGCAACAAGGAGATCCCTATGCCCGGTTTAACATATCAGTTCAAAGTCTGCGCGCGCCTGAACGGGGGCAGCGACGGCGAAGGCCTCATAAAGACCAGCTTGCCGGCCCCCATCAGCTACGGCGTGCCGGCCGAAATGGGCGGCACACCCCATCGCACCAATCCGGAAGAGCTGCTGCTGAGCGCGGTTTCCGCCTGCTATACCATTACGCTCGCTCTCCTCTACGAACGCAAGGGTTTGGCCGCTCCCGACCTGGAGCTGGATGCTTTCGGCCAAGTGGAGCGGCAGCCGGATCGGTCGTTGGTATTCACCCAGATCACCCTGCGTCCGACCATTTTCATTTCAAGCCCAAATGAAAAGCAACTGGCAGAGGAAATGGCGGCCCGCGCGGAGAAACAATGCTTTATCTCGAATATCGTTCGGTCTACAGTTCCCGTCTCGGTGGAACCGGTCATTATTACAAAAAACTAAGAGGAATGCGCCGTGAAACTCGGGGTTATGCTGGCCACACGCTCGGTGGCCGGTCTGGATTCGGTGCTCGACCAGGCTCGTGATGCCGACTTTTCGCTGTGCCAGATCAATTTTCTCTGGTCCGGCTTTACCCGCAACGATCTGGCCGCCGTCGCGAACCAGATGGCTGACCGCGATATGCGACCGGTTGGCCTGGGATGCTATTGGAACCCCATGCGTCCCGATGATGCCGGCTTGATGGGGGTCAATCAAGATGACCTGCACGTCCTGCTGCAAAACCTGGACGTCATCGGCGCGCGACGTGTTGTGATGTGGAGCGGGACCCACGCCGGCACCCTGCTGGAGCCGGATGATCGAAACTCCAGCCCCGAGTGCAAAGCTCAGCTCCGGGATCGGTTGGTCGAGATTGTAAGGGGAGTTCGCGCCCGGCACTACTATCTGGTGATCGAGCCCTGGCAGACCCACGTGCTCGATACGGAGGATGCCTGCACCGGATTTTACCGCACCCTGCCGCCCGATGTCGCCGAGCATGTCCGCTTCGTGCTCGATCCGCCCAATTTTATTACGCCCGCCCGTTATGAAAAGCGAGACGAAGCGGTCTCCCGCATCGTACGGCGGATGGCGCAAATTGCCGGCGTCGTTCACCTAAAGGACTGCATTATGCCGCCGGACGGAGAGGCAGCCCTGCCGGGTCCCGGTGAGGGAAAGTTAAACTACCCCGCCTTTCTAAATGCGGTGCACGAAGCGATCCCGGATGACATCCCGGCCGTCATCGAGCACGTTGCGTCCGATTCTTACGCCACCGCCAGAGAGTTCGTGTTGAGCCTGACGAACTTCATGGAGACGGTTTAGCGTCAACCGATTTTACGGAATTAGAAAGGAATTGGTCATTGCCTCGGAAACCCATTATAGCCGGTAACTGGAAGATGAACTGCACCCAGCCGGAAGCCATTCAATTAATCCGCGAGCTGCTGCCGCTGGTCTCCTCGGACGACCTGTCCGATCGGGTTGAGATGGTGGTGGCGCCTCCCTTTACCGCACTGGCCGCCGCTCGACAAGAGCTGGCTGCCTCAACGATCTCTTTGGCCGCCCAGGACGTCTTTTGGAAGCAGAGCGGCGCTTATACCGGTCAAATTTCGCCCGCCATGCTGGTTGATGCCGGCGTGCGCTACTGCATCGTCGGCCACTCAGAAAGCCGAGGCCGGTTTGGCGTGCCGGAACCCGATTTCGATGAAACGGTGTTGCGCCACTTTGGGGACAGCGACGAAACGGTCCGCCGCAAGGTGTCCGTCCTGTTTCAATTCGGGCTTACGCCGATCTGCTGCGTGGGTGAAACGCTGGCCGAGCGAAAAGCGGGCCGCACCGATGCCACCGTGATTGGCCAGACCGAGCGGGCGCTTCAAGGCTTGACCGCCGAGCAGGTCGCCACGCTGGTAATGGCCTACGAGCCGGTCTGGGCGATCGGGACTGGTGAGGTGTGCGATGCGCCGGAAGCCGACCGGGTCTGCGGATTGATCCGCGCGACCGTCGAGCGGCTTTACGGCCGCACCGCCGCCGAACGGGTGCGCATCCAGTACGGCGGCAGCGTCAAGCCCTCCAACGCGGTGGAGCTGCTCGCAAAAGAAAATATTGACGGCGCGCTGGTGGGCGGCGCCAGCCTGAAGGCGACTGATTTCGCCCAGATCATCAGCGCGGCTCCGCACCGGTAGGCTGTCCAACTCCGGCTTCTATTGGCTGATTAACGTCGAACTGTAACCGTTGTTTTTCGCAGAAAGGAGAGGAAGCCAGTGAGAACCGCTTTCGTCGTTATACTGCTGGCGGTCGCCGCCTCGTTTGCGCCGGCCGCCACGCCCTCTAAAAATCCGAATCGGTCGCCCAGCCGGACTCGGATTCAGAACCCGATCTCCGGCGTGATCACCCGGCTCGATCCGGAGGAGGGGCTTCTCGTCTTAAAGACCGCCGCCGGCGAGTTCACCACCCGGATCGGCGCTCACAGCTATTTCTATCGGCAGAAGTCCTCCAGTGACCCCGCTCAGTTTCGGATTGGAGATTCGGTGAAATTGCGGGTGCGGCGCTCGCGTAGCTCGGATCCGCTGGTGCTGGAGTGCATCGCTTCGCAGTCCTGGGACTGGCTGGAGCGAATTCGACGCCAACCGATGCATGGAACGGTCAAAAAGCTAACCGCCGATTCCCTGACGGTGATCAATTCGGAGGATGCGAAGCCGTTCGAATACCGCCTAACCCCACGAACTCAGTGGGATCGGAAGGGCGCCGCGGTGCAGGGAACCGCTTATAAACCGGGCGACCGCGTCGTCGTTGTTCCCCGACCGCTGCCCGGAGGAGGCGTGATGGCGCTCGCGGTGAGCGATAATGCAGCCGACATCGCCCTGCTGAAAGAGCGCTCACGCAGCATCGTTACCGGCGCCGCCACCGCATGGGATCCCGCCAACTCTATCCTGACGGTGAAGACGGTCGCCGGCGATGCACGCCGCTTCAAGCTGACCCAATCCACCTTCCTCACCGCCAGCGGCAAGGCCGCGCCCGCATCCGCACTTGGTGTTGGAACCCGGGTTACCGTTCACTTTCACCGAACCGGATCACCGGTCGAGCAGGCCACCCGCATAACGATTAAGAGCGTGTTGAGAAGGATGAGGCAGCCGGCCAGACCGATTCGCCACCGATAAGGTGAGATAAAATTCTTGACTTACTGCTGGCTGGTAGAGATGAGGAAGGTGTTGCCCTGAACGCGGCCGCCCGCATTCCAGGTGACATAGATCGCGATCGAATCGGGCGCCTTTTCACCGACCGCAAGGGGAACCTCGGTAACCGACCGGCTGGTTAGATAACCTTGCCAGACCGGTGAGTCGCCGGGCGGCATCGTGAGATTGGTCTGGTTGCGGACGTAGATGCTCACTCTTTCCGGCACGACTGTGTTCGCCAGTCGCAATCCAACAACCAGTACCCGGCCGCTCAACCCGGTTTCCAATTGGCTGGATATCAGCTCCACCTGCACGTTCGGCACCGGTGCATTGGGTCGAGCGTGCCGAAGCAAGCCGGCAAACGGGACCAGACCCGCGTGCTCAGTGTGAGTAGCGCTGAACATGGTAATGAGGATCAGGGCGGCCGCAGCCGAAAAGGCCAGCGCTCCGCGCCAAACCAGCTCCGGTCGCCATGTTCTTCGCCGTGCCACTGACTGCTCATCCACCCGGCGCCATACTCGATCCAAAAGGTTGTCCGGCGCCGCAACGGCCGGCATTTTGCTAAGTTCCGGCCAGAGACGCTCAAAGGTGAGATAGCTTTGCCGGCAACTTTCGCACTGATCCAGATGCTGCTCTAATTTCAGCGATAGGGGGGTGCTGAGCTGCTGCTCCACCGAATCGGAAAATAGCTCTTTAGCCTGTTCACAACGCACCGTTTTACTCGTTCCACCGGCTGAGTTGATGGGCCGGTTAAAAATTAATCCGTCGGTTGGACGAAATCATGGGCGGAAAAGTTCCTTTTGCGGCTCCATCATCTCGCGCAAGGCAAGCCGGGCGCGATTCAATCGGGACTTGACGGTGCCGATCGGCATCTGCATGATGAGGGATATCTCCTCGTAGCTTTTGCCTTCAATATGAAACAGCACCACCATGACGCGCTGGTATTCCGGCAACTGATTGATCGCGTTTTGTATCAGCTCGGAGCGCTCCTCCGACTCGACAATCTCCGCCGGGGTGGGAGCGGGGTCGGCGACCTGCCGCTCGTAGCCGCTCTCCACATCGTTTTGGAACTCATCCAGTGAGCTGTGAGCGCGAACCCGCTGCCGTTTCTTCTCATCCAGGAATACATTGGTCACGATTCGAAAAAGCCAGGTGGTAAAGCTGGCGTCGCCCCGAAAGGTGTGGATGGCATTAAAAACGCGCAGGAAGGAATCCGACGTGATGTCGCTCGCCTCGTCGGGGTCGCCGGTCAAGCGGTAGGCGAAATTGTAGACGGACTGCTGGTAGCGCCGGAATAGCAGGTCAAATGCGTCCCGATCTCCCTGTCGGCATTTCTGCAACACCTCCGAATCGAGATCGTTTCTTCCCTTTGCGGAGGATCGTTCGTCCCCCGGCGAGTGGAATCGGTTGGGCATACATCTATTTCCCCATCGCCTGTGAAATCGCCTGTTTCTCTTCTTGAGTTAAAATATGGCTTGGTTGCCCTCGTTGTATCGCCTTTGCGTAAACGCGAACGTCACTTCTTCCGTAGACGCTGCTGAGCACCAGGCCGTTATTATTTGAATCGAGCAGTGCAATGGCAAAGCTCTGCGCGCCGCCTACCTCCTCAAAGGCATCGAAACGCACGAAGCCAACGTGTTGATAGCAGCCCTGAACCGCCCGGTCGAGCGCTTCGGCGCGCTGATCGAGATGAGCTAAGCGCTGGTTCACTTGATCCTGGTCATTGATGAGGCTCTCTAAAACTTTTTCCAGGTTAGCCCCGTCGGCCCTTCGGATAAGCTGGCGAAAGAGGCGCCAATGGCGGCGGCTGGCGCCGACCAACCAGGCCATAATAACGGCCATCAAGGCCACGCCTCCCAGCGCAATCCAGGCAATGAGTTCAGGCGTCATCAAACGTGGCGGCAAAATTGGTTACTCCTTATCGCTTCTTGTTCAGCTTGCATTGTGTTGTGGTTTCAACGATTTCGCGGACGGCTTCGGCTCGATCGGCCGCCGCGAAATGGCGTAGAGATCGTTGTCATCGCAGCCGAAATAGATCGTGCCATCGGCGCCGATCGCCGGCGTATTCTCGATCGTTCCTTGAGGCGGAAAGGTCCATATCTGCTTGTGAGTGGAGCCGTTGATGGCGTGCAACCGGTTGCCGCTGAAGTAGACCATGCCATTGGCCGCCACGACCGGCGCTCCATAGGGTGACGAATACAACGAAGCCTCATGCACCCAATCCAGCTCGCCGCTTTTACTGACCAATCCATAAAACTGGGAGGCTACCAGCAGCACCGTTTCACCCGGCGTGATAGCGGCGCCGGCATATATTGCATAATTAACGGGAAAGCTCCACTTCATACGACCGGTATTTCCATCCAGCGCGTAAAACCGGCCACCACCAGAACCGACGTAGACAGTGCCATTATCGCCGATGGCGGGGGTGGCGATCACCTTGCCGTTGGTTTTAAATGACCAGGCCAGTCGGCCGCTCCTCGTGTGGATGGCGTACAACTGGTGATCGTTCGATCCGATGTAGACCAGCCCATTTGCTCCAATCGCCGCCGATGATTCGATCGGCTTGCCGGTTTTATAGCTCCAGCGTTGGCGACCGTTTACGCCGTCAATCGCCCGCAGCTTGCCGTCCAGCGAAGCGATGTACACCGTTCCGTGCGGTCCGATCGCCGGGGACGACCAGATCTGGCTGGCGCAGGGGAAGGTCCAGCGGACAATGCCGGTTTTACTGTTCAAAGCGTAAAGGTTGTCGTTATCGCAGCCGATATAGAGCGTGCCATCCGCTCCAATCGCACCCGAAGACTCCACCGGCGATCCGGTCGGGTAGGCCCATTTGAGCTTGCCGGTATGTCCGTCCACCGCGTAAATATTGCCGTCCGTTGAGCCGAAATAGACGGTATCGTCGGCCGAGATGACCGGCCCCGAGTAGATGCTGTTGCCGGTCTCAAACTGCCATTTTATAAAGCCGGTTGCGCCCTCGCCGATTCCGCGGCCGTTTCGCTTTGCATCGGCGCCCACCATCGGCCAAGGGCTGCCCGCCTGAGTTCCGCTTCTGAACGAAGCGTTGACGGCGGCGCCGCTCAGCGCAACATTGATCCGGTTGGGGTGGGATTGTCGGCAGCCCGTTGCCGCCGCCGCGACGATCACGGATATTGCCAAGATTGGGCCGGTCAACCGTCTTTTCAATCTCGGCCGGCGACCTCGTGTTTCATGCGAGTCATTTTTAAAACCATAGTGCGATTGCGCGCCGTAACCTTCTGAATCGGAACCGCCCGTCATCTCCATTTTAGGCCCCTCCTCGGCCTCTCGCGTGGCCTGCCCGACACGCTTTGCATTCCCTAACCTTGAATAGCACGCCTGAAAAGCAAAAACCGCTTATCCGCTTAATAATAGCATAACGATGACGGGTTTTGCCGGGAGAGAGTTCAGTTTTGCGGGAATGATTTTGAAGCAGGCGCTTCCTCCCTGTCTGCCGCCAGGCAGGCTACTCTTTGCCGATCCTGGGAGAGGGCTTGGGAAGACAGAGATTGCTTCCCAGACAACATTGCAGTATGTGTTGCATGGTCTTTGATAGGTTACTTTAGGAGTCACCCTGTTAGTGAATGCAACTCGCAGGGTGGGCTGATCACTCATTTCTCAATTTAACCCCCAGTCAGAGCCGCGAGCGTGAGCGAGTGGATGCGATGAGCGTGAGCGAGTGGAGCGGTATAGCATTAGCACGTTGGCGATCGTGTTCTATTGTGTGTCTCCGTTAACCAGCCGGGTGATGACGTGGAGAACGAGAATGGGATTATCGTTAGGCATAAACAGCCAGTGTGTACGCTCGCTCACGCTCGCGGCTCAGAGGTAGCTCGCAGGCTGGTAGATTGATTCCCCGATAACATTGGAGTACTAGGGGGAGGGAACGCCGTTTCTTCCTCCTCTATGGTGTCAACATCATCCCCGCCTTTATGAAACCGATCGAGGTCTCCAGTACAATTAATCGGCCTTCACCACCATTCTCAGCAAGCCTGAACTCTTACTGCCAGAAAAGAAATACAGATTGCGAAACAGTCTTATGCGATCAACACCACCTGTGAGCCGGCCGCCGTCTTTGTCACCTCCAGCCGCGCCGGGAACTGATCCTTCAGCTCCTCGATGTGGGTGATGACCAGGATCAGATCGAAATCGCTCTTGATCGCATTGATGGTTTCGATCAATCGCTCGCGCCCCTTGCCATCCTGGGTGCCGAAGCCCTCATCAATGATAAGAGTTTGCAGGCGAGTGCCCGCCCGGCGCGCCAGCAGCTTGGAGAGAGCGACTCGCAGCGCGAAGTTGACCCGGAAGGCTTCGCCCCCGCTGAACATCTCATAGGGGCGGGGCGTGCCGCCATCGCTGATCAAAATGTCCAGCGTCTCGATCATCTCCTGGTTGCCGCTCTGCTTTTGCCTCAGGGTCGTAAGCTGAACCGCCAGCGCGTTACCGGTCATCCGGGCGAGCAGCATGTTCGCTTCATCTTGAATTTGGGGCAGCAGATCATCAATGATGAGCGCCGGCACGCCGCGGCGGCCGAACGCGATGGCCAGCTCATCGTAAAGCACCCTCTTATGCTCCAGCGCGGTCAGGTCGGCCAGGTGCTTTTCCCGTTCCACCTTGCTCTGTTCAATAACCTTGAGGATGCCCTCAATACGGTCCAGCTCGCGGCGGGCGCTGCTTCGCTCGGTTTCCCGCTGACTTCGCCTTTGCTCCGCCTCAACCATTCGCTGCCGGTGTTCGATCGCCTCCTGTTGCCTGGCCTCCTCCTGCGCCAGCTCTTTTTCCATTTGCCGCCTCCGCTGCTCTAACTCAAGAACGCTGGCTTGCAGTTGCCCAATTCTCTCTTCCAGATCGGGCCGCTCCTTATCAGCGCGATCGAGATCACTTTTCCGAGCATCCGCATCAGCCAGCAGCTCACGTCGTTCTCGCAGCTCGCGCTGCCTTTCACGGAGTGGGATCAGTTGGTGGATAACGGATTCGATCCGACGCAGTTCGGCCCGCTCCCTCCCGGCGAACTGTTTCTCCTTTAACTCAACCTGCAGGGTCTGAATCTGGGATTCGATTTCGGGCAGCGTGCTGAGCTTCTCATCCAACTGCTTGACCCGCTCTTCTTTCTCTTTACGTTCGGTTTCCAGACCGCTCGCTTCTCGGCTGTTTTTTTGCCGGCTTTCCTGTAATCGGCTTATATCCAGTTTCATCGAGTTCTGTCTTGCTTTGCTGTCAGAGCCTTCTTTCACC
Source organism: bacterium (assembly GCA_021842405.1). Taxonomy (GTDB): domain Bacteria; phylum Armatimonadota; class Chthonomonadetes; order Chthonomonadales; family JAMCWF01; genus JAMCWF01. Next base: position 12,724 of record JAKBZR010000067.1, read on the forward strand.
AGCCGCCGCTCCTCTGACAGCAAGTCTTTTTGTTTTTGTTCGTGCTCATTCCGTAGTTCTCGAATGCGATCCGGCGTCAGCGGAGAGTGGCACAACGGGCAATCCGCCGTATCGGAGCTCAACAGCTTGATTCTCTCGTCGAGATCGGTCAGGTCCGCCCTGATCCGCTCCGCCCGCGATCTCAAGTTTCCGAAGCGCTCCATTTCGGTTTGCAACTCCTGCTCCAATTGATCGGTCGAGTGGCGCTCCATTTCGGCTCTAATTTTTTCCAGCTCGGCCGGAATCGCGCTCAGGCGGACGGCGTACCGCTCGCGCTCCCGCTGATCAAGCTGAAGCTCCGCTCGGCGCTGGCTCAACCGCTTTAGCTCACCCGTCAGTTTTGTCTCCTCGACCTTTATGGCTCCATTTAACCGCTGCCGCTCCGTTTCCGAGCCGGCCAGCTCCTCCAGTTTCGGCTCCAATGCGGTCAACTCCTTGCGGAGCTCGGTGAGTTCCCGATACTTTTGCTCGATCGAGCTGCGATCGTCGAGGATTTGACGAATATGCGCCAGCCGCTGCTCGGTGTTCTCACGCTCTTTTTGCGAAGAGCCTATCTGATCCGAAATATCCTTCAGGTGATTCCTTTTCACCTCGATCGTTCGCTTCTGCGCCTCCATCTGGGCGACCTTCTCCTTCGCCTTGAGCCAGTCGGCATCGGCGCTGAGGTACTCCTGCTCCGCCCGCTCCAAATTCTCCGCCGCAACCCGATGCTCTTCCCGAACGCTCTCCTCGTTTGCAATCATGTTTTCCAGCTTTTCGAGGTCATGCCGGGCCACTTCCACCTGATTTCTCACCTCATCCCGCTTCTGTTTCGACAGCTTTTCCAGCATTTCATACCGATCCAGACCCAAAATATCGGACAGTATCTGCTTGCGCTTATCCGGGGTTTGCAGGGTAAAAGCATCGGCCTTTCCCTGCTGGAGATAGGCTGAGTTGATGAAGGTCTCATATTCAATGCGGAGCAGCTTTTTCAGCGCCCTCTCCACGTTTCGCAGGCCGCTTGCCGCCGGCCTATAACGATCCTCATCCTCCGCGATCTGAAAGTCCCACTGCCGGCTGTCTTGCCCACTCTGTCGCCGGATCACCCGAAAAAGATCCCGCTCAACCGAAAACTCCAGGATCACCTCCATATCACCGGAGCCGTAGTGGATGAGGTCCTTCTCGGTCACCGATCGGGAGGCGGAGGCGCGCGTTTTGCCCCAAAGCGCGTAGGTGATCGCATCGAGAATGGCGGTCTTCCCATTTCCATTATCGCCGGAGAGACAAAGCAAGTGATGGCCGTCCAACGAGATTTCGACCGGCTCATCGCCGTAGCTCATAAAATTACGCAAGATCAATTTTCGCGGAAGCATGCAATCCTCCATACGCTGGTGTTGAGTGGAATTAGCTTAACCCATGGCGCGGTAGAAAGGGAATTCGGCCACTTCACAATAGTAGCATTGGGTGCATAAAAAAGCGGGTAACGCCGGTGAGTTGGGATTCCAGCGCCGGTAAAAGATGCTGTCAATGAGTAGATGGCCAAGCACATCGTGGTGCAGGTTGGGCGGTTTATCGCAGATGAAGGTCGCCCCGTTGCGGCTAGGCCGTAGGAGAATGGAACCTTTTGTCAGCGGGTTGCCGCAGTTGGGACAATCACGAGGCGCCGCATTGATCGCATAGCGCTCAAAAAAGTCGGAATCCACCGTTATTCCTTTCAGATAGAGACGCTTGCACTGCGCGCAGGATTGGGCCGTTATACGGGCGCCCGGCAGGAGATAATCACGGTTGCCGAAAATTCGACGGATAAGCGGAACCGACAGCCGCAGAGTAAACCGGGGAGCCGTCTCGCCGCTTCGAAAAACGAGGCCGGTTAGATTGCTCCCGGCTGGTGGGAGCCAATTCGGTTTGGCCCAACCGCGTCGCCGCAAATTCCGCGCCTGCAAATAGCCGGGTACCACTTCCCCATTGCAGTACCGGCATTCACACAATGCCCTCATGCCGTCCGCCTGGCGATTGCGCAACCAATCCGCAAGCTCGGCTCCGATGATTATTTCGGGTTGGCCCCAACATTGAAAGGTGCTGCAGCGGCCGTTGCGATCCCAGCAGGACTCGTGGTGAGCGGCATTGCAGCGCGCACACATAGCAACCCGCTCATGGGATACAATCGGCTTTCCGCAATACAGGCAGACCTTTTGCGGTATGCGAACACCAGGGCCGTTCATGAATTTGTCAAACCTTTCGAACCTGGATAAGAGCTCGGCTCTGCGGGAATGATTTGCCTGCCTGTGCGGATCCACACACGCCCGCCTGGGCTCGGACAGGCAGACAGGCGACAGCATTGATCGCCCCCCATCCCAGCCTTCCCCCACAAGGGGGGAAGGTGTCATTGCGAGCGAAGCGAAGCAATCTCATCCATCAGTCCTCTCCCAACATGGGGAAAAAAGAGTTGTAGTGAGGGCCTCCTGCTTAAATTGCCCAGAGAACTGAGCTCATTCGAACATGGAAGATGAGCCGCTCCCGGGTTCAGTCTGTCACATTTCCGAATCCCGTTCAACATGCTCGATGAGCGGCATCGCCAGCTCCACCAGCTCTTTTTTTAAAGGCTTCAAGCGCTCCAGCGTTGCGATATAGGCTTCCAGCGCTTCAATGGTTGAGCGTGCCTCGGTCAGCCCATCGCTACGCCGTGAGATTTTACTCCGAACCTGCCTTTGAATACCGGCGATTGTGTGGGCTTCCTTTAAGGCATCCCGAATCTCGCGGTCTCGAATTAGGCTCTGCCGCTCTTGGTCCACCCGATAAGCTAGCCGCACAATGGCATCCCGGATATCCACTTTTTCAATCGCGGCCAAAATGGTGGTCATCGGATCATCACCGGTGGCATCCACCACAATTTCCTGAAACTGACGCGCCAGTGGGTTTTTGATGTGGCGGAAATCAGCATGTCCGCGTTCGATATCCACCAGCACGAATCCCTTGTCGTCGTCACTTTCGCCGAAGTCAATCCTGTCCGGACTGCCGGCATACACCACCGGTGGATTGTTGTTCGGATTCAGATTTTGGAAATGGTGAATGTGGCCCAGCGCCACGTAGTCGAACTCTCGAACCGCCAGGTTGGAGAGGGATACGGTCGGCTCATTGGAAGAGAAATAGCCCGCCTGCCAATCTGAAAGCATCGCTCTATCCACCCAGAAATGGCCGAGCAGCACAGTGGGATAAGCACGATCAATCTCTTCTCGCAACGTGTTCAGGTAAGCTAAATACTGACTTTCCAGTCGCTGGCGAAAAGAGGTTGCTTCCATTTTTGAACCGCTCCCATTCGAGCCGTCTTCTCCGGTCGAAGTGGGTTCACGAGCCGCCACCATGCTGGGCATCAGGGTTGGAAGCGCCGCGATCTGAATCGTTCCGCCGGGTGTCTCAATTTTCTGGACATCCGGTTGACTGAAAACGAATACGCGATCCGCACCCAATGTCTTGAATATATCGAGCGTATGGGCACGGCCCTTGACACCGGGAAGATCATGATTTCCGGTCAGCAAGGCGACCGGAATCCCACGCTCGGTCAGTCGGCGGATACAAAGGGCGAACTCGCGCTGGTGGGTTTGGCTTGGGTCGCGGCTTTTATAGGCATCGCCGGCAAAGAGGGCGATATGCACCCCCGCCTCGATCGCGGCATCTATGATCGCATTCAGCGAATTTCGGAAATCAATCAGGCGGGTATTCAGCCCGGTGGCTGGGTCAAGGCGCCCATATAGCTCAACCCCAAAATGGCAATCAGCAAAGTGCATTAAGCGCATCTGCCCGCCCTCTTTCACTTGTGATATCAGAAGCTATGTTAAAAATTTACTGCGCTGATCGGCAAGCGGCTCGACTACGGGCCGTCCTCCGTCGCCATATTGGCGAGAACTGCACGATACCGGTTGCATTGCTCAGTAACCAAGTTGCGAAGCAAGACCGGTTGTGAGTGGTTTTGAGCGGCCGGCTTGGTCAGGGCGAACATGTTTGGGTGCGACATCAGCTCGCCGCCGAACTGCATCCCTTCGCCCTCCTTCCCGCTGATTTCGCATACCAGCTCGACGGGTGATGATTCGCGGCTTATCGTCCGCTGGAATGCGGCGATCAGCTCTTCATCGGAGCATTTAATCCGGTAACCGTTGGCGATTAAAAATACCACCGTCGCAATGAGGGCGGTCCGACGATTGCCGTACTGGAACGGTTGTTCGAAAGCCAGCTTTTCAAAAAGATAGGCCGATGACGGCAGTGGATCGGTGCTAATCCCATAGGTATATTGAGCGCCCATCGCCGCCTCCAGTCGCTCGTAGTTATAGGGGAGCGATGCGCCGGTTACTGTTTCATTGATCCATACCAGGTCATGGACGGTTAAGTAGGTCATTCTCTCTCTTTTCGTCTCCGTTGCCATCGTTACTGCCCGGCTCCATTCTCGGATTCGCGGCAACGATCCAGGTCGGCCCGGTATCGCTTCACCACCTCTTCGATCGTCTCCGATATCGTCGGCGGCGCGGAGCCCGGTGTTGCCAGCGAGTGGAGCGTGGCGGCCGCTTCAATGATGTTTTGGCCCATTATTTGGGAGAGGACACGGGGACTACCGTTCGGCTCCAGGTTAATGCGGTAGCTATTGACCCGAATAAAGATGAGCGCGGAGAGGAAACCGATGATCGGGTTGGTATCGAAGAACGGTCGCAGCTCCACCATCCGCCGAAACAGGCTGGCCGCCCGAAAAAACAAGTCGCCCGGGCGATCAGAGACGTGCTGGGCGTTGACCACCTCCATCATCTTCACCGCATCAAAGGGCACTACCCGACCGGTTGCCAGATCGCTGATCTTTGCGATATCCTGAAGGCGCAGGGTGATGGTTTTGTCGCGCTGCTGGACCAGCTTTTGCAGCGTACCCCAATGGCCGGCCAGTATAAAGTTTTTTACCTCGGTAAGGCGGATGGACTGCTCCATTTCATCCACTGCTTTAAGGTGGTCAAGCCGACCCGCCGCCACTAACAGTGCGCGCTTCAAGTCGCCGGGCAACCGCTCCCATTCGGCGGCGGCCGCCTCGAAAACGGGCGCCATCAGTTCAATATCGTCCACCTTGCGCGAGGTGATGTCATCCCAGGCCGCGTAGCGAAGCTCAACCGCCAGCGCAGCCATCCGATTTGCTTCACGCTCGGAACTGGGTATCGTTAAAGTCGGTATAATGGTCATTCCCCTTTCAACAAGCGTCACAAAAGAAGTTCATTAAAATTGACACGATGCAATGGGTTAATATAACAATTCTCCGTAAATGATGCAGAAACCTCCACCGGATATTGTAGCCCAGAAATGGATGGCGGGCAACTTGCACCCGATTTTGACTTCGCTAATGGCCGCTCAGCGATTGGATTAGCGTATCTTCATTTCAGGGAGATGACGAATCTCGATCCCACCCCAGCGATCCCGCAGATACTCGGCAACCAACCGTCGGTGGCAATGATCGGGCTCGTGTTCGCTGCACAACAGGCAGGCGCCGTCGAGCGCATCCCGAGGTAGGGTTTCCTCAATACGGCGATGCTCCATCAGCTCGATGAACTGCCTCTCGTATTCATCCCAACTGCCGTTGTGCTTTTTGAATCGGTCGAGCATTTCTTGCGTTGGCGCAAGCTCCGGCCGATGAGAGTACCCAATATGGAGGAGAGCGTTCAGGAAGTATCGCAGATCGTTTTTCTTCGCGAACCCCGCAAGCTGTGACACGTTGTTGAGCCTGACATCGAGCACCTTTTTCACTTCCGCCCTCTTAAGCTCCTCGAAGAAGCATTCGGCGGATATTTGGGTGAACCCGATCGTGTAGACCTTCATCGGCCGATACCAGCCACAGTGGTTCGAGGTGATAATTCGATTTCGATGTAGGCGATTTCATTTCCACGCTTGGAATAGGCTTCCGATATCTGGTAATCACGTCCAAAAAGCTCACCGATTTTAAGATCGCTTACAAGGCGATTGAGGGCTTCTTCGTGGCTGTTGAGGCTGCCGTCTTCCCGAATATGTGCCACCGCGACGCCCAAATCTACAAGGTGTCGGCTCACCAGGATAGACCGATGGCACATCAATGGATCCTCTTCGGCGCACATCAACGCAATTCGATGGCGATCCATCTCATCTACAATCTGCCGGATGCCGTCTTTAAATGCGGCCGTTTTTGAGAGCAATTCGTATTGGAGCTTACCGTCAAGGTAGCAGCTTTTATCTTGAGTGCGCCCGCCAAGATTACGTCCGTAGAAAAAGTAGCCGATATTTGCGGCTTTCAACTCGGCGCACAATGATTCCCGGTTGAACTGTGGATTAAATCGGCTGTACGGCGCCGACCGGACATCAGCAACGGCCGTTATCTCGTGCATTTTGAGCAGCTCGAGCAACTTCTCCAACGAATGAATCGAATGACCAATGGTGAATAGGTCTGCCATAATTACACCACCGCCCTCTGCGGGGTGATTACGGCCGCCACCAGCTTATAGGCGCAAGAATCTTTATAGATTTCACCGAGGCTGATGCAGAGCAATGCATCATCAAGTCTCGTTTCGTCTCCATCGCCGGCCAAATACCGGCTCTCTGCCCACGGATCGGTGACCGCAAGATGATAGTGATGTCCGCACAAATCAAATCGGGCACGAAGGCGACGGCGAGAGTCTTCAAATCCGAAAACTAATGTGAGGTTTTCAGGCCGGATAAGATAGAGTGATCGTCCTAAACTGTTTGCATAATACTCCGGCACGCGATCATTATGCCCTTTTGAGCTTGAGTATCCGTTCCACCAAAGTGGACCCCTTGGATTTTCGATCGCGTTTTGAAGATTATCCCAGCCAATCCGCTGCTGTTTCATCCAGGCGATGCGGTCATCAATCAGGTGATTTCCCGTTTGATAATTTTGGGGTAGCGGACTTCTCATTGTTATGGTGACGACATCAAGGATGCTAGTGCCACAAAGATCTTGTGTCATTTGTTCTTCTACCGATATCTCCTGCGTCGCTCTGGCGCTTAC
>JAKBZR010000068.1 GCA_021842405.1 bacterium
ATTAAAGCCTCTTTCGACAATCCGCAGTGGAGGCGTTGTAAATCATTTGGAAAGGATCGAATAATGCGCGCCTATCTCTTGGCGGTTTTGTTAATCGCTGGAATTTATGCAGGCAAGCCACTGAATGAGGTTAAGTCTCCCACATTAAATAAGTTTGGAGTAGCCTCGGTGGATGGTATTATTAAATTCGAGGATGTTGAGAAACTGTCACCTGCGATGAAAAGCGCCACCGCCCTATTGCGGAGCCGTCAATTCGCAGAAGCAGAAAGGGCGTTTCAAGAGATCGAGCACCAAGACCCATCGGACGCTCTCGCCTATAAGGGCGAAATCGAAGCGGCCGGCCAGCTAGATACTCTGGGTAAAATTATAGAACGATACAAGAAACGGTTGGCGGAAGCAGAAGTCAGGCCACATCAAGATGATAATGTGTTGGCGGCCCTTCACTATGCTTTGGGTGTTGCCATTATGATTCATAATGGATACAATTCACGTTATATCGGTGACAATCCAAGTGAATTGGGACATGAACCAAAATCACAGTTGATTAAAGCACTTAAATTGGAGCCGAAGATGTTGGTATCTCATCTCGCGCTCGCTGCGTATTATGAACACCCGTCACTAGGCCGATATACTGATGCCAGACGTGAGTATGATATTGCTCTGCATCTTCGGCCAGATTTGTTCAAGATTTGTTATCTTCATGCACTAACATGGTCGAGACCAGGCTATGTTACCAACAAAAAAGAGCTGTTGAAAATCGGAATCAAACTTCCTGACGATAAACAAATGATACCTTTAAATACCATTAGAGAGTGTCTTGATCTTATCCATGATCATCCTGAGTATGCACCGCCTTATCTACTAGTGAGCGAGCTTTATCGTTAGCCGATCGGCAATCAGGTAAAATCCAAAAAATATTTCGCTCTTTATAATAAAATTGCTCATTCCGGTCAGGTGAAATACAATTGAGGCCATGCCGATCACATCCATATGCGCCTGATTGACAGCCAGGATAACGACTATGTAACTAACAACTATTATATGAGGCTTCATAAGGCGCACGAGGATTGGATCAGAACTGGGCAGCAAGCGCGCCCGATTAACGATATTACGATTATTCGACGGCCTGGGCAACACGCGGGCGTTACTGGATGCTTCCGGGCAGCAGGTGTTGGAGAGAGACGCTTACACCGCCTGGGGAACCCCCTATGCGGGCGCTCCCGGCACCCCGTTCGGCTGGGAGGGAGAATGGGGCGTACACCGGGATGCCGAAACCGGCCTGGTTCTGATGGGCAAGCGTTACTATGCGCCCAATTTAGGCCGATTTCTCAGTCGGGATCCGGCCGGTTTCGCCTCAGGCCCCAACGTCTACGCCTTTTGCTTGGACGATCCGATTGACCTAATGGATCCCAGCGGCGAGCTTCCAGGATGGATGGTAAACTCCTATAATTGGTGGCTGAACGGGATGGGCGGCGCCAGCGAGGTTACGGATGAATACGTGATGGGCGGGCTGACGCGCCAATTTGGGGAGACGGCCGGCCGCTATGATGTGGGGAAGGCTTCGGCGGCGGAGGTGGCCTGGACCGGCACAAAGTGGGGTTTTTGGCTTGGCGCGACCGCTCTTTCGGTGTTTACGCCCAAGGTGGGTGCGGAGGCGGCGGAGGCAAAAAGTGCTTGGCAATTAGGTCAAGAAGGAGGAGAGGCAACGATTTGGAGTTAAGATACTTAGGTCGGATATTGCATCTCACCTCCGAAAAAATAGCACGGTTCAAAGAATTATCTATATGTCCCGGCATGGCTGTGACGATCGAGAAAGGGCCGCAAGCCGACGGCAAACGGGGTATCGGTCGCCAGGCGACAATAGGCGATTTTCAAGGCGCGGCATCGCTGCTCCATCGCATCAAAAAAGCGCTGCATCTCCGCCTCGTACCGCTCCCTTTGATCTGGAATGGTGGAGGTGAGAATGGAGCCGGTCTCCGGGTCCACGAAGCGGGCGGCCGGAAGCTCCGGCAAGCGCAATTCGGCCGGACTTAAAATTTGGATGAGCAGCGCCGTGTAATGGTGATAGGTGAACAGCGCCAGCGAGTCAAACAGAGGATCGGGGTCATCCAGTAGATCGGAGACCACCACCAGCACCCCGCGCGGTGGTTTGGCGCTGAACAACTGTCGGAGGGCATGGGCGGAGTCGCTGCGGCTTCCGGGGCGCACCATTTCCAGGCCGGATATCAGCTCATTTATGCGGCTATAGCCCGCGCCAGGGCGAATCGGAGGCAGGTACCGATTCATCTGGTCATCGTAATGCATGAAAGCGATCCGGTCATGCTGGCGTACTGCGATCAAGCACAACGCGGCGGTCAGCAATCGAGCGTAATCGAACTTGGAATAACTTAGGCCGCCGTTCACTCCCATCGAGGCGCTGGTATCCAGCGCGATGGTGCAGGTCATCTCGGTATCCTTGGGCGCCAGCTTGATGTACTCGCGATCGGCTCGGGCGGCTGCCCGCCAATCTATGCGGCGGACATCATCGCCGGCGGCATAGGGGCGGTAATCGTTGACCTCGGCGCTTGGCTCCGCAAAACGGGAGCGGTGAATGCCGGCAAAATAGCCGTCTACGATAAAGCGGGCGGCGAAACCCAGCCGCCGGTCGCGAATCAGCGATTCGACATTCCAATCGGGATGCGTTGCTATCGGCGCGGATGAGCCGGGCATCGGGGAACTACCCGCCACCTTAGGACGGTTCAACCGTCTCTTTAACTCGTTGGAGAATCTCATTGATCAGCGTACCAGTGGTTACGCCCTCCGCCGCGGCGGCGTAATTGGGAATGATTCGGTGAGAAAGCACCTGGTGAGCGACGGAGCGCACATCGCTGGATGAAGGGGCGCTGCGGCCCATCATCAATGCGCGGGCTTTGGCGCCGATAATTAAAAATTGGGAGGCGCGCGGGCCGGCTCCCCACTCCACATATTTTCTGACCGAGGCAGCGGCGGTTGGGTCGGTCGGGCGGGAAGCGCGGGCGACCCGCACGGCATAGGAAACGACGTATTCGGAGGCGGGCATCGCGCGGACCAAGTCTTGCATGGCAATCAAATCGGTCCGGCTGAGCACCGGCTGAATGGCGTTCTCCTCGCTCGAGGTGGTCACGGCGACGATCTGTTCCTCATGTTCGCGCCCTGGGTAGTCCAGTTGCAGGCTGAACATAAAGCGATCCAACTGCGCCTCCGGCAGCGGATAGGTGCCCTCCTGCTCGATCGGATTTTGGGTTGCCACCACGAAATAGGGTCTCTCCAATTGCATCGTCCGGCCATTGACGGTGACCGCCAGCTCCTGCATCGCTTCGAGCAGTGCGGACTGTGTTTTCGGGGGCGTTCGGTTGATTTCGTCGGCTAGCAGGATGTGGGAGAAAACCGGACCGGGCATAAACCGGAAGCGCCGTTCACCGGTGGAGGGCTCCGTTTCCAATATCTCGCTGCCGATAATGTCGCTCGGCATCAGGTCGGGTGTAAACTGGATGCGCCGAAATTCCCAGTCGCAGGCTTGGGCCAGCGATTTCACGAGCAGCGTCTTCGCCAGTCCAGGAACCCCGATGAGAAGGCAGTGACCCTGTCCCAACAGCGCCGCGATCAAATTCTGAAGGATGCTCTCCTGGCCGACCAATACCCGATGAACTTCATCGAGCAGTGAGTGAACAAGAGATTGGGCGCGCTCATAATCCTGGACGGTGGAAGCCAACGGATTGAATCACCTCACATCGGGTCAGATCACCCTTGGATGGATCGGTAGAAAGAGTTCAATATTATTGGGAATGTGTTATAGCGGCATTGGTTGCCCCCCCACCCCGACCCTCCCCCACGAGGGAGGAGGGAGTTGATAATTGCGGTAGGGGAGCTTGTTACCTAAATTACCCAGAGAACTGAACTCATTCGATCGGTAATGATTGAAAATCGGATAAAATTACTTATCATGGTAACAATATAAAACTTGACGGATTTGAATTATTGAGGTAGAATACCTGAAATGGCATCTATTCAGTTAGACCAAAAAATTCAAAATTGGCGCGAAGACGTGGCGCGTCTATCCGATCTGTTCGTACAGATAATGTATAAGACGCTCAGTCAGCGGGTGATCTCCGATTTAACCGAGTCGGAAGTTACTCTGCCCCAACTGCAAGCAATGCGCTACATTATGCTGCATGACCATGTGCTGATGGGCACTCTGGCCGAGGGGTTGGACATCAGCTATCCATCAGCCAGCAACATGATCAACCGTTTGGAGCGGAAAGGGCTGGTTGAGCGGCTCGAATGCGAGGACGATCACCGCGAAGTAGAGGTAGGGCTTACCCTTCGCGGCCGTGAGCTTTCAGAACAGGTTGAAGAGACGCGTGTGACGAGGTTGGCTGAAGTGTTTGATCAGATGGATCCCCAGCAGCGCGAAGCTCTAATGGAAGGGCTTCGGCAATTCATCGTGATGGCGGTAAATTTGGATCCGCTCACGGCCGGGGAAATCTGCCTGAAATGCGGAGCAAAGGCCAGCATGTCATGTCCGATTGCGGAAAGCTCCTCTCTCGCTTTTTGCAAATAGCGGCTGTCGAGCTTTCTATTTGCGGTTGAAATAAAAAGCGGCGGCGGTCCCAGCGTCTAGTGGTATTGTAAGGCAGCGATATTCGTTTAAAAATTGATTTGCCGAGCCCGTTGTTACTTGTAAAAAAAGCTGGGATCTCCCTGAAAGCACAAAAAAGAGGGAGATTCCCTCGATTCAACGATGAACCAGGCGATTGCATACGCAATGATGAGAGATAATCTTAAATATGCTGATCTATTTTTTCAAAGCGGGCTGGCCCGATCAAAGAAAACGGACAGCGTGGGTATCGCATACACCGTGAAACAGTGGAGAGACAATTTGAACGGTTTGGGGCAATTCGTGAAGCTCGATGGGAACGTTCAGCCGGCTGACTTCGTCTGGATGATGATGCGGCCGATGCGGCCGCCGAGAATAAGCCCCAACTGCTAAAAAGGATCAACCCGCACAATAAAGCAAAAGGGGCGAGCATAAAGAAGCATCGCCCTTTTTTGTTGAGGGAATGGGACTAGACGTCCTTTAGCAGTTGATAAACGGCTACGATTACGGGCGCAAAGGCACAGTTACATCAATTCCGGCGTAAACTGGTAAATACCCAATTCAAACAGAGGAGACATTCATGGCACAGACCATCTATCTGGATCACGCGGCAACCACACCGGTGCGACCTGAGGTGCTCGCGGCAATGGAGCCCTACTTCACCTCAGTGTACGCCAATCCGGCAACGATCTACTCAATGGGCATGGAGGCGCGCAGTGCGGTTAATGCCGCGCGCGAGATAGTGGCAGGCGCAATGGGTGCTGATCCAGACGAGGTCTACTTCACCTCCGGCGGCACCGAATCGGATAACTGGGCGGTGCGTAGCGGTGCGCTGGCCAACGCGGAGAACGGCCGCCGCGTACTGGTCTCCAGCATCGAGCACCATGCAGTGCTGGAAAGCGCCTGCGCCCTGAAGGAAGAGGGCTTTGAGGTGGAGTTTCTGCCGGTGGATGGCGAAGGCTTCGTAACGCCGGACGTTGTCCGGGAAGCATTGAGGCGGCCGGCGTCACTGGTAAGCGTGATGCACGTTAATAATGAAATCGGCACCATTGAGCCGATCGCCGAGATCGGTGAGATTTGCCGAGAGAGGGGGGTGCTTTTTCATACCGATGCGGTTCAAAGCTTCGGCAAGATTCCGATTGACGTGAGGAGCCAAAATATTGATATGCTCAGCATCTCAGGCCACAAGATCTACGGCCCGAAAGGGATCGGCGCCTTCTTCCTCAACCGGAATGTCGCCATCGAGCCGTTTATGCATGGTGGAGCGCAGGAATGCGGCAAACGTGCTGGAACTTTAAATGTGCCTGGAATCGTAGGGTTAGGTAAAGCGACCGAGTGCGCCGTTACGGATCTGGAGCCGGAGGCAAAGCGACTCTCCCGATTGCGTGATCTACTGATCGCGTGTCTATTTGAAGTGATACCGGGGGTGGTGCTGAACGGTAGTCGAAGGCAACGCCTGCCAGGAAACGTGAACATCTGCATTCCCGGTGCGGAGGGAGAAACCCTGTTATTAGCCTTGGATGAGGCAGGCATATCTGCCTCGGCAGGATCCGCCTGCTCCACCGGCTCAACGGAGCCTTCCCATGTGCTGACCGCGATAGGGGTGCCGCGTGAACTAGCCCGAGGTTCGCTGCGTCTTACTTTGGGAATATCCACCACCGAGGCGGATATTCAACGGGTTGCCTCCACCATTGTCAAGATTACCGATAGAATTACTAAAATGAGAGCGCCACTCTAAAATAGAAATGCCGGCGAGTGACGGTATACGTTCGTAAGATGGTCTGAACCGATGAAAAAGTTGAAGCGGTGAGTGGGCGGGAACTTGGGCAATTAAGCCACGAGAAAGAAAATTTTTTTTCACTCAAAGCTAACTTGACAAATAAAAGCACCTATTTTATAATTGGGACGGATAGGAACTTTAGCAGGGGTGGGTGGCGTATCCCAATTGTGAAAAAAGGTATAAAGCGGGCGTTTGCCGCACGAAGCGGTGAATTTTGTAAAAAGCAATTATAGCGCGACCGTCTATTTGCGATCGCTAGGTTTAGAATTGAACTTGGTTTCGCCAGACATTCGGGCGGAATCCCAATGATCATCAATGGATCAATTCAGCGAGAGGACAAGTGAAGGGGTCGCTTGAAGGTGTGCCGACCAGGGGGGTAATTTAATGTCTACCAATGTGGTACTTGAACGAGAAGAGGCGTATATCGAGGAAGAGGAGCGAAAGTATTCCGAGACCAAAGCTGAAATCTCAATCAAGGATTTAACTGTAATAAATGAGATACACGGGATAATCAGCTCTTCAACCGGGCAAGCTGAGGAACACGGTTCTGATGACTACTTTTGCGAGGAGCCGACCTCGAGCGATATTATGAACGTGGCTGATGAAGCGATATCAGCGGACGAGCTGACCCACGAGGCCGTGGTGGAGATTCATAAAGTGGCGGACGCGGAAGAGGATCCACACCGGGAAGAGGTCGTGCAGACATGGATGAGCCGCGCACGCCGCGCACAACTCCTCACCCCGGCCCAGGAAATCGAGCTGGCGCGCCGGGTGCAGCAGGGCGACAAGAAGGCAAAAGATATCCTTACCGAATCGAACTTGCGCCTGGTGGTGAGTATCGCCAAGAAGTACAGCGTAAGGGGGATTCCACTGCCCGACCTCATTCAGGAGGGCAACATCGGCCTCATCAGAGCAGTGGAGAAGTTTGACTGGCAGAAAGGATACCGGTTCAGCACTTACGCCACCTGGTGGATCCGGCGCGCAATTGCCCGCGCCATCATCAACCAGGGGCGCACGATCCGTATCCCGGTTTACGTGGCGGAAATTATCCACAAGCTGGTGAAGGCCTCCGGGCGGCTGCGCCAGCAGTTGCGCCGCGACCCCACCGTTGAAGAGCTAGCGCGAGAACTCGAGGTTTCGGTGGATCGGGTGAACGAGATTATGCGAATCGCGATGGAGCCGCTCTCGCTGGAGACGCCAGTCGGTGAGAAGGATAACAGCCAGCTCTCCGATTTTATCCAGTCGGATTCGATGCCGTCACCCTCCGAAGCCACTCACAATCTGATCCGCCGCGAACAGATTGACGAGGTGTTGAATAAGCTGACCCAGCGCGAACGTGAGGTGCTGCGGATGCGATTTGGCCTGGACGATGGTTACGCGCGCACGTTGGAGGAGGTCGGGACCTCGCTGAAAGTCACCCGCGAGCGGGTTCGGCAGATCGAGCTAAGGGCGCTGAAGAAATTGCGCCATATCGCAGCGCCGGAGTTGATTCGGCAATAAACGGCGAGCCTGCCTGTTGCAAACAGGCAGGCTCGCCGAAGCAACCTATAAGATATACTCCAAGCCGATCACCAGCCCAGTGAGGGAGCGGACCTTGCGGATCGCCAGCAGAATGCCGGGCATGAAGGAGCGGCGATCCGTTGAATCGTGGCGGATGGTTAATATCTGACCCAAACCGCCGAAAATGACCTCCTGGTGCGCCACGAAACCAGGAAGCCTTACGCTGTGAATCCGGATGCCCCGGTAGTTTTCGCCTCTGGCCACCGCCTGATCGGACTCCGGGCTTCCGGGTTCATCATCTCCAACCGCGGCAGCCTCACGAGCCTCCACAATTTTTCGGGCGGTGAGCAGTGCGGTGCCGGATGGCGCATCCAGCTTCCGCTCGTGGTGCAGTTCGATGATCTCCACGTCCGGCAGATATTGGGCCGCCTTCACCGCAAATTCCATCATCAGCACCGCACCGATCGCAAAGTTGGGAGCGATCAAGACACCGACCTTTTTATCATCCGCCAGTTGGCGAATCTCATCAATGCGGGTTTCGGGGATGCCGGTGGTGCCCACAACCGGACAAACGCCCGCTTCGATGGCAATCCTTATATTATCAACCACGACCGCCGGAGTGGTAAAATCCACCATCACGTGCGGGCGGGTGGCCGCAATGGTTTGCCAGAGGTCGGCGCTCACCACCATATCGGCTGAGCTGTTCGGCAGCAAAGCGCCCACACCGGTGCCGGCCCCTTGCGGGTCCACCGCTCCCACTAACTCCATGTCCGATTCGCGGATGACGGCGGCCAGCACTTCACGCCCAACCCGCCCGGTCGCTCCGGTGACTAAAACTCGAATTCGCTCGCTTTGGATCATTGATTCGCTCCAACTTTGGAGGCAGGACCGATTCGCGCCTCCATATACTGACGATTGCCGAATAGCCCTTGCGCGACCTGATGTATGTTATCCTGGGTTAAGCACTCCACCTGATCGGTGATTTCTTGAATAGGGATGACCCGATCGTGAACGAGAATCGAGCGGCCCATCCTCATCATACGGCTGCTCATGCTTTCCAGCCCCAGGATGAGTGCGCCCCGCGTTTGGGTCTTAGCCTTGCTCAACTCATCATCAGATATCCCCTCATTGACCACCTTAGCCATTTCAGCATGGATCAGCTCCAGAACGGTGTCGTAGGTATCGGTGCCGGTTCCGCCGATGATGGAGAAAAAGCCGGCATCGGCATAGAGATGAGAGTAGCTGGAGATATGATAGACCAGACCTCGCTTCTCACGGATTTCTTGAAACAGGCGCGAGCTCATATTGCCGCCCAGTACCATATCCAGCACCGAGAGGGCGTACCGCCGTGGATCGTGCTGCCCGAAGGTGGGGTATCCGATTACAAAGTGGACCTGCTCGGTTCGGCGCTTCAACCGCTTACTGCCGGATGTGGATCGGGGCGTGGTCACCGCATTGGAAGATTGGCGGGGCGGCAAGTCTCCCAATGCGCGCTCGACCATCCGCACCAGATCGGGGTGGGAGATCAGTCCCGCCGCCGAAACCACAATCCGATCCGGCGTATAAAACTGTTGGAGGTGCTGCAGGATGGTTTCCCGATCGACCGCGCGGATCGTTGAGCTGGTGCCTAAAATGGAACGGCCTAAGGGGTGGCGTTGCCAAAGCGCCCGCTCGAAAATATCCATTACCAGGTCTTCCGGCGTATCGTTCACGCTGCGGATCTCTTCTAGAACCACCCTCTGTTCTCGCTCGATCTCGTCCGGTTCGAGCAGTGGATTACGGATCATATCGGCGAGGATATCCAGAGTGAGGGGAGCGTGCTCGGCCAAAGAACGGGCGTAGTAGCAGGTGAACTCTTTGTTGGTGAAAGCGTTGAGGCCGCCGCCCCGCGATTCGATCTCACTCGCGATCTCCTTCGCGGTTCGGTTGATAGTGCCCTTGAAGAGCATGTGCTCGATAAAATGAGAGATTCCAGATCGAAGGTCGGGCTCATGGCGCGCGCCGGAGCCGACCCAGATACCGATGGAGATCGACTCAACGTAGTCCACCCTTTCCGAAACGACCCGAATACCGTTCGGAAGGGTGGATATCTCAATCGCCTCTTTCATCGCGGCTGGGGAATCTGCACAGCCTCGCTTCGATTTCACCGCTTGGGCCGGAACCGAGCCCGTGGCGCTTCATCCTCGGGTGGCTCCGGAGCACCGGCGGGGCGATAAGGTCCCGGTCGGCCGCCCCGATTGCGATCAGGCATCGGCGGGCGTCCGGGCCGAGATCCGGTCGCACTGGGATCGAAAGGCTCATCCAGGTGAATGGCGCTCAGGTTGACGCGGCCCTGGCTGTCCACCTCAATCACGCGGACCCGCAGCTCATCGCCTATGTGAACCACGTCCTCCGGCCGTCTGATGTGCTGCTCGGCCAGCCTGGATATGTGCACCAGGCCGTCCTTGCCCGGCAAAAATTCGACGAAGGCGCCCATCCCGATAATGCGGGTAACCTTGCCGTTATAGATCGCGCCGATCTCCACATCGGCGGTGATGGCGCGCACCATATCGGCCGCCTTCTCGCCGCCCGCCGCATTCGCACAGGCGATGAAGACTTTGCCGTCCTGTTCAATCGAGATATCGGCGCCGGTTTCCGCCTCGATCTTTTTTACCATCTTGCCACCGGGGCCGATCACTTCCCCGATCTTTTCAGGATTGATGAGCAGGGTGATGATGCGGGGAGCGTACATGGACATTCCCGGTCGGGGTTCCGGTATGGTCTCCAATATCTTTTGCAAAATGAAGAGCCGCCCTGATCGCGCCTGCTCCAGCGCCTGAATCAGCACCTCATGCGGGATGCCCTGAATCTTGGTATCAAGCTGCAAGGCGGTGATCCCTTTCTCGGTGCCGGCGACCTTGAAATCCATATCACCGGAGAAATCCTCCATGCCCTGGATGTCGGTTAAAACCGCAAAGCGATCGCCGTCCGACATCAATCCCATCGCGACGCCGGCAACCGGAGCCTTAATTCGCACGCCGGCATCCATCAGCGCGAGCGTCGAGGCGCAGACGCTGGCCATTGAGGTCGAGCCGTTCGATTCCAGCACCTCCGAGGTCAACAGCAGCGCATACGGGAAATCGTCCTTCTCCGGGATCATCGGGAAGAGCGCCCGCTCGGCCAGCGCGCCGTGGCCGATCTCGCGACGGCCGGGGCCTCGCAGCGGCCTGGTCTCTCCCACGCTGTAGGGCGGGAAATTATAAAAGTGCATGTAGCGTTTTTCGGTATCGGCCTCCAGACCGTCTACCGTCTGGGTATCGTCGCTGGAGCCGAGCGTCAAGGCGGTCAGCACTTGAGTTTGGCCGCGGGTGAAAAGACCGGATCCGTGTACCCGCGGGAGGATTCCCGCCTCACAAGTGATTGGCCTGATTTCATCCGTTTTTCGGCCGTCCGGCCGGATATGCTCATCCAAAATAAGTCGGCGGATCTGCTCCTTGACCACCTTTTCGGTTGCTTCGGCCAGATCGCTCTCTCTTTCCGGGAACTCGGCCGCCAGCCGCTCCACAATCTCCTCTTTTAGCAGCTCGATTCCGGCTTCGCGAGCGGCCTTATCCGGGTTTTGAACAGCCTGCTTGATATCATCGGCGCAACGCTCACGAACGACGGCCAGCAACTCCTCATCCGGTTTATGCAGGGCCACCTCGCGCTTAGTTCGCGCAACGGAAGCCGCCAGCTCGTTTTGAGC
The DNA here is from genome assembly GCA_021842405.1 of bacterium. Taxonomy (GTDB): domain Bacteria; phylum Armatimonadota; class Chthonomonadetes; order Chthonomonadales; family JAMCWF01; genus JAMCWF01. The sequence goes on from JAKBZR010000068.1 coordinate 11,620, forward strand.
GGCGCACTGCTGCCGGATCACTCCGTGAGCTACCTCGATCGCGGCCAGTATATCGGCTTCCGAAACCTCCTTCGCACCTGCCTCCACCATGATAACGGCTTGCTCGGTGCCGGCCACGATCAGATCGAGATCGCTCTCATCAATCTCAGCCAGCGTCGGATTTACGATCAGCTCGCCGTTGATCCGGCCCATCCGCACCGCGCCGACTGGCCCGTTCCAGGGGATGTCGGAGACCATCAGCGCAGCGGATGCGGCCACGACCGCCCAGATGTCGGAGAGGTTATCGTGATCAATGGAGAGGGTGGTGACGATGATCTGAACTTCATTGCGGAGGCCGTTTGGGAAGAGGGGGCGAAGCGGGCGATCAATAAGCCGTGAGGTGAGTATCGCCTTCTCGGTGGGCCTTCCTCCCCGTTTCACAAAGCCGCCCGGTATCTTGCCGACCGCATATTTTCTCTCTTCATAATCGCATGTGAGCGGGAAAAAGTCTATTTCAGGGCGCGCCGTATCGCTCATGGTGGCGGCGGCAAGCAGGATGGTATCACCTACGCGAAGCCACACACTGCCACTAGCCTGTTTTGCGACGTGGCCTGTTTCAATGCGAAGGGCGCTCCGACCAATCGCAGCTTCTACCGAATGTTCCAATTTATGTTCTCCTATGGGTATGGACTAGATTTTGCTGCGGATGCCGAGACGCCCGACCAGCGAGCGATAACGTTCGATATCAACGCGGCTGAGGTAATTTAGCATGCGGCGGCGGCGGCCAACCATCATCAAGAGGCCACGGCGGGAGTGGTAATCTTTTTTATGATCGCGCAGATGATCGGTCAATTGTGCGATCCGGGCTGTCAGCAATGCAATTTGGACTTCCGAGCTTCCGGTATCGGCCTCGTGCGTTTTATAGTTCAAAATAACATCTTGTTTACGCGCCTGGGGCAGTGGCAATCTTCTTCATACCTCCTTTTTTATCCAGATAAATTTTATCACAATTCGACTGCTGCTGTCAATGACACGGTAACTGTTCAGTTTTGCGGGAATGGTTTTCGTTCGCCTCCCACCCTAACCCTCCCCCGTAAACGGGGGAGGGTGCAGAAAAAGCATCCGGCTTCCTTCCCCCGTTGACGGGGGAAGGTTAGGATGGGGGTCAAGACACATCGCCCTGTAACACCCGCCTAAATTACCCACAGAACTGAACTCTTTCCTCGATTTGGAATGATTGATTTTTTATGGGGAGAGGTCGCCGATCGGCATGAGAGGGAGATTAAGGTGAGAGTGATATTTACGGTTATGATAGACGCCATTATGGGCGATCACCATTTTCACGCCGTAACCGATGGAAGCCTTTGTATTTAAATTCCGGTCGAAACGGGGAAAGTTGCTGCTCGATATCTCCAAGCGGATGCGATCACCCGGAGCCAGCAACACGCCGGTTGCCCCCATTCGTATGGTAACCGGTACCACCGTATTGGGCTTAACGAAGGTGGGGTGGGTGCGCGAATCGCGATACCTGAGCCGGATAATACCGTCGGCGAGGTTCCAAGCGGTGCCATCCGGCATAACCTCCACCAGCTTGGCGGTGAAATCGGTATCGGCCGCCGATGTGCTGACGTAAAGATCGGCTGAGATGGGGCCGACGATCTCCACCTTCTTCCGAAGCGGCTGGGTCGTGAAGGTCCAGACATCGTTTCGCTTTTCAACCGGCCGCTGATCCATCGCGCCCGAAGCGATCGTTAAATTATTTCCACCCATGGTCGGTGTGGGGTGGGCTGGGTTGTAAATCCAACGGGAAGGAGCCTGACTATTTGAAGGTGGGCTATCAACCAAATCACCGGCGTTATGGGGATTTACCCAGTGGTGGGTTTCGCCCGCTCGACCCTGAGTGAGGTAGAGCTTCCATAATCGGATTCGTTTGGGTGGCCAATGTTTGGCTGGGATAAACCGATCGGCGCCCATCACGTAGAGCTCAACCGGCGGTTCATCGTTCACTCCATTTTGTTTGCCTTTTAACCAGTAATCAAACCAGTCCAAAGCCTGCTCCATATAGCCCATATCCTTGGGAATATCAAAAGTGAACTTGCCCGATACGACCTTTCCTCCCTCCGTTCCACCATGAACCCAGGGGCCGATGACGAGGTGTGGAAGAAAGCGATGGGTGCGGGCGGCTACTTTAGCCATACCCTCGTAGTTTTGCAGCACGCCGTTCAGCAGTGCATCGTACCAGCCGGTATACATCAACGCCGGGGTGCGGATCCGGTTATAGCGGCCCACCACGCCCATTTTATCAAAGTAGGCCGGATCGTTATAGTGCTTGAAGATGTCCTGCCAAGACTGTTCGTATCCCTCGCCAGCCAACTTCAGCGGGGTGAAGTCAATGATCGGCAGATGCCGGTACCAATCTTTCAGCTTCAGCAGTTGGGCGGCATAGCGGGCCATTACGGCCGTTCCACGCTTTTGCAGCGTCTTGCTTTGCAATCCGACCTCCGCTAGCCACCCCTGAATCAACGATTGGGCCAATGCGCCGCCTTCTCCGGTGGTCTCCACAAACCCGGAGGGCGCCACACCGGGCGCGATGGCGATCAGGTTCGGCGGGTCTTCCACCGCGGCCTGCAACTGGTCCACGCCCAGATAGGAGGGGCCGAACATTCCAACTTTGCCGTTGCACCACGGCTGATGGGCTAACCATTCCACCGTATCGTAGCCATCCGGCCCCTCCATCTTGAAAGGATAAAAGGTACCCTCGGACCCAAAACGGCCTCGCACATCCTGGACGGCGAGCGCGTATCCCCTGACGGTGACCGTCTTGGCGATGAGATTGATCACGCCGAACATATTGCGGCCGTAAGGAGTACGGGCCAGCAGGACCGGGAATTTTCCGGTCGAATTGGGAAGGTAAAGATCGGTAGCCAAGCGAACTCCGTCCCGCATCGGCACCATCACACCCAGTTTGACAATGTAGGGCGAAGGAGCCATGCCCACCGAATACGGTGCGAAAAACAGTAAAAGGGCTAATCCCAAGATTTGAGTTCGCAGGATCATACTATGTTTATAAAGATAAATAGGGGCCGATGACATCCGCCTCATTCAGCTTCCTCTCAACCATCAAGAATTGACTCATGCCATTAGTCCCCATTCATCCGTTATTTTTGAAGCTGCTCGATGATCGCATCCGCCATCTGCGAAGTGCCTACCGCGGTTGGATCGTTTCGGTCCGGTTTCATATCATAGGTTACCGACTTCCCCTCCTCAATAACCGCGGCAACCGCTCGCTCCAGCCGGTCGGCTGCCTCTTTTTCGCCTAAATGCCGGAGCATTAACATTCCCGACATAATGAAAGCGGTTGGGTTTACTTTATTTTGCCCCTTGTATTTGGGAGCTGAGCCGTGTGTCGGCTCAAACAGGGCGGCCTCGTCACCGATATTGGCGCCCGGCGCTACCCCTAACCCCCCGACCAAACCGGCGCAAAGGTCCGACAGAATGTCGCCGTAAAGGTTGGGAAACACCATTACATCATAAAGCTCCGGCTTCTGAACCAGTTGCATGCACATGTTGTCCACCAGCATCTCCTGGTATTCAATCTTGCCCTCGTAATCCTTGGCTATTTCCGAGCAAACCCGGAAAAATAGGCCGTCGGTGTATTTCATGATGTTGGCCTTGGCAACTGCGGTGACCTTCTTCCGGTTGTTTTTCAGCGCGTAATCGAAGGCATACTTGGCGATTTGGCGAGTGCCGGTAATTGAGATGGGCTTGATGGAAATAGCGCTGTCTTCACGAATCTTGCCGCCGGCCATCTGGATGATCTGAGTCGCTTCCGGCGTGTGAATATCCCATTCCACCCCGGCGTAAAGATCCTCGGTGTTTTCGCGAACCACCACCAGATCCACATCGGTATATTTCGACCGGATCCCTTTGTAGTACTTGCAAGGCCGCAAGCAGGCGTAGAGGTTCAGCTCTTTGCGCAAGGCGACATTGACCGAACGAAAGCCGCTTCCGATCGGAGTGGTGATGGGGCCTTTTAAAGCGACCTTGTTTTGGCGAATGCTGTCTAAAACCTCCTTGGGTAGAGGGGTGCCGTATTTATCCATTACGTCCACCCCGGCGTCCACGATATCCCAGTTGAAGGCAACCCCGGTCGCCTCCAAAACTCGGCGGCCGGCTTCAACCAGCTCCGGGCCGGTGCCGTCGCCCCGGATCAGCGTTACGTTGTGTGCCACGAAAAACGATTCTCCTTTCATTCGATGGGAATTAAACATTTACCCGCTACATCGTGAAAATCTCTGGGATTGTAGGTGATAAATCCTTTTGAAAGAGTTCAGTTCTCTGGGCAATTTAGGCAGCAGGCTTTTACCCCTGTAGCAATAATCAACTCCCTCCCCCCTCGTGGGGGAGGGTCGGGGTGGGGGGGTGACTAATGCTGCTAGAAAATCATTCCCACAAAACTGAACTCATTCATCCTTTTATATTTACATTGCGACTGGCCAAAATATTTCTAATCACCCGGTCCACCAAACTGAGCACCCGGTAATGGGCGCCTCTTTTAGTTTCTTCAAAGCACTCCTCTAATGCTTGCTGGCGGAACTCGCTTCCGTCCTGCCTACCGCAAGACTATGGCAGGCAGGACGTGACCACATTACACTTCGCATAGACGACTTCAGGCTCGCTGTCCGATCGGCACATAGCTCCGATTGCGCTCTCCTACATACTCAGCACGGGGGCGAATGAGCTTGTTATCGGCGTATTGCTCCATAATGTGAGCGGTCCAGCCGACGATCCTCCCCATCGCGAAAATCGGGGTGAAGAGTCGAATCGGAATGCCCATTGAGTAGTAGCAAGAGCCGGAGAAGCAATCCACGTTGGCGTAGACCTTCTTCTCCTTGCGCTCTTCAGTGACGATCTTCTCGATCGCCTGGGTCATCTCGTACCATTTGGTGTTGCCGGTGAGCTCGCCCACTTTGCGGGAGATCTCGCGGAGGTGAGCGGCGCGGGGATCGGGCGCCTTATAGACCGCGTGCCCAAAGCCCGGTATCCGCTCGTGCCGTTCCAGCCTGGGTTGAATGTAGTCGGCCACGTTTTCCACATCGCCGATCTGGAAGAGCATCTCCATAACGCGCTCATTGGCGCCGCCGTGCAGCGGTCCGGAGAGGGTTGCGATGGCGGAGACAATACCGGAGTAGATATCGGCCAGCGTGGCGACCGTCACTCGGGCGGCAAAGGTGGAGGCGTTCAGCTCATGGTCGGCGTGCAGAATCAGCGCCATGTCGAAGGTTCGCTCGTACAGGGGGTCCGGCTTTTTGTTGAAAAGCATGTGGAGAAAATTGCCGGCAAAGCTGAGCTCTTTATCGGGAGCTATCGGATCCAGATGCTGCCGCATTCTCTCTTGGGCCGCGACGATCGAGCTAATTTGGGCGGTCAGCCGAATCGCCCGTCGCATATTGGCGGCCGGGGATTTGTCGGTGCGATCGGGATCGTTCATCGCCAGCGCCGAGACCGCGGTGCGCAGCGCATCCATTGAATCGGCGTTTTTCGGGAAACTCTCAAGGCAGTGCATCAAATCGGGTGATAGTGGGCTGTACTCGGCGAGTTGGCGCTTCAAGCTGCTCAACTGCTCTCGATTGGGTAGATCGCCGTTCCAGATGAGATAGGCGACCTCCTCGAAGGTGGCATGTTCGGCTAGGTCATGGATGTCATACCCGCGATAGCAAAGTTGACCCTCTTCGCCATTGACCTCGCAAATTGTGGAATCGGCTGCAACAATGTCTCGCAAACCAGCGGATACAGTTTGCATTGTCTTGTAACCTCGACTTTCTATGTGAGTGTACGAGGCCGGGTATTCCCGATTTGCCACTCGCAACGCCTTGTCACTCACGGTTTTTAAATTTGTCAGCTTGCGTTCAAAAACGGATCTCTCTGCCGCAAAAGATATACGTGGTAGGGTATTTTAGGATACCACACTTTCCCCGTCTTCAGTTCAACCGGATCGCGGTAAAGTGCCCAAAAGACAATGCACACGGTTCAGCCGGTTTGGTCCTCATTCAGCCGCTTTTGCCCATTCAATACCCCCACTGCTTGTCTTTTGTCGGTGGCTGTTTGGTGAAACGATAAACCAATCGCCTGAGACTTTCTTGTGATACCACAAATCGAGTGAAAATAATATCTCCGAGTAAGAGTTCAGTTCTGTGGGCAATTTGGGCGGGTGTTACGGGGCGGTATGTCTTGACACCCCCATCCCAGCCTTCCCCCTAAGAGGGGGAAGGAGCACGGAACGGTTGCGAGGGGGAAGAGTAGGACAAGTTTAAGGTGGAAGGCAAGGATGGGGTGCGACGCAGTAATCGCCAAGACCCAGTCCGAATCCCCTCCCCCGTTTACGGGGGAGGGTTAGGGTGGGGGTCAGGCACACCGCCCTGTAACACCCGCCAGGCAGGCAACTCTTTTCCCAATCCTGAGAGAGGACTGGGGAAGGAGATTGCTTCGCTTCGCTCGCAATGACTCCCTCCCCGCTTGCGGGGAGGGAGTCATTGCGGCGGTGCTTTTATCTTGCCCCCCAGTCCCTCTTAATCCCCTCCCCCGTTTACGGGGGAGGGTTAGGGTGGGGGTCGAACGAAAATTATTCCCACGAAACTGAACAGTTACCCCCTCCGAATTGACCTTGCAAAAAGCGCTTTTTACCTGTATAATCATGAATTGGACAAATAAGAAAGGGGGGATGCTTTCATTTCGGCCAACGTGATGTTGCGCTAGACACTAGATTTTCTATCCAAGGCAAGCGACAAAAATAGTCGAAAAGGAGATGAAAATGAAGAGAGTTGGTTTCACCTTGATTGAACTTCTCGTCGTTATCGCAATAATTGCGATACTCGCCGCGATTCTCTTCCCAGTGTTTGCTCAAGCAAGAGAGAAAGCACGGCAAATAACTTGCATTAGCAATGAGAAACAGATCGGATTGGCAATCTTACAGTACGTTCAAGATTACGACGAAGTGATGCCAATCCCCGGATTTAACGGTACCTGTCAGCGGATTGGCACCGCCTGGGATGGCCGGGCAGTCATGAACCGGTATGACTGGCGATGGGCCATTCAGCCTTACGTTAAGAGCGTATCATTGCCTCTTTGTCCCGATTATGAGCGTCCCAACGAACCACTGTGGGCGAGCGGATGCGCAGGAGGGACGACCACGATTGACTGGTTACATGGGCTTCGGCGCTCCTATGCGGGTTGCCACTCATGGGCTCATCCGGCATTTGCTCCAGGCGGCCGAAAACTGGCAGAAGTCAGTCGTCCCGCAACCTTGATAATGGTTCTGGAATCGCGCTACGAGTACCCCGATTTGGGTACCTGGACACTGCCGTGGCGAGCGTGGTTGGATCATAACAAAGGCGCCTACACATCTCATAACGGGAAGAGTAACTGGCTGTTCTTCGACGGCCATGTGAAAGCGATCAATCCATGCGCAACCTTCGGGCGCTTGAATTGGAATCCGGGCGACACACCGCCCGACGATTACCTCTGGGAATGGTGGTCAGGTCCCAACCCGAACGTCCTTCGGAGATGGCAACATGCCTGTTACCAAATACCGGAATATCACTAATCATACCTGTCTGGCGGGCAGATAGGTTCACACCCCCACTTTCGTGAGGACATGGCTCCGGCTTGCCTGTTGCGGGCAAGCTGGAGCCAAAACAGACGGCTCATTCATCATTCCAGCTACTAAAAATTCGGAAAGAGTTCAGTTCTACGGGCAATTTAAGCAGGAGGTTCTCACTCCCTGTTTGCCGCCAGGCAGACAACTCCTTTCCCAATCCTGAGAGAGGACTGGTGAAGGAGATTGCTTCGCTTCGCTCGCAATGACACCCTCCCTTTAAGTGGTTGTTGAAAAAGTCGGTGTATCCTGCCGCTTCGTCATTCCCGCGAAAGCGGGAATCCAGTTCCCTGCCTAGCGACTTGCCGAGATGCGGGTGTTCACCTGCCATTGCGAGAAGTCGCAAAGCGACGAAGCAATCTGATTATTACCAATGGGGAATTGTTCCGCTCGCGCGGCTTGCCGGGTCGCTCATTTCGATCGGTAAAGA
>JAKBZR010000069.1 GCA_021842405.1 bacterium
TTAGCGTCTGCGGAGCACTCTTCCCCTGGCTGTCAGCAGCAGCTTGGGCAGGATGGCTTTAGGCGGTCGCCTTTCATGAGTCTACTACCTCGCGGACGCTAAAATCATACAAGGGTGGGATGGGGGTCAAGCAAAACACCCTCCAACATCTGCCTAAATTACCCAGAGAACTGAACTCTTTCGGGTAAACGGGGAATGGAGGCGCCGAGCGGAATCGAACCGCTGAGTAAAGGTTTTGCAGACCTCTCCCTTAGCCACTTGGGTACGGCGCCGCATTGGAATTGGATGGCTGGAGCGGGAAACGGGACTCGAACCCGCGACTTTCTGCTTGGGAAGCAGACGCTCTACCACTGAGCTATTCCCGCCCAACGTTTTTATTATGGTCAAAGACGGAAAAAATGTCAATCGCAGGCGCTATTTGATCAGCGCCAGGATCTCCCTGAACTCCGGCGTTCCCGCCTCGACGAGCATCTCGTAAAGGGCCGTCTCAACGGATGTGAGTACCGCCCCGGCAGATTTCGCTTTTTGAAGGCCAATCTCGTAGTTTTGAGCGGTTCGTGAAGATACCGCATCGGAAACGATGTGGACCTGATAACCGGCCGCCATCAGCTCGAGGCTGGATTGTAGAACGCAGATATGGCTTTCAACACCGCATACGATGATCTGCCGTCGGCCGGAACGGCTGATCTCGGAGCGGCAAGCACTATCGCCCAACACGCTGAACGTTAGCTTATCGAAGGGCACGCAGCCATGCGGCAGCAAGCCCTTAATCTCAGGGATGATGTCGCCCATTCGCTCCTGATATTGCAGGGTCGGCACGATCGGCAGCCGCAGTATTTTCGACCCGAGAATCAAGGTTTTTATATTGGATACGATTTTTTCCCGCAGGTGAATGTTTCTCAGGAATGGTTCCTGCATATCTACCACCAGCAGCAGCGCGTCATCGGATATTAACAGGCTGGGATGGCGAGACACAGAGCTCATTGAATTACCTCGTATTTATGATGAAAGCGCCCTTCGGCGCCTGATAATATTGCAATAAATGTATTATGCACCTTCTTGCTGGGCGATCTGCTGAGTCAACATCTCGATATCAAGCCCCTCATTATGGATTCTCAGATCAAAGTAGAGCAAGGTGCTCGCAATAATTGAGAAGGGATAAATGATGCCGAATATCAATGGCATGAATCCGGAGAAGACAACCGTCAATATGTGCTGAAAGTGTTGGTTGAGAAGTGAAACGGCGATTCCAATCGGTATCGTAAATGCAAATACTACTCCGTAAGCAATGGCAACCACAATCAGGTTAGTGACGAGAAGAACAACAAACGTCTTTCCCATCTGCTCCTTGACCAATGACCAGCTTCGCCTGAGCGCATCCCCGTAATAATATTCTTCCACGATCATGACTTGCATGACGACGGAAAACAGAATGCCGATTAAAATGCCTGGAATGATGAGCAGTATAAAACCTCCCAGGACAGATAATACGACAAGTATCTCAGTTATTGCTAATGGAAAGGACCGTCGTATTACGTAACTAATCGCTTCTCGGCCGGTTACCGGTTTGTTCAAAACATACCGAACCGCCAGAAAAATAATTGAAAGGTACAGCACAAATTGGACGAAATATAATATTAATAAAGCCAATAAGTCCAATATAGTGAAATGAAATGTCGGTGGTACACCAGGTGTGGGAGGATAGACCGTGTACTGGTAAATCCCAACCAATAGTTGCAGGATGCTCACCGGCACGATCATCGCCAAAACCAGCTTGATGAACGAGCGCCAGTGGGAGCGGTAGAGATCAAAGGATTGATCCAATATCTCGCCGATCGTCATCGGGCGTAACGGTTGATATGGTTGCATTGCTCCACTCCTTCCAAGTCTGCCTGTAAAACCGCCCCTCGCTCGGGAGGTATCTCCCCTGAAGGCAATCAGACCTTTCATTACAGCTTCGAAAGCCAACGAACCGTTGTCCTATCTAATTTCGATGGCAATGGTTCAGAATCCTTCAACATTCTAATCTAGCCGCAAAAGCGAGGCAGGGTAGGAAAACGGCGCACTATTCTCGAATTTAACGGCCAACACGACCTGGAGCTCTCAGTGAAATCACAATTTTTCCACCTACCCGAAATACCCGAATCGAAGGAACCCTGGCCGATTGGAGGGGTTGATACCGGACGTTTCGAGTACACCGCGGAGGGATTCGTTTCAAGCTGGTCGTTGGATGATCCGGCTGTGAAGGGACCGGTTGTGCCCCATAACGCCTTCCACATCTGGATGGAGTGCGGCCGATCGGCGCAGGCTTGCACCTTGCAGTGCGATAGCCGATTTGGAATCTGGCCTCAACCGGCGCCGATACCAGCGGTGGCTTACCACTTTCCGATTGGCCTGTGCCGCTATGCCCTTGCCGGTTGGCCGATTGATCTTGAAACGGTATCGTTCTCTCCGATACTGCCGGGCCACCCGGGTCCGAGCTGTTTTCCGATCTGGGTCTACCGGGTTGGCGTTGCGAACCGGTCCGGGCTACCGATGAAAATGGGCGTTCTGCTCACCTGGGCGTTTGCCACTGATAAGATTGTCAGCCCTGGCGATTTCGATATTCAACACGACAACCTCTGCGTCTCGGCAATCTTGCGTGATCGGCAGAGCGATAATCGGATGGTGATCGCGCTGCCCGATATCCATCACCGTGAGCGAGCCTGGCAAGGTGCGGAGCCATGGGATCCGGATACTGAAAGCGCCGAGATTTGGAAGGATTTTGCCGATGACGGTGAGATTGAAAGTCGTTGGGTATCGTCCGACCGGCAGGCGGCCGCCCTCTGGGTTAAATTTGAACTGGAGGCGGATGAGGTGCGCAGTTTCCCCTTTTTCGTTACATGGCATTTCCCAAAGAGGTATGACAAGGGTGGTCGTCTTGTTGATCGGCAGTATATGCGTTATCCCACCAAGCGAAGGCCCGATAACGCAGTAGTCTGGTTGGCCGAACAAGCCCGCCTGAATAACGTGGAGTGGCTGAGCCGGATCTCGGACTGGCTGAACCCGGAAGTCAGCTATCCTGATCTGCCGCCCTATAATGAGCGGGCAGAAATGATGCAGGCCCTCTATCAAGAAATCCGAGCAGAATGACGAAATAGTGAGATTCAGCGACTGTTTCAACAAACACGAGGTGACACAAGGCTGTATTTGAAGAGAGCCTATTGAATGAGAGTGGCCGTGATTCTCAACCCGAAGGCGGGGCGCGGGCGAGGTGACAAGCTGCAACCTGCCATCACTGCTACGTTAGAACGGCTGGCAGGCGAGATGGCGATGGAGTGGACGCTGGAGCGCACGTTGGGACCCGACGATGCCAAAAAGCTGGCTGGCCGGCTCGCGGAAGAGGGCTGGCGCCGGATCGTCGCGGCGGGTGGAGATGGGACCTTAGGGCAGGTGGCGGATGGATTGGTCGGCACCGGCTGTATGCTGGGGTATCTACCGATCGGAACCGGCAACGATTTCGCCCGAGCGCTCCAATATCCGTCATCCATACAAGTGGAGGAGATTATCCGCCGAATCGTAGAGAGTAACGGGCGGCGGCTCGATTTGGGCAAAATCAGCTTGCCAAACAGCGATCGGTGTTTTCACTTTGTCAATTCGGTCGGGTGCGGGCTCGATGCCGGCGTGGCCCACCGAGTGAATCGAGGCTATCGTCACATAAAAGGCAAATGGGCTTACATCGCGGCGCTGGTGGAGGTATTACTTCACTTTTCACCGGTTCCAATGCGATTGGCGGTGGACGATACCGTGATCGAGGAGCGATTGATGCTCGCTTGCATATCGAATGGAACCAGCTACGGCGGCGGGATGTTGATAGCGCCCCATGCTCGTTGGGATGACGGCCTGCTGGAAGTCATTTTGGTGCGGGCTTGCGGAAAGTTCGAGCTATTACGCGCACTACCTTCTGTCTTTAGAGGAAAGCATCTCAGCCACCCTAAGGTTATCAGCTTGCAGGTGCGCAGAATTCGGATCGAGAGCGAAGACCCGGCGCCGCTGATGGTGGATGGGGAAACCGACTACATCACCCCGGCCGAAATTGAGGTCTGTCCGGGCATCATACAAATCGCAGTGTGACCAATCGTCATAAATTCATTCTAACTGTTAAAATCGCTACTCCGTAGTCGAAAAGCCGAAACCGGAATTAACCAATAGGACATTTCTAATGAGGAGCAATATCATTTGGCGAAAGAGTTCAGTTTTACGGGAATGATTTTCGTTCGCCCCCACCCCAGCCCTCCCCGCAAGCGGGGAGGGTGTCATTGCGAGCGAAGCGAAGCAATCTCCATCACCAATCCTCTCTCAGGATTGGGACGGGATGGGGGTCAAGGCACACCGCCCTGTAACACCCGCCGAAATTGCCCGGAGAACTGAACTCTTTCCATTTGGCCGCCGGCTTGACAAGATTGCGGGTAAAGGTTAAACTGGCATTTCGCGGGTGCGGGAAACTGCTGCCTAAGAGCCAAAGTGGACGCTCCGCAAATCTTCCTTCTCACTGCCCATTAAAAGGCAGGGTGAAATCGCCGATAATTCAAAGGGATGAAATATTCGCCGATACCGCCAGCCTCACGGGTAGATTCCAACCGTTATCAGGCAATCTGCTAGGGATATCGTTTAATTATATGTCAAAGGAGCTATTTTTATAGATGCCATTACTGCGAAAAGACCCGGTTACACACGAGTGGGTCATTATTGCAACGGAGCGAAGCAAGCGCCCGTCCGATTTTAAAAACAGTGAAACGACGGAGGGGAAACCGCCATTCAGTCCCGACTGCGCCTTTTGTCCTGGACACGAAGGGCTGACTCCGCCGGAGGTGCTTGCATACCGGCACCCCCAAAACGAGCCGAACGGACCGGGTTGGTGGGTTCGAGTCGTTCCCAATAAATTCCCCGCGCTCTCCATCGAAGGTGATCTAGAGCGGGCTGGCTATGGTATGTACGACCAAATGGCCGGAATCGGCGCGCATGAGGTCATTATCGAAACGCCGGAGCATGACAAAAGCATCGCAAACGTGCAGCCGGTTCAGGCGCAGGAGATTCTATGGGCATACCGTGATCGCTGTCTTGATCTGATGCAGGACCGGCGATTTAAATATATCCTTCTCTTTCGGAATCATGGGAAGGTTGCGGGTGCCTCGCTGGAGCATCCTCACTGCCAGATGATCGCACTGCCGATGGTGCCGAAGGATGTCGCTCAGATGCTCGATGGAATGACGCGCTACCACGATTACCACGACCGTTGTATCTACTGCGATATGGTGAAGCAAGAGATCAATTTTGGCGAGCGGATCATTTCAATGAACGACCAGTTCGCCGCATTTGAACCGTTTGCGCCAAAATACCCTTTTGAAACCTGGATTGTTCCTCGCCACCATGCCCGCAGCTTCATTGAGGAATCGCGATCTGAAGTGGCGCTGTTTGCTTCAATCCTTCAAGACAGCCTGATGCGGATCGGGCGTTGTCTTAAATTCCCCCCTTACAACTTCACCCTCCATACTGCACCGATCAACCAAGAACGCGACTGTAATTTTCACTGGCACCTCTCAATCATGCCGCGATTGACTATTGCAGCCGGTTTTGAGATGGGAACGGGCGTCTACATTAACGTTACAGCACCGGAGGATGCAGCGCGGCATCTTCGTGAAGCCGATGTTACTCCGGATGAGCCGATTCCGGCCGAACGCGAACTGGTCGAGAGCCACAAATAAAAAAACCGGGCAAGCGGAATTTGAGTTGAGCTTGCCCGGTGAAGGACTTGATGGGCTTAGATGTGAAGAGGAACCCGGCACCGAATGCGGCGCCGGGATATTAAAAAGGCAGCCGTGGTCCCCAAAAGGCTGAGGCCGAAAGCAGCGTTACCGGGTTCAGGCACCGGCGGAGGTGCCGGTGCTGAGGGGCCGCCCAGCACATAAGAAAAAGTGGCCGTGTTGAATGAGGCGCCCGGACTTAATGTCGGCACATTGAACCACAGATTTATGGCCGAGTTGTCGTTAAATGGATTGGTGTTGCCCACCGAAACGAGCGAAGGACCGGCGGTAGTCAGCACATAGTACGAGTTGGTGGATGCGATGGTATCCGCTTCGGTATTGTTGCCATCCGACTGGATGTTGTAGGCATTGACCATTGCGCCTTGAAATGTGGAGACCAACCCGAGATGCCGGTGATAAAAATCAAAGCCGGTTGCAACTTTGTTCACTGAATCCACCCCGATGAACGGCTGGCTTGAGGTGAAGAAAGGGCTGCCCAGTGAGTTGGCGGTTCCCAAATCGGGAATACCGAGATCGCCGAAAGCAGCACCTTGATGGGGGAAGGTGCTCCTCAAGTATTCGATGCCGGCCAATGGCGCGGAAGTCAGGTTGGTGAAAGTCAGGTTAAAATTTACCTGATGAATGGGATCGCTATCATTGAAATTCACATCCTGAACCACCTGAAGCTCACCGTTGAAATTGGTTGTAAAGGTAACTGAGTGTAACCCGTTCGGATCATTGATCGGCGTTGAATTGGTGGTTATTCCGCCTAAGCCATCCGGGTTCCATAAACCATCCAGCTTTACGGACCAGTTTTCGGCTGGGGGCGGCCAGGCGATCATCTCTCTCTTCGTATCGGCCGGATTGGTGGAGGTGGGATTGGGTGTGAATTGGAGCCCGGTTGCGCCCGCGCTCGGACTGGTTGGGTTATAGGTCTGCTTTGCGCCGTTAACCTCGGGCGCGATCATATCACCGGTTGGATTAAAGGAAGCTGTAATGTACTGCCCATCAAGTTGAATGACTTGCGCCTTCGCGAGCGTAAATCCGGACATGGCGAATAACGCTGTCGCTAATAGACTGACCTTCCTAAACATATTGTTGGTCCTCCCCGCCCGCATCCTCGCCTAAAATCCAATGAACTGCCCGGAATTCAGCGTGGAGTAAGCAAAATTAGAAAATAACTACTCTCATCCAGGTAATATTGCATATTTCGTGCCAATTGATGGGGTAGTCGGTAAGAGGTAAGAGTTCAGTTTTATGGGAATAAATAATTTTTACGTTGCCCACCTCACCCCCCATCCCCCTCTCCGAAACGGAGAGGGGGAGCGCCTACTGCACCGATATACGCGTCGGTTCCCCCTTCCCGCCTCGGGAAGGGGGACAGGGGGTTAGGTGTTAAAACAGTGAGAGTATTTTTACATTCAACTCCTCACCCCCAAATTACCCAGAGAACTGAACTCTTTCCATGCTCCGTCATTCCCGCGAAAGCGGGAATCCAGTCCCTTGCCTAGCGGCAGGCAGGTACGCTGATGTTCACCTGTCATTGCGAGAAACCGCAAAGCGGCGACGAAGCAATCTCCTCTTTACCGAGGGGAGGAGATTGCTTCGCTCCCTGCGGTCGCTCGCAATGACAAGATCCGGAAGCATTTTGATACTCAGATAGAAACTCGAGTGGATTCCGGGTTCCGCTTCACGGCCCCCTGTCTGCGTGCGGACACGCACAGGCAGGGGGAATGACGACGCGGTGGGTGTTACTGTGTTTTTCAACATCCTTCTAAAGGTTGAGGCGAAGGGTAATCCGATTTAGTCTATTGTTGGGATAAATTGCGGGCGAACTGGTTGCGGGCCATTCGAGTGGTTGCATCAACGGCGAACAGCCACCGGTCCGTTCTCCAAATCACAATATAGCGGCTTCGCAGATCGGCCGTTAAAAATTGACGGTGGGTTATGGGGCCGGAGTTATTGTGGAACTGGATGGACTGCGCGTGCAACCGCCGCATCCGCGCCAGCACGCGATCGAAGAAGTTGTCAACCCGATCAGGATCTTTGACGGGTGCTACGTAGAAGTTCAGTGATTGCTGCTCCTCCGCTGCGATATGGGCGTAATGTCCTTCCAAAGCGATGGCTGGCATCATAATCCCATCAAATTCACGCGCATGACTCCGATTTGGATAAGGATTGCTGCCAACGCCCCGCAAACTATAATCACCGACCACATTCGGAAGCAGCTCGTCGGGCAAGGCATCGGCTAGTGGGTTGAACTGGCTGATCTGGTAGAAGTGAAGCGAATTGGCATGCGGGGCAACCTCGCGATAGACTATCCATAAAAATAGGATCGGGAATAGCAGGCAGCCGATCCGAAATGCCCGCACCGTACAGCCCAGCGCAATATCGGAAGGAGGCATCGTTTCCAACACCGAAGGTCCTTGCGAGGATCGGTTCGATGGGTTTACGGCGGTGGCGCCGGAATCCTTTGCCGCATTATCCTTTGGTTTGGTGCCCGATGGGGTAGGTTCAATCTCATCCCAATCAGCGAGTGGAATACGGCAGGTGGGACACTCGGTCGCTTCATCAGACCGATAACGAGTGCCACATCGAGGGCAAATCATCGGTTGATATGAGGAAGGTGCGAATTCAGCCCGTTCATCGGTGGAGTAAAAGGTAAGGCGGAGTTGGGGATGCTCTCTTCCGTTTCATTTACCGACACGGAATACCTAACCGCTTCCTCATCGGATATCGTGGAGTAGGGCACCAGCCAAAATCCAGCAAAAGCTAATAGCCCTATGACGCACATGACCAATCCTTCATTGGAAGGACGCAATATCTCGATCATAAAACCGTGACCGGTAAAGTAGAGGGCGGCGGCGGCGAAGTAGCACCGCCTTGCAAGCGATTTTCCCGGTGAGAGCGATTCAACCGCACCGGCCATCAGAGAGAGGCCAGCTATCATTCCCCAAACGAATGGATAGACTACCGAACGAATAAGGAGCGTATTGAGTATGGCGGGAAGCGGGCCGTGCCACTCCGCATCTCGGATCGCTAAAAAGCCAACTCCGAATGAGAGTGAAACGATCAGGATATGACGCATTTTGGGGGACAGCAGGATGGCCACAAAGATAAACAGGGCGATTGGAAACACAGCCTGCCGCTCTGATGCCAGTAAGGTGATGTCCTGCTCTTTTAACACCAGCAAAGCGGTGAACACCATGATGACGATCAGCTTCAACCAGAGCCATACAGGGTCACGGCTTTTGATGCGAATGTACCATCCAGGCGCTTTCATCGTTCCTCTCCAACAATTAGCGTCGTTAAGTATACAACAGCTTTTTCAGCTTGTCAAACCGCGCTCGGATCAATTAAAGATTGCGGACGTAGCGATTTTTCTCATCAACGAGTATCTGCTTCGGAATTTCGGGCTCATCCGTCAAGACAAATGCGGCCACGATAACCAGATCGTCCGGGTGTACTCGATGTGCGGCCGCTCCATTAATGACGATTGCACCGCTGCCCTTTTCTTCCGCCATCACGTAGGTTTCAAAGCGCTCACCATTGGTAATGTCCCAAACGTGAACCTTCTCGCCGGGCAACAATCCAACCCGATCCATTAACTCCTGGTCCACCCCAATGCTGCCCACATAATCCACGTTCGCATCGGTAACGGTTGCGCGATGAATTTTGCTCTTTAATAGGTTAACTAATCTCATTCAGTCAATCGGTCCTGCTGCGATTCGGCTCATCCATATCGAATTACGCGAAAATGGCACTTATCAGCGCGGAAAAGCCTCTCGTAGCCCTCCATCTACTGGAATAATGCATCCGGTTGTTTTGGCTGAGCGATCACTCGCCAGCCAGAGCGCCGCTTCGCTGACATCCTCTGCGGTCACCTTAACCTGAAGCAGGTTGCGCTTACGGTAGTACTCCTCCAGATACGCTACCTCGATGCCCTGTGCTTTTGCCCGTTGTGCCTTAATTTCGGGCGACCAGAGACCGGCTGAAAAAACGGCATCCGGATTGATCATGTTGACTCGAATTCCGTACTGGCCGTTTTCGATGGCCAGAACACGCGCGAGCTGCATCTCCGCCGCTTTGGAGGCGCTGTAAGCCCCGAACTCGGCGCCGGCGGCCAGCACGTTTTTGGTGACATTAAAAATTATATTACCACCAATTCCCTGTTCGCGGAAAATACGTACCGCCTCTCGTGCGACCAGAAAATGGCCGGTTGCATTGACTGCCAGGCTTTGTTCCCAATCCTCCAAATTTAATTCATCTATACGACCGGTGCGTGCAATGCCAGCATTTGAAATCAAGATATCGAGCCCACCGTAGGCCAATGTAAGCTGATTGATCGCCCTTTTAACGCTCTGCTCGTCCGTCACATCCATTGCCAATCCGATGGCAGTGCCGCTGCCGTAACGTTTTGTGAGTTCGTTCGCCGCCGCGGCGCAGTCGGTTTCGTTTAGGTCCGCAATCACAATCAGAGAGCCGTTCGCCGCAAACGTTTCGGCAATTGAGCGGCCAATGCCGCCGGCTCCGCCGGTAATCAACGCAATGCGGCGGGCTAACGGCTTTTCGGGAGGGGCGAGCGATAGTTTGTATAGCTCCAGCGGCCAGTATTCCACCGCGTGAATTTCATCTTCAGCCAATGAACGGTAGGCGCCATGCCCTTCGGCCGCACGAATGACTTGGATGGTGTGACGGTAGATATCGCGTGAAATGGTAGCCGCTCTGATATCTTTGCCGGCGGTCCAGATTCCGATACCGGGAACGAGCACGACCCGCGGCGCGGGGTTGAGTTGGGGATCGGAAGCTGATCGGTGCCTTTCTACATAGTCCCGATAACTATTCTCATACCGATCGAGCTGACTCTTCAAAATTTCAAAAAACCGTTTCGGATCGCTCAAAGTTGATTCGTTGGCCGCTATATAGAGGGGAAATTGTTTAGTGTGCAAAAGATGGTCCGGGGTGGCCGGCCCGATTTGGGAGAGCTGGGACGCCCGCTTCGAGTTTACGAAATCCAACACGCCTGGAGAGTCATCATAGCAAAGAATGCAGCGCTCGTTACGGGAGAGTGCGCCTCGAACCAGTGGGGCAAGCCGGGCGGCTGCGGCACGCCGTTGCTCATCGGAGAGTGGACTAATCCCCGAAGTGCCGAAAACCGTTTTGCCGCGACCGAGTTCGGCGAGGTAATTTTCCGCTTGGGTCACCAAATTGATATGGCGGCTATAACTCTCCTCACTGCTTTCGCCCCAGGTGATCAGACCATGGTTCATCAAAATCAGCGCATCGCAATGCGGAGATTGGTCTATTGCATCGGCCACCTCCTTAGACAGTCGAAAGCCCGGTCTCAGATAGGGGATGGTGATTATCGAATCGTTGTAGCAATCAATGACCGATTTTACTCCGCAGTCGGTATTGGTCAGCGCCACAATCGAATCGGCGTGGCTGTGGACGACGCTGGCTGCCTTCACAAAGGCATGCAGCAGCGTTTCAATGCTGGGGCGGGGCGCAGTTGGGTCGGTAAGGGTGTGGGCGAGATAAGCGACCATCTCTTCGTCCGACATATCCTCGCGATCGCGTAAGTTCAGCACATCATCCATCCTCACGCCGGAAAAATGACGCGGCTCGATGGATTTCATGTCCGAACCGCTGCCTTTGACACGCAAAACCAGGCAGGGGCGTCCTCGAAAATCGGACTCCTCAATCTTAAGCGAGGTGTTGCCTCCACCCCACAAAACCAGCGATTCCTCAGCGCCGATTAGCCGTGATTGATAGACCAGTTGTCCAAGCGGATCAAGTCCATCCGCTTCTTGGCGATTCCAGCGATTCAGCAATGGTGTTTACCTCATCCTATAACTATGCAATTACTGTGCCGGATGCATCAGTTGAACTAGATTGCCCTCGCTATCCCGGAAGGTTGCCGTTATCGCACCCCCCACATCGGTGGGCGGAACCAGGAACGCCACTCCCTTTTCGGTAAGCTCGTGAAAAGACCGTTCGACATCCTCCACCAGCAGCGTGAGCATAACCGCATTGAAGTTTATATTATCGGGTGGCAACGGTTCCGGTGAGACGTAAAGTCCGACGTTTTCCCCAAACATCGCCCAATCTTCCGCTTCCGATTGCAGCGTAAAGCCGAGAATGTCGCAGTAGAAGCGGATGGCGCGATCCATATTTTCCACCAGAACCATCGTAATTACGTTTTCGATTTTCATATTGGAAATAATGTCCAACTGGAGCGCGGAGTGATGTCTCAGTAAGCGATCAATGCAATGAGTTTAGGTAGGCGCTTAAACCGACGACGGCAACAATGAGCAACACTAAGACAGTCAACCAACCTTCACGATTCTTTCTAAAACGATCGAATGCGGGGGCGGGATGCGTGATCAGCATTGATATTATAAACATAATCGCGGCCAGTCCGATTTTTACCATCAAGATGATATGATAAGTTTTCGGCGTACTTGGCCAGAATATCGCTAAATTGGAGATACCGGACAGGATGAGAATAACCCATAATATCCCCAGCAAGATTCCAAATCGGCGGTAAATTTTGACCGCCAATTGACTGCTGGCCTCTTCGTCGCTTTGCCGCAGAGAGGGCACCATCACCATGCGGGCGAAAACGATGAGGCCGGCAGTGCCGATCACCGCAAGCAGATGAATCCACTTGCTCAAGAACGAGACGATCTGATCATTCATAAATTAAAGCCTATAAAGGGCGAAATCGGATGCGTAGATCGGCCAGTTTGAGGATTCACTCCTGATAGACGGCGGCGCGATCACCGATGAGCTCAATTGCATACTTCGCAATACATTCCGGCGTCAGCCCAACAATCTGTTTTAACACTTCTTGCGAGCCGTGTTCCACGAAATGGTCGGGCAATCCCATTTGGCGGATCGCCACATTGTAAAGATCGTTTTGTGCCAATAGCTCCAAAACCGCTGATCCGAAGCCGCCGAGTTGGACGTTCTCTTCCACCAGCAGCAATCGCTTGGTTTTCCGGGCTAGTTCCAGAATCAGCCTGTCATCCAGCGGCTTCACGAATCGGGCATTCATCACCGCGATTCGAATACCGCGATTGGCCAAGCGAACAGCAGCTTCATAAGCCGGCCGAACCATAGATCCGATTGCGATAATCGCCGCATCAGTGCCGTCCAGCAGCAATTCGCCTTCACCCAACGCGATTTGTTCGGCGCGATCCTCCCAGCCGTTGGGTCGTTGCAGCCATTCCAGCGGTTGGGCAGCGCCCCGCGGGTACCGTATTGCAATCGGGCTGGTCAGCGGGCTGTCGGTATGCTCGAGGCTAAACGCTAACATCCGCTCCAACTCATCACCATCTTTGGGGGCCATCACGACCATATTGGGGATGCATCGCAGGTAAGAGAGGTCAAATGCGCCATGATGGGTAGCGCCATCTTCACCTGCTAATCCTCCTCGGTCCAAGGCAAAAATGACGGGTAAATTTTGAAGCGCCACATCGTGAATAATGATATCGTAGGCGCGCTGTAAGAAAGTTGAATAGATGGCTACCACCGGTCGCTGGCCCGATGCGGCCAGGCCGGCAGCAAAGCAAACCGCGTGCTCTTCTGCAATGCCGACATCAAATGCCCGATCCGGAAAGCGGTCCGCGAATTTATTGACACCGGTGCCATCCGGCATTGCCGCCGTGATGGCCACCACTCTTTGATCCTTTTCGGCCATTCGGATGAGCGTATTGGCGAACACGCTGGTATAGGTAGGGGTAGTCGAAATTTTATGCGCGATGCCGGTTTCCGGCGCGAAAGGGGCGACGGCATGGAACTTTCGAGCATCCCCTTCAGCCAGATGATATCCTTTTCCCTTCACCGTAATGATATGAACCAAAACCGGTCCCTTCAGTTGCTTAACATGGCGGAAAACATCAATCAGCAGGTCTAAGTTATGGCCGTCAATCGGTCCGATGTAGGTGAACCCCATCTCCTCGAAGATCACGCCGGTTCGGTCGGGAGATATCAGGTGGGTAAAGCTATGCTTTAACACGCCGCCCGCCGTTTTGGAAAGAGTACGGCCGGCCGGCATGCTGCGGAGCACGCTTTTGGTCGTTCGCTCCGCGCTCTGGAACCACTCCTGCATTCTCAACTTGGCCAGATAGGTGCTGAGCGCACCCACGTTGGCGGCGATGGACATCTCGTTGTCGTTGAGCACCACCGTAAAGTTACGGCCGCTGTGGCCGGCGTTGTTGAGTCCTTCCAATGCCAACCCGCCGGTTAAACCGGCATCACCAATGACGGCCAGCACCGATTCGTTCCCGCCCGATATATCCCTTGCAACGGCAAAACCGTAGGCGGCTGAGATGGAGGTGCTCGCATGGCCGGCTCCATATAGATCGTAAGGATTCTCATCGCGGCGCAAAAAACCGCTGATTCCACCGTATTGCCTGAGAGTGGGGAAGTCCTTGAGCCGGCCCGTCAGCATTTTATGGGCATAGCACTGGTGCCCCACATCCCAAATGATCTTGTCATGTGGAACATCGTAAACCGCATGCAGCGCCACGATGAGATCGGTGGCCCCCAAATTGGAGGCGAAGTGGCCGCCCGTTTTAGAAAGATGTTGAATGATGGATTGGCGAAGCTCATTGGCTACCTGTTGAAGCTCATCTCGGGAAAGCGCTTTCAGGTCATTCGGGCATTTTATACGAGAGAGGATTTCCGGCATCGGCAATCTCCTGCTGTCGTTTATCAATAGTACGGTAAATCCAGCTTGAACTGCGTGGACGTATTATAGTTCGCTTGTTGGTATCGTATTGTACCACCTGCTGGCTGAGCTGTCAATTTCGGCCCCATTCCCACCTCGTTTTATCGCGTTTGAATGAGTTCAGTTCTCTGGGTAATTTAGGCAGCAGGCTTTACCCCTATAGCAATATTCAACACCCTCCCCGCTTGCGGGGAGGGCTGGGGTGGGGGCGAACGAAAATCATTCCCGTAGAACTGAACTGTTACTCGCGTTTGACGGATGAGCGGTGAATGTGATACACTAAGCAAGGGTTTAATCGGAATCCCAATTCCACTTTCGAAGGTAAATTCTCCTCGAATATGTACGCTCTTAACTTCTATTCGGAATTATATGAGGATGTGCTCCGCAAAGGTCGAAAGTCAGCAACCATCCGCTTGGGGGATAAGTCAAATAAGTATTCCGCCGGTCAGATTGTCTGGGTGACGGTCGGCCAGCGGTATGGAAAACGCCAGAAATTGTTCAGTGCAATCTTGGATATGGTGGAGGTCAAATTGGTTGCAGATCTGACTCCAAGAGACATCAGTAAAGAGAATCCCGAATTCCGCACGAAGGAGGATGTCCTTCAGATTTTACAGCGCATCTATGGGGCTGAGGTAACACTGGAAGACGCCGTTACCATAATCTATTTCTCACCGGTCTCCGAAGCATAGCGCTCCATGTTTCGTGGACTTAAACACAACCTATATCATCGCGTCGCATCGTGGTTGGGAGGCAGCCTCGTACTAGCGCTCGCCTTCTTCAATTATGGGTCCGGCTCCAGTGCTTTTGCTCAAACAAAGGGGACCAAAGCCGAAACGAGCGGCATCTACACCGATCATAGTGGCATCACCCATCCCTGGTCCATCAACAAAGCACACACGCTCTATTGGGAGGGCAAACCCTTCATCCCGGTTGGTGTTCGTTGGACCCCGGCTCTCCTTGCTCCGGGTGCCGGCGCATCGGCCGCACAAGCGGATTCATCGGCTCTATCTACGTTGAAGACAGCCGGTGTCACCGAAGTTATCGTTACACCACCGGTATCGGCCGTTTCAGCGACGATTGAAAACTGGCAAAAGGTGATTGATCTTCTCGAGGGCGATGGCTTTCATTACGGCATTTCATTTGGAGAGGGCATTACCGACCCGGTGAGCGGGACCATTGTCAAGCCCGCCTCCTATCGCATACCCAACATATCCTATGCCGTTGACGCCGCTTCATGGAATGTGAATCACTTGCGGGGAGCCTATTATGTGCTGGCCGACGCCTCCGATGGTTCGCTGCAACAATCGGGTGTCGCTAAGGTTCGAGACGATGCCGCCAGCGTGAACATTGAAAATCATACCTCATCTAAGATGGTCGCCATCCTGTATCCCCGGGTCGCATTGCCGGTTACCGTACGAGGGGGACTTCCCGATGTCTGGTCTTCCTTTGATACCTATCGGGATAAGCTGCTGGCCCTCTTTACCCAGTTGCATTTTGGGCCGGGGCTTCGATTTTTTCTCGACCCACTGGCTAGTCGTCTCAGAATCAGTGGGGTGGAGAACTACCTGATCCCCGACTCCAACTCATTTTTACTGGAATGGGAGGCCTTTCTGGTTCGCCACTATACCGATATCAGCCAATTGATGACCGCTTGGGGAGTTACGGACCGAGACATATCGAGCTTTCATGAGGCGGCGCAATTAGCCCCACTATGGGCGGATAATAAAGGGGTGGCTTACTATTGGGACCGATTTACCGGCAAGCGTTATCACGCAGATCCGTCCCACTCTTCATTCTGGGCGGATTTCAGGTCGTTTCGTGACTCCTCCATTCGCCGGTATAACAGCGAGATCGCCGGCATTTTGCAGCATTATGGAGCAGATGTTCCGGTCGTGATCACTTGGCCGAAGCCGGCTGACTTACTGGAGTTAAACGGGCAGGTCGCGGCGAATGTAGATGGATACGGTATCGCAACCTACGGAAATGGCTCCGCATTAATATCCAGGGATGCCGGTTATGCGTTAAGTGCGGCTAATGCGAATTCACATTATCTTTGGCTGATGGTTTCCGCTACATCACCTAACACTCCGCACCGAAACAGCGACATTGCCGGTCAAACCATCGGATATCCTACAATGACCCAACTCAAGTACGATCTGGATTGGCTCCGGCAAATCGGAGTGAAAGGAATCTACATTGAAGGAGCTCAGTCATCCGATTCAGCCGGAAAAGCGACGCCCGGTAATCTGATAAACTCTTCGGAACAGCTTGGTTGGATATCCACCTATCAGTCTCAATTGCGATCTTCATCCGACATCGCCGACTACACTCCGCTGGTATTGCCATTTCCAAGGAATGCGGCTGGTATTGCCAGTATCGGACCGGTCGGCTCTTCCGGTATCTGGTGGTTGCCATCAATTGATGCCGGCCAACCGGTGGACTTCGGGAATACCTATGCCGGGTATACTTTACAGCAATCTTCGGGTGACAATGAATTGGTAATCTGGTCTAACCTGGGCACGCGGATCACTCATTTTCACGTTTTAGCTCCCCGGCATGTGACGGCCGAAACGCCGGATGGTCAGCCGATCAAGCTGAAATACCCGGGAAAGTACACGGTGGTTGTTCCGGTCGGCTCAACGCCGATCATCTTAAAAACCGGAGGTCAGACCCTTTTTCCCGTTGAATCGGCACAGGATATGGTGAAGCAACTTGCGGTTTTGGTCGCAATGGGTATGGATCAACATTTGCCGGTTGAGCAATATCGGCTGACACTGGATCGAACCCTGATGGCCCTTAAGGAGCATGAACCCGATATCGCTTTTGGTTTGGCTGAAGGGGCAATATCACAGATACTCAGCGAAGTAAAGCCCTACATCTGGATTGAGGGTGAGCAGGCGAGCTCGCAAACTTTCGGTGAGGTGGTGGACGATCCCCCAGCCAGCGGAGGCGCTTTCCTGCGATTGAATACCAATCGTGCTCCGGCTGAAGAAGGATACGCCGCTCAATATCTGTTTACTGTCAACCGCAGCGATATCTACAATATCTGGGTTGCGTGTACGCCTCCGGGACCGAATACCTCTCCCTTTGTCTGGCTTGTTGACACCGGCCAGCCATCCTTGCCCGAATCGAACGCTCCAACTGGCTTTCCTTACTTGGAAAATCGCTTCGCTTGGCAAAAAATCGGTGAGGCGCAGCTTAACCCAGGCCAGCATTCGTTAACGATTCGGGTAACTCAACCGGCCAACGGGCGCTACCGGCTTGACATTGATGCGATACTGATAACTGATCATCCATTTACCCCGGAGGGAGTGTTAAAACCGCCGGTTGGCAATTTACTTTCCAAAAAGCTGCCTAAGGGAATAAAATTTCATTGATCAGTATAGTGAATGAGTAGCGCCTAAGCTGATCAGGATTATGTCGAATGCGGAAACGAGCCGGTTGCGCCGATGTTCCAATGTTTATTACTTGAAAGTATGGGTGTCTAAATGGCTATTACAACCCCCGATCAATGGCAGGAATACCTCATTGCTAAACAGCGACTGGTTGAGAAAGCGCTAGACCGGTATCTTCCTCCTGCTACCGCCCAACCTGAGCGACTGCATCAATCCATCCGCTACAGCGTGTTGGCACCCGGAAAGCGGCTGCGACCGGTGCTGGTCATTGCGGCGGCTGAAGCGGTAGGAGGGAAATCGGAAACGGTATTGCCGACCGCTTGTGCCATGGAATGCGTCCATGCGTTTTCCCTGATTCACGATGACCTGCCCATCATGGATAATGACGACTATCGCCGCGGCCGCTTAACCAATCATAAGGTCTACGGTGAAGCCATCGCGCTGCTTGCGGGGGATGCCCTGCTCGCGTTGGCTTTTGAACTGATCGTTGAGCATGCCGAGAACCTGCCGTCGAATAGGATTGTGCAGGTGATGCAACTGGTGGCCCACGCCTCTGGATCCGGCGGTATGGTGGGAGGTCAGGTGGTGGACATCGAATCGGAAGGGCGAGAGATAGGCTCAGAAACGCTTCAATATATCCATCATCACAAGACCGGCGCTTTGATCACCGCATCCGTATTGTCGGGTGCGATACTGGCCGGCGCATCCCAGGAGCAGTTGGAAGCGCTGAAATTCTATGGTGAAAGCATCGGCCTGGCCTTTCAAATTATGGATGATCTGCTGGATATCTTGGGAGATGCCAAAAAGCTAGGCAAGCCGATCGGCAGTGACCAAAAGCAGAAAAAGGCGACCTATCCGCGCCTCTACGGACTTGAGGAGTCTCGCCGCCGCTCACATGATGAGATTGATAAAGCGATACAAGCCATCTCCGAGTTTGACCACCGGGCTGATCCGCTGCGCACACTGGCACACTATATCATCGAGCGGGATCAGTAGCAACCGCTCCTATTTTCACAAATCTGAATTTCAATCAAGCTGCCATATCAATTAAGCCTCTTGTATTTCGGTCCGTCCCGATCCGGGCCTTGCAATACCGGGTTCATTTCATCGAATGAGTTCAGTTCTCCGGGCAATTTAAGCAGGAGGCTCTCACTCAACTCTTTTTTCCCCATGTTGGGAGAGGACTGATGGATGAGATTGCTTCGCTTCGCTCGCAATGACACCTTCCCCCCTTGTGGGGGAAGGCTGGGATG
>JAKBZR010000158.1 GCA_021842405.1 bacterium
CAGCCGTTTGCAGCCGTGCGCGCTGCTTGGGGCCGAGCCATAGCGTGGGTTTGCGATGAGATGCCATTCATTCCTCAAATGCGGCGCATTGCGCCAGAAAATGGTACTGAAGCGCTCCCGTGATCCGCTTCACGCGCATCTTCGCTGAGAGCAGCCTCTGAAACTCTTTACGGGTAAAGCGGTAAAAATAGATGCCTCCATCGTGCTGTCCTTCACGATGATTAAACAGCCGCATCCAGATCGAATACTGATAGGCCGAGAGGACGATTCGCCCGCCGGCAGTGGATACACGTGCCAGCTCCGATACGGCGCGATCACGGCTTTCCGGAGTGGGTATGTGCTCCAGCACCTGGCAACTGACCACTCGGTGGAAAGAGTTTGCTGCCAGCGGCAAGTGGCAGATATCGGCTTGTATAAGATCAACGTTACGAATATTCTTTTCCAACACTTTCCGGCGGCAGCGCAATAGGGATTGCCAGGAGTAGTCGGCTGCAATCAAGCGGCGGCAGCGGCTTGCAAAATCGGGCGTCATTCGTCCGGTCCCGCAACCGGCCTCCAATACTTGATCATCCCGTTGTATCTGCAGCATCGCAAGGGTGGCCGGTATCTCAATTCGGCTAAATAGATTGAGCCACCAAATTCGATCGTAGTGGCCGGCCTGGTCGTCACGGGCCTGCATTTCGGATTGCTTGCACTGAACCTCGACATCCGAATTAGCGGGCTGCGTGCGTAATGAGAGGGGCAGCATTCGCGCAATACCGTGCTCGATCGGGTAGCGGTTGCCGCATCGGCTGCATTCGAGTAAGCCGGTTTGGACTTCGGCCTGCTCTTCGTTTTGAGTGGAATGCAGAGTGAGTTCGTCCTTACAACCATCCGGACAGCGAAGTATGCGCAGAGTTTCTATTTTCAAGGAATACACCCGCTGATTTTCATTAAAATATCGCTCACAACCTCATTATCTTTATTTGATCGAATATGCTGAATATCTGTTTGGAGGGGAATGCCTCATCGGTTGCCTAAGCCCTAAAAGACGGTATACCCGCTGGCGGAGTAATGACGAAATGATCGGCTTCGCCTATACTCGGCACGAATCTATGCTTCAATATTGAGTGCCTGCTGCCACTCGCGGATTTTATCCGCCCTTTTCGACTCGTCATTGGGCAGCGCCAACGGTCTTCCCCGTGCATCTACGATCAACCCGCAGACTCCGCCGGTCACTTTTGAGCGGAAGGATCGTCCTTTTCCTTCGCCGGCATCGTAATCGCGCTCCGGCTTTATCTCAACCTCGACATCGGAGCCGAGCGGCAGTGGGATTACGACCAGCTTGCCGAACTCCACCGGGTAACTTTTATCCTCCATAGAAATCGTCAAGCAGAGATATCCTTCGCGGCCGGTCCCAATCGGTGCAATGCAGGTTCCCAAGTAGATCAAGCAATCGCGCTCAAACACCTGGGCGGCGGCGGCTGGTAAAAGGGTGGAAAGCACTCCCAGTTGCGGCATCATAAAGATGGAATCCACTGTCAAGACGGTCACGCCTTCCGGTTGATAGGCATCCATCATCATCAGGGCGGCCTGTTCGCGTTGCGGGGCATGGGAGAGCACGCCACCGCTGCCAACGATCAGTTGCAGATTCATCATTTGAACCAATGTTTCGCCGGTGCCGGACAAGGTAAGCGCCTCCCCGATCGTGCGCCTTGTTTGAACTCCTTTCAATCCTCGCGCCAGTGATTTGTGATGCTCGAAGGCCAGCCGTAATGCCTCCCGTGCAACCGCCTGCTCGATGGCGAGATCCATTTTACGCTGGGGGATGGTGGTTGGCCGGATCATTTTGTTTCGGAGTTGATTGCGCAGATCGGCA
Source organism: bacterium (assembly GCA_021842405.1). GTDB lineage: Bacteria > Armatimonadota > Chthonomonadetes > Chthonomonadales > JAMCWF01 > JAMCWF01. Next base: position 1,859 of record JAKBZR010000158.1, read on the forward strand.
TCGGAAATGGTAAAGGGAAGCCACCGCTTGATATTTTCGGCGCCGGCCACGGTGAGCACGTTGCACATGGAGTAGCTCATCCCCAAATTGGCGGAGACGGTCCGGTTAAATACATCGCCGAAAACGGAGAAGACATCGGTCGTCGCGCCGCCGATATCCACACCCAGCACATTGATATTTCGCTGCTCGGCGGCGGCCTGCATCATCTTTCCGACCGCGTTGGGGGTGGACATGATACCGGAGCTGACCCACTGGGAGAGCTTGGCATAGCCGGGCGCCTGCTGCATTACGTGTTCTAGAAATAGCTCGTGAATCGCTTCCCTGGCCGGTTGCAGGTTCTCTCGCTCCAGCACCGGTCGTAAATTTTCGACCTGGCGCAGCGCCACCCGATCCCTCAACAACTCTTCCACCGGAGGATAGGCGTCGCGATTGCCGGCAAAGATAACCGGGAGTTGCATTCCCTGTCCAAGGCGCGGCTGCGGATCGGCCGACACCAGCATTTCGGCCAGCTCAACCAGGTGGGTGACGGTGCCTCCATCAATGCCGCCGGACATCAAGATCATATCGGGCCGCAGTTGCCGAATCCGCTCCACCTTTTGATAATCCTTGCGGCCGTCATCCACCGCGATGGTATCAATTATAATGGCGCCGGCGCCCAACGCAGCCCGTTCCGCGCTCTCAGCGCTCATCGCCTTCACCACGCCGGCCACCGTCATCTGCAGCCCGCCGCCTGCGCTGGAGGTGGAAAGGTAGAGGTCAACGCCGCCATCATTTGGCAGATCATTTTCCAGCAATTCCTGATTGCCATCCGTATCGCGGCTTATTTGGTATCGTGACATGACCCGGCCATCCGATGAGAGCAGCGTGCGGCCGGTCAACTCCTCAAGCTCCCGCACCGCATTGGTCACCCCGACGGTGACGTCATCAAAGGGCGCCTCAACGGTTGTGGGCGCTTCACCCCTCGCCACCAGACGGTACTCTCCTTCGCGATACTCGATCAGGATGGCTTTTGTGGTCGTACTACCACAATCGGTTGCTAAAATTGATTTTACGGAGGCAGCAAGATCGTCTATCCTCAATCGTATCCCCCCATGCAAACGCACGTGCTATTGTGACACAAGCAGGTCACTTGATGGAAGTAGGGCGATCCTTGTGAACGTCCGTACGGCGTCCTCTCCACCTTTAAGGGGGAGGGTCAGGGTGGGGGCGAACGAAAATTATTCCCGCAGAACTGAACTCTTTCGACTGAATCTTTACCGTGACCGAAGCATTTAAAAAATGGTAAAATACATTGGTTTCTATTATACTTTTCGGCCACTATGATGACTCTATAATGGGCGGCCGATTGGCGGCTGATAAAATGAGCGACCATCCACACTGAAGCGGCCTGCGAGCATTGTTTGGCTGAAGCGGTCGCCGCACAAATCCAGCGGATGCGGCATACCACTCACCGGCCGCCGCTTGCCAATGATGACTGGGATGACTGTATTGCCGAATTCGTGGAGGCTATGTTGCGCAAGGGCGGCTGTGTGCTCGATCCCGCCTCTGAGCCGTGCGAATTCAGAGGGCTCGTAATGAAAAGCGCCCATGATCACGTCATTGATTATTTGCGCAAATGGGTGAGGGAACATCGTTATCAATGTTCCTGGCCGGAAGCCCAATCGGAGGATGGCTCTTTTGTTCCCTTGGATTGCCCCGATCCGTCGCCGCTGCCGGAAGAGATCGCATGCCGGAGCGAGTTCCGGCGTCTGATTGAGTCGGCCGGCGAAGGTTTAACCCCGCTTCAGCGCGATCTGTTTTACCGGCACGACCTCAACGGGGAATTGATCAGTGACATCGCCGCCTCACTCCACAAAACCGAAAAGGCGGTGGAAGAGGCCTTGCGCCGCGCCCGGCGGCGAATTCAATCGAAGCTGGCGCAGCAGGGAATGACAAGAGGGGACTTAGAGGGACTCCTCACCACCTCCACCCCCCCCCCATAACATGCATAATGCTCTATTACGACCATATTCGGACGAAGAGGAGTAAAGAATTCTTGAAAATGGGTCGAAAAACCCGTGGGGTTTTGGCGAGTTGAATCGGTATATGAGCCTGTCCGACAAACCCATAACAAAGTGATATTGACATTGTTGGCACCATGTGGTATAATCGCAATCATATAATCTCCAAACGAGGTATTTGATGCGCCATAACTTTTTACCCTATGAGCAAA
>JAKBZR010000159.1 GCA_021842405.1 bacterium
AAAGAGTTCAGTTTTATGGGAATGATTTTCGTTCGACCCTACCCCAGCCCTCCCCGCAAGCGGGGAGGGAGTTTAGCGGCGGCGCTTTTATCTTGCCCCCCAGTCCCTCTTAATCCCCTCCCCCGTTTACGGGGGAGGGTTAGGGTGGGGGTCAAGGCGCACCGCCCTGTAATACCCGTCTAAATTACCCACAAAACTGAACTCTTACGCAGATGCTTACCTAAGAGAGGTGCAGGCTCGCCATCAGTGAATGGATAGCTTGCATCGCTTGTTTTCGTGTGGGGGCATTGCTGATGGCATTCGCGGAGGAGAGCGCCTGATGAAGGATAACCTTCGCCGGGTTAAGGTTCATTGTTTTTGAATAGACCTCGGTGACGTAAACCTATCTATTCTGTGCAGGAGAGCGGAGGGCGTGCGGCGAATCAAATACTTAAGAAATTTCCGAATCGGACAGGGCAACCGACTTGATAAAAATATAAAGGAGATGGAGAATGCCAAAGATCAATCAGTCGCTTTCCTGGTGGTGCTATTCTCGCAATACCGATCCCGTCCAGCTTATCAAGGAGGCCAAAGCGGCTGGATATGCCGCCGTCGAGATGCTCCCGCAAGAGCTTTGGGGCCACGTAAAGGAGGCCGGACTGCGGATCGCCATCATCAGCGGACATCAGTCGCTGACCGACGGCCTAAACAAGCGCTCCAACCACAGCCGAATTGAGGATGAGATCCTGGCCAACCTCGAATTGGCCGCCGCCAACGATATCCCCGGCCTGATCTGTTTTTCGGGCAACCGGAACGGCTTATCGGATGAGGGAGGCGCCGAGATCGTGGCGGAGGGCTTGAGCCGAGTCGCGAAAAAGGCGGAGGAGAAGGGAATTAACCTCTGCATGGAGCTGCTGAACAGTAAGGTGGATCATCACGATTACCAGTGCGACCATACCGCGTGGGGCGTCAAGGTTTGTAAAATGGTAAACTCACCGCGGGTGAAGCTGCTCTACGATATCTACCACATGCAGATTATGGAGGGTGACCTGATCCGCAACATCCGCGATTACGGAAGCTACTTCGGGCATTACCACACGGCCGGCAATCCGGGGCGTCGAGATATGGACGAGACGCAGGAGATCTACTACCCGGCGGTCATGCGGGCCATCGCGGAGACCGGCTACAACCTATTCGTGGGGCACGAGTTCATTCCCAAAGGGGACGTGTTTGCAGCGATCCGCACCGCCCACAAGCTGTGTGACGTGTAGATGCCTGGGTTGGATTGAACCGGGGGAGTGCCGGCCCCTGTTTTCGTCAATTCTACGGGTGCGGGAATCCAATGGGTTGGATATGGCGTATTAACACGATATAGACCCGGTGAGCGCACACCATTCAGCGCCTGAAAATGAAAGGGAACTCTTAGCTACCACCCATCCATTATGAGCCATTTCTTGAACGCCCTACAGCGGCTGGATACCAAAGTCTTCATTCTGTTTAACGAGCGCATCCACAATCCGGTTTTTGATGTGGTGATGCCGATTTTAACCAATCTGGCTCACCACTGGTACTTTTGGGTGGCGGTCGTCATCATTTGGGTCTCCATGATCATTTTCGGGGGGAAGAGGGGCCGCGCCTTCTCGACGCTGATTCCGTTTGTGATGGCGGTTTCCGATCAAACCTCCAGCCACCTGATCAAGCATCTGGTCAATCGTCCTCGACCATGTTGGTTGATAAACGGCCACCCGCTGGTGCCACACGAGCGGCTCCTCCAGGGGCGGTTGGGCTCGCCGTCATTCCCGTCCTCACACTCCACCAATATGATGGCGCTGGCCACTCTCTTAATCATTCTCTACCCGAAAAAATGGTGGCTTTGGCTGCTCATCCCGCTGATCATTGGTTATACCCGGGTCTACGTGGGCGTTCACTTCCCGGGCGATGTGCTGGGCGGATATGCGGTGGGTTTCGGATCCACCTGCTTCGTGGTGTGGGTTTCAACGTTATTGGGGCTTAAATGGAGCGACCCTAAAACCGAAAAGGCGGCCGAGCGGAAAGAAAATTTGCCGGCCGATACAGAAACGGCGTAACAACTTATTGTATTCTTAACGTAATACGCATGTGGCGCAACCAGCGCAGGGAGGGAGGGAAAAATAGATGAAGAGAATCGTGTGGATGCTGCTTGTTGGAATGCTGGCAGTTGGATTGACCATTGGCGCTTACGCGGCCCCTAAAAAGCCGATGGCGAAGCGACCGGCCATGCATAAACCTATGAGCATCGCCCAGCTCTGTTGGATGGTGGTACGTCACAACGAGCCGAAAGCCAGCCATGCCAAGCAGGTTGCAACCGTCCGCCAATGCCTAGGGGTTGTTATACTCGCCAAGGAAGGTAAATTGGGGCATCGGAAGCTAACTCCGATGGAGCAAAAATGCGTGGCGGCTTATCACCGAATGTGCAACAAGATGATGAGTCACAAGAGAATGGGCAACATGAAGATGGACAACATGAAGATGGGCAATATGAAGATGCCTATGAAGTCCAAAACCCATAAAAAGTAATGACTGCTTGCGAAATATGAATGTTGACTGGGGCGCTACTCGGAATGTTGTTGATCCAGCAGTAGCTGCGCCCCAGCTCTTTCAATGAATGCTAGCCCGCCAACAGCTCCTCAATCAAACGGTGCCCCTCCTCGATCATGGGCGCCTTTTCATGGATTGCGCTCTCATTGTAGGGCGCGGCTTGGTGGCGCTCTCGATCGGAGCGGTACAAGAGATACGGTACCGGATTGCCCAGGTGACCGCGGGTGGTGACGGGGGTGAGGTGGTCTGGCACGATCATCAGGGCGAAATCCCCCAACGGTTTTATGCCGCTCAACAGAGTTCCCAGCGTGAATCGGTCAATTCGCTCAATCGCTTTTATCTTCTCCTCGATATTTCCGATATGCCCCGCCTCATCCGGCGCTTCGACGTGAATCCAGACGAAGTCATGCCGCTTCAGCGCTTCGAGGGCGGTCTGCCCTTTCGCTTCGTAGTTGGTGTCAAAATAGCCGGTTGCGCCGGGCACCGAGATGATCTCCAGCCCGGTCAGCCGCCCCAGCCCCCGAACCACATCAACCGCTGCAACGACCGCGCCGGTGATTCCCCAGCGGGAGAAGAAGGACGCGAGCTTTGGCGTGCGTCCCTGTCCCCATGGCCAGAGCGTATTGGCCGCCGGCTTGCCCTCATCCCGTCGGCGGCGATTGATGGGGTGATTGTCGAGTAGATCGAGCGAATCGTAGATCAAGGTGTGCAGATCCCGCTCCCCTTCGCCGGCCGGCAGAATTTTATTCAACGGTTGGCCGATGTTTTCATGCGGCGCATAGGTGTTCAAGTCAAGCGGCCCGTCCACCCAGCGTAGTATGTGACGGTACGATACGCCCGGAAACAGCCGGCGCGTCCGGTTGCCCAGCTTCTGGTCCGCCAGCTCGATGAGCACGCGGGCATCCTCGGTTGGGATGTGGCCGGAACTGTAATCGAGCATCTTTTCGCCGTCAGTGGTGACCAGCGAGCAGCGGAAGGCGACGTCCCGCTCGCCCAGGTCAATTCCCATCGCCGCCGCTTCAACCGGACCGCGGCCGGTGTAGTTTTTTGCCGGATCATAGCCCAGCAGCGCCATATTGGCCGCATCGCTGCCGGGATACATGCCCGCCGGCGTTACCCGTACCATGCCGACCGTTCCCAGCGAGGCCAGCCGGTCTATATTGGGCGTCTTGGCCACCTCCAACGGTGTACGGCCCTCCAGTTCCGGCACCGGCAGGTCGGCCATTCCATCGGGCACGAGCAAAATATATTTCAAAGCATTACCTCGTTTAAAATGCGATGGTTGCATCGAAAATCGCAATAGGGGCACGGCATGCCATGCCCCGCCGATACGACACATAATATACCTTTATCTTCATCATCGGATAAACGAAAGAGTTCAGTTCTACGGGAATAATTTTTGTTCGACCCCCACCCCGGCCCTCCCCCGTCAACGGGGGAGGGTGGCACCCATTTCCTCCCGCTTCCGATTCCCCCTCTCCGAG
>JAKBZR010000160.1 GCA_021842405.1 bacterium
CCTCATTCCATCCCCGCGTCTCTTGGATGATCTTCTCGCCGCGCTTCAAGAGGCCGATTTGCCGCTCAACCTCATGCTCAACCCCCCGATAAACCGCGCGAAATGAGTTCAGGTTTTTGATTTCCGTTTTAACGCCAAACTCACCGCTTCCCATCAACCGCACCGACACATTGGGCTCACACCGCAAGCTGCCCTGTTCCATTTTCCCATCGCAGACGCCCAAAAAGGTGAGAATCGAGCGAAGCTTGACCAGGTAGGCGCGCGCCTCCTCCGCCGAGTGGATGTCGGGCGGAAATTCGGTCACGATTTCCATCAGGGGCACGCCGCTGCGATTAAAATCCACCTCGCTTTCATCGCCCACCGTGTGGAGCAATTTGCCGGTATCCTCCTCAAGATGAACCCGCCGAATTTGAACCCGCGTTGTCCTTCCATCCACCTCGATATCCAGCCACCCACGAACCCCGATCGGCAGATCGTACTGGCTGATCTGATACCCTTTCGGTAAATCGGGATAGAAGTAGTTTTTGCGATCAAACCGTGTTTGGCGGTTTATTTCACAGTTCAGGGCCAATGCAGTGCGGATGACGTGCTCGACCGCCTGGCGATTGGGTACCGGCAGCGAGCCCGGCAGCCCCATGCACACGGGGCAGCACCGCGTATTCGGCTCGCCGCCGAATTGATTCGGGCACCTACAAAACATCTTGCTCTCGGTCAGCAACTCGGCATGGCACTCCATGCCGATCACCGGTTCATATTCAGGCATTCCTCATCTACCTTCCACCATCAAGAAGCGGTCTTTTGGCCGCTAGGCCAGTAGCCAGCTCGTAGGCGCGCGCCACCCTCAAAACGGTCAGCTCATCGAATCGCTTTCCCAGTATTTGCATCCCCACCGGCAACCCATCAATGAAGCCGCAGGGGATAGAAAGGCCGGGTAGTCCCGCCATATTGCAGGGAAGCGTGCAGACATCGGAGAGCTTCATTTGCAGCGGGTCATCCGCCTTCTCACCGATACGAAAGGCGGGGCTGGGAGTGGTGGGCGTGATCAGCACATCGTATTTTTGAAACAACCGGTCGAAATCACGGCAAAATAGGGACCTGACCTGCTGGGCGCGCTTGTAGTAGGCATCGTAATAGCCGGCTGAAAGCGCGTAGGAGCCTATCATAATGCGTTGTTTGACCTCCGCACCAAAACCCTCTTCGCGCGTCTTCTCCGTCATCCCAATATGGCCGTTGGCCGCCTTTGAGCGAAGCCCGTATTTCACCCCGTCATAGCGCGCCAGATTACTGCTTGCCTCCGCTGGCGCAATAATGTAGTAGGTAGCCAAGCCGTATTCCGCGGTTGGCAGTGAGCAATCTTCCGCTTCCGCTCCAACTGAACAGAGCGCCTCGATTCCCCGCCTCACCAGGTCGCTCACCTCAGCCTCCACACCCTGCGCGTAAAACTCCTTCGGTATCCCGATACGAATCCCTTTTATCTCTCCTTGAGCCTGCAATTGTGGGAAAACCGGATTGTACGATTGTTCGCTCGAGGTCGCATCCATTGGATCGTGGCCGGCGATGGCATCCAGAACGAGGGCGGTATCCAACACATCAATCGCGAAGGGACCGATTTGATCGAGAGAGGAGGCGAAGGCAACCAGACCATATCGGCTGACCAGACCGTAAGTGGGCTTTAATCCCGCCACCCCGCACAGCGCGGCCGGTTGCCGAATGGATCCGCCGGTATCGGATCCCAACGCGAGTGGTGCTAGCCCGGCCGCTACTGCCGCAGCCGATCCACCGGAGGAGCCTCCCGGCACTCGATCCATATCCCATGGATTCCGCGTGGTGAAAAAGGCCGAGTTTTCAGTGGAGGATCCCATCGCAAACTCATCCAGGTTGGTTTTACCGAGTATCACCATATTCTGATCCCGCAAGCGGGAGACTACCGTGGCATCATACGGTGGAATAAATTGTTCTAAAATACGGGAGGAGCAGGTGGTGGGCACTCCCCGCGTGCACATATTATCCTTCACCGCAATCGGAACGCCGGCCAGCAAGCCAAGCGTCTCACCATTCGACCGCCGATCATCCACTGCTTTGGCTTGACTGAGCGCCTCGTTCCCGATTACGGTTACAAATGCTTTCAACTTGTCGTCAAGCTGCTGGATGCGATTGAGAAATGCGCTGGTCACCTCGACCGCCGATATCTCCTTGCGGTTGAGTCTTACACCCAGTTCGCGAGCGGTCAACTCCGTCAGCTCCAACTTAATAGCCCCCCCACTCCCACCGATATCCGTTCCAATCTTTCTCCATCGGGCTACCCTTCAATGATTCGCGGGACGATAATGCAGCCATCTCGAACTTCCGGTGCGTTCACCAGCATCTCCTCGCGAGGGAAAGGCTCCCCTGAAACATCATCCCGAAACACGTTGGAGGAGGCAACCACCCCGGCCAACGGGTCCACATCGGTCACATCGGCGAGCTGCAGCTTTTCAAATTGTGATAGCAGATCATTGAGATGGCGGCCCAATTTTTCCACCTCGCCTTCAGACAATTCCAACCTTGAAAGCAAGGCGACTTTTTTCACCTCTTCGGTTGTCAAAGCCATTATGCATTCCCCCTCATTATTGCTGGATGATTTTTGGAATTATCAAATACCGACTCACTTATCGGTGCAGGGACGGGAGTTGTTCCGCCCCTGCACCTTCACACTGATGAATTGAACCATTGAACCGGCGACCCGTCATAGAATCATACCGCCGGTTAAACGGTTAGGTGATCGCTCGGTTTAGCGGGGAAATTCCAGCAAGAGATCGTGTAGCGTTTTGGTCATCCGGAGCGCTTCATCGTAAGGGCGCTGCCACAGATTGCGGCCGAATATCAAGCCGGCTGCGCCGGCTTCCAAGGAGAGGCGCGCCTTCCTCCGCACATCCTCATCTCCTGCTCTTTCGCCTCCGGAGATAAGCACCAGCGTCTTTCCGGCCGATGCAACCACCCGGTGAATGAGATCACTTTCCGATTCATTCAGGGTGTCGTAAGGCTTGGGGTAACCGGATTGCTTGGTCGGATCAACCTTTGGGAAATTCATCTTGACAATGTCAGCCCCCAATTCAGCGCTGACTCGCGCAGCGTAATCCACCGCGTAGATGCTGTCGCGCCCGCCCTTAGCCTCGATCGCCTCGCCTCGCGGATACGCCCAAACGATGATCGGCATTCCATAGCGATCCGCCTCTTCCCGGACGGCCTTGAACTGCATGAAATCCTCTTCCTGGCGTGGCGACCCGATGTAGAGGGTATAGCCGATCGCATCAGCGCCCAGACGAACCGCATCCTCCACCGAAGCGATCATGGGAGATACGGGTGCTCGATCGGGTGGGATTTCGGTCTTGCCGTTCAGCTTCAACACCAGTGGAACTCGCCCCACAAACGGCTTCATATATTTTTCAGCAATACCGTACTGGAACACGATTCCGGAATACTTGCCCTCCAGCGCCAGCCTCAACTGATACATCGGATCTGCGCAAGGAGGATTGGGAAAGAAATCTCGCGGTCCATGCTCGAGGCCCTGATCAATCGGCAGGAATTGCATCGTGCCGTTGCCGGGTCCATGTTCGTACATCAGACGATACAAGCGCGTGCGCTTGCCCAGCGATAAGTCCATGTCGGCAAGCGAAAGTCGGTTACTTGTGGCCATTACAACCAATCCTTTCTCGGATTACGACCGCTCCCTTGAGGTCTTTTCACTCGAAAATTGTTTTTCAGCCGATAGTATAGCGTAAAGAGAGCCATTAGGTAAAGATTGAGGGAGCGAGAATGACTTCAGTTTGGTGGGAATGATTTTCGTTCGATCCGCCGCTAAACTCCTTCCCCCTCCTAGGGGGAAGATTCTATGATTTTTGTCAAGCACCAAGTTTTGCCGTAAGAGTTCAGTTTTGCGGGAGTGATTTTTGTTCGCGCCCACCCCAGCATTCCCCTAGTACTGCAATGTTATCTGAGAATCAA
>JAKBZR010000070.1 GCA_021842405.1 bacterium
GAGGGGGAGGGTTAGGGTGGGGGTGAATTCTCATGTGTCTATGGATAAATGTCCTCATTAACAATTTACCTTGCAGGCAGATCAGATCATCGGCCGCAATTTGTAATTATATCCGCGGCACCGGATCGGTGAATACGGTCGCTTTTAAATGTTCCAAGTAATGGATTGATTTTCCTGAATCGGTAATTCGATCATAAGAAAAAAGACTGATTCCTGCCACTCCGAGTTGCCGAACCCGCTGAATTTTCTCGGCGCAATCCTCAGCCGAAGTTTGCCATGCCCCCAAACCGGCATAGACCGGATGCCCGCTGGAAGCAGCAACCGCCATTTTTATCTGCTTTTCCACCATCTCCGTATTTTGACTATAGGCCATCGGCCACAATGCATCCAGATAACCCTCTTTCAACCAACGGCGCCAGTCTTGACCACGCACGCGGTAAGCATCTTCCGGATCGGGAAATACGGACGCCGATACCTCCATCTCGGGCTTTTTCGATTTCACTCCAGACGCGATCCGCTTTACTAGTTTAGTCACCTGATCTCGCCGCCATTCGCCCCAGATGGGCGGGTTTCGATCAATTAAATCCAGCATCTCTTGGCGAGTGAAATCAGCTTGAAGAGCTAGATCGGAATGATCCTCAAACAAGTATTCGTTAAAGCGACGGAAGGCTGCATCGCTGAAATCGTAATCTTCACCGGGGTATCGCACATAGTCAAAGTGAATGCCGTCTACATCGTATTTGACCGCTGCTTCGGTATAGACGCGGAAAAGATGGTCCTGCACCTCAGGGCTGCTCTGCTGAACGTAGATTCCCTCTACATGGCCGGATACTTCCGTTTGATAGCCGTTATCTCGATTGCGCGCGATCCAATCGGGGTGAAGATGAACAAGGTGCTGCTTTGATTTCGGCAAAGCCTCACCGGTCCAAGTCAAATAGGTGTTGAGCCAGGCAATCACGCGCAGTCCGGCCTGGTGTCCTTCACGGACCAGCATTTTAAGCGGATCAAAGTCGGCCGGCTGGCCTTCCAGCGACTCGGCCATTGGTTCGTAAGAAGAACGATACCATGCATCGCCCCGGCCGCGCACCTGCGGAATAATGGTGTTGAAATGATAACGGGTCGTGAGCTCGATCAGGCGATGGATGGCCTCCGGCGAACTGATTTCAAATCGAACGACCCATAGCGCCCGCGTTTCAGGGGATTGCTGCGGCATCGCGCTTATCCTCTCAAAGTGAAAGTGACAGAAAAATGCAGTTATTTGGTGCAGTCATCTCTTGAGGTTTTCGATACCACGTTAAGTATCCAACCAAACCGGAATACGTTCCACTATAGTATATCCAGTTGCAGCAACTAGATGTCAAGCACTTGAACCATTTAGCGGTTTTTATTGGTATAATTAAAGCAGATAGTGATGACGAGCATCAATTAACTTGATTTCAGATGGGTAATCCTGAAATGTATTCGCCAGATGGGGGGGGTAAGGTTGGCACAGGTTCAGGTTAGACCGAACGAATCGCTTGACAGCGCGCTCAAACGGTTTAAGAAAGTGCTTCAGCAAACGGGTGTCCTGCGGGAGGCGCGGGAGCACGAGCACTACGAAAAACCGAGCAATTGCAAGCGAAAAGCGGCGGCGGCCGCCCGACGAAAAATGAAAAAACAGGCCAGTAAAGAAAATTAAGCGCAATTCTCAGGGAAGATGCTGCCTGGCCGCGTGGAGTGCGGGCTGAATTTGCAAATTGGCGTTCGGTTGGAACCGAGAAATAGCGGTGTATGCCTCATCGCTGAGTGAATAAGTTGAACACATCGCTTCAACGTAAGCGTAAAAGATCGGGAAAAGTTCGCTGGCGTATCGCACGTCGAGATTGGAAGCGTCCGGCATTAGGGTTGGGCGCAGTGGTGATCCTCTCCGTCTTGATGTGCGCGCACCTTTTGCCGGATCGGGTATCGCTGCATGTGGGCGAAGTGAGTCCGGTTGATATACACGCCAGCAGAAGCGTCACCTATGACGATGTGATCGCCACCGCCCAGTTAAGAGCGATGGCTGAAGCGCGGGTTGCCCCGATCTATCACACCGACGAACAGGCGGCAAGCGATGCCCATCGCTCTTTCATCCAGGTGTGGGGCCTCATTCGAGGCGTGCGTGAAAGCGGCGCCAATCAATCGGTCATCCAACAGCGCCTCAGCGCGCTGCTGGGCAGCACCGTCTCTTCTACTGACATCCGCGTGCTGGCGTCTCTTCCTCCTTCCGATTTCAACCGCATCGAAGCGATCACTGCAAGGCTGCTGGCCAACGCAATGGCACGTCCGATCCGCAGCAATGGAAACGACTTGAAGGTCGCGATTGACCGGGTTGGTGATCAAGCACAGGTGCTTCTGCGGCAACCAAGCCATATCAAGTTAGTGGCCGATCTCTGTCGGCTCTACCTGCGCCCGAATCGAATTTACGATCCGCGCCAGACCCAGCAAAAGCGAGATCAAGCGGCTCGAAACGTAACGCCGGTCATTGGGGTTATCCGGCAGGGTGAAGTCGTTATTTCTCGAGGTCAGGTTGTCGCACCGCAGGATATTGAAAAGCTGACCGCGCTGGGGCTTAGAAATCCGCGCCTCCGGCCAAAAATGATCCTCTCCATCACCCTAATGGTTGCCTTTATGATACTGGTGGTGGGAATCTATCTTGCCCGCTATCACCGAGACATCTACCGAAATCCAAAGCAACTTTTGCTACTGATTCTTATCGTGACGGGCAGCGTCTTTGGGCTGAAAATTGGCAGCAGCCTGCTTGGAGTTCCACTGACGGGCATCCAATTCGGTTATCTCGGCATGATGTCGGTGGTCGCGGCTGGAATGCTGATTACGGTATTGCTGAACCCCTCGCTGGCGGTCGTGGTCTGCGCTCTGCTTTCAGCCCAATCCGGGCTGGTGATGAATCACGAGATTCGTTTTACCGTAATGACACTGATCAGCAGTCTGGTCGGCATCTATAGCGTGGCGCGGATCACCGATCGAGTGCAATTACTGCGGGCCACCGCCTTGCTGGCCGCCACCAATGTTCTAATGGTTTGGCTATTGGGGGGAATCCTGAGCGATACCCTGCATGAGCTGGAAACCGGCACGGCCTGGGCGATTTCAGCCGCCCTCTTTGCCATTGCCGGCTTCTGGTTTGGGGTTGCAATACTCGAGAAACCTTTCGATGTGCTGACCTCGGTCTGGATGTTGGAGCTGTCGTCCTCCGATCGCCCTTTGTTGAAGGAGCTGTGCCTTCGAGCTCCGGGAACCTACGCTCACAGCATAATGGTTGGTAATCTGGCCGAATCGGCGGCTGAAGCGATCGGCGCCGATGCACTCTTTGCACGGGTCGGGGCTTATTACCACGACATCGGCAAGATGCGGCGCCCTCAATTTTTTGTGGAAAACCAGCACTTTGAAAACCAGCACACCGGTCTGGCGCCCACCCTTTCCGCCTTAATTATCGAATCGCACGTGCGCGAAGGCATCGAAATGGCCCGCCAACATCGCCTCCCGCGCCGCATTCAGCAGATCATTGAAGAGCACCACGGAACCAGCTTGATTCGTTACTTCTATCATCAAGCGCTGAGTGATTGCGGCCAAAAACCGGGCGATCCCGTTTTTGAACAACGATTTCGGTATAAGGGTCCCCGCCCCAGCAGCCGAGAATCCGGTATTATTATGTTAGCGGATACAGTGGAGGCAGCGGTTCGCTGTTTGAATAAGCCGGAACCGGTGCGCATCAATAATTTGGTTCAAATACTTTTTCAAGAAAAGATTGATGACGAGCAACTCAACGAGTGCGATCTAACGTTCAGGGACATCGAAAAAATCAGGCAGAGCTTCGTAAGAGTGCTCACCGCAATGCTCCATGGTCGAATTGAGTATCCTACCTTAACAAAAGCCGGCGCTTCCAGCGAAAAGCCGGAACCGCGAGCCGCCTTCACCGAGAATGCCAATCTATATTCTGAATCATCAACCCAAACCGATCAAGAAATCACGGCTAGCTCAATTAGCGAAAGCAACACTGCTTTCTGAACACGCCGGCGAGGCTGAAATCACCATCCTTGTCACCGATGACATCACCGTTCGGAGGCTGAATCGAGAGTACCGCAAACAAGATCGCTCAACCGATGTCCTCTCCTTTGCCCAGCAACCTTCCGATAAACCAATTGATGGTGCGAGCGGCCTACTGGGCGATGTGGTGATTTCACTGCCTACCGCAATTCAGAATGCTGCTCAATACGGTATTCCATTGGAGGAGGAGCTGGCTTTGCTGGTGGTTCACGGTTGCCTTCACTTGTTGGGTTACGATGACGAAACGGAGAGGGGAAATCAACGGATGCGGCAGCGTGAGACCGCCATTTTAACACAATTTGGATACCGTAATGTATGGGAACGACATTATAAATCGAAACAGATCGCAAACTGAGTTGCAACCACGAAAATCTAAAACAACAAAAGATAGCTTTAAGTTTGCCGGCGAAGGGATTATGCACTGCTTTCGCACGCAGCGGCATATGCAGTTTCACATCGTGGTGACAGTGGTGGTCTTCATCGCGGCCATCTTGGTCAATCTCAGCCTGTACGATATGGCGCTGCTGATGTTTGCAATTGGTCTGGTGATCGTCGCCGAGATGGTGAACACCGCAATTGAAGCGATGGTTGATATTATTACCCAGACCTACCATCCGTTGGCAAAATTGGCGAAAGATGTCGCTGCCGGCGCGGTGCTCGTCTCCGCGATGCTGGCCATCATTGTCGGAGTAATGGTCTTTGCTGGAAGCTATCGTCTGATGGAGATCCGATACCGGATCAGCAACTACTCGCCGGATATCTCCACCGTAATCATCGTCGGGATGCTGATTTTGATCATGACCGTAATAACGACCAAGACCATCTCAAAAAAGGGCGAGCCAATGCGCGGGGGAGTGGTGAGCGGCCATTCGGCAATCGGATTCTTCCTTGCGATGACGATCATTTTCACGTCCAGCAATTTACTGGTCGGTATTTTGGCGCTGTTGATGGCGTTGCTCTTGGCTCAAAGCCGAGTGGATGCAGGCGTTCACTCGATTCAAGAAGTGGTGCTTGGAGCCGCGATTGCCATCATTCTCACCGCCAGCTTCTACTATCTCCTGCCCAATGCCCACAAACTCCCAATGCCGTCTATCAATAAGCCGGGTGCCGCTCACGCTGTGATCATCAAAGGAATGGCCCCCCATGCACAGGCCCGAATCGGTGAATGAACAACCTGAAGAGCCGAAAAAATCGCGCTCAGAGGAGTGGAAGCGCACTGGACATTCTTCGCTGAAGCCCATTATCTCGACACTGATTTTACTGTCGTTCTCAGCGCCATGCGAAGCAGCAGCCAGGCACTCGGATCTGGGCGAGAATGTCAGCACCACCATCACGCTGGTCATTGTGCTCATTTTATGCAACGGTTTTTTTGCGATGTCTGAAGCGGCGCTGCTGACCGTCCGACGAACCCGCATCCGCCAGTTGGTGGAGGAGGGCAATCACAGCGCCAAGATGGTAGAGCATCTTTTGTCGGATCCCACCCGATTGATGGCGACTTTGCAGATCGGCGTCACCTTGATCGGCCTCTTTTCAGCGGCGGAGGCAGCGGCGGCGTTGGGGCCTTGGCTTTCACAAGTCTTCCTTTCCGCCGGCTTGTTAACCAGCACTGAGGCAAAGGTATCAGCCGTTATCTTTATCACACTGGTGGTCGCATTGCTGACGCTGGTGATCGGTGAAATCGCACCGAAAAGCATCGCCATCCACAACTCCGAGCGGATCTCGCTGATGGTGGTCTGGCCTATAAGAACCATCGAATGGATTACGATACCGGTTGTTTCTGTCGTCACACTCCTGGCCAATATGATCGTGCGTCCCTTTGGCGGCACCGCCAGCTTCCACCCCCCGGCGATCAGCACCGAAGAATTGAAGCTGATGGTGGAGGCCAGCGAAGAGCAAGGCGTCATTAAGGAGGAGGAGAAGGAGATGATCCACTCCATCTTCGATTTTGCCGATACGATGGTGAGGAAGGTGATGACTCCCCGCATTGACATCACCGCCATTGAATCGAACGCCACGATCGACGAGCTGGTGATGGCCATCAACGCATCCGGTCACTCCAGGATTCCGGTCTACCAGGAGGATCTGGATAATATCCTGGGAGTGGTTTATGCCAAGGATTTGCTAAGGGAGATGGAGGTGAAAGGGAAAGCGTCTATGTTTTCCAGAGTGATGCGCGAGCCCTATTTCATTCCGGAAAACAAGCGGGTTAACGACCTGCTGCGTGAGTTCCGGCGGAAACGGCTCCAGATGGCGATCGTGAGGGATGAGTATGGCACCATCAGCGGCCTGGTAACGGTCGAGGATCTGCTGGAAGAGATCGTGGGTGACATTGGAGACGAGTACGACGTGGAGGAGCCGCTCATTCAAACCATAGATGAAAACACCTGGATTATTGACGGTCGCCTCAGCTTGGATGATTTCAACGATCGAATGGGCGCCCATCTTCCCAGCGATGAGGCGGATACCGTGGGCGGTTACGTATTTGGATTGTTGGGCCACATGCCGGAGGCGGGCGAATGGGTGCAACAGGATGGTATGATCTTTCGAGTTGCCGCAACCGACGGGCGGCGCATCACCCAGGTGCGCGTGGAGCGATGTGAAGACGAGCAGAGCGTATGGAGTGAAACGGACCAGTCGGTTGAACTGAGTAACGAGGAGAACCAAGAAGGGATGCGTAACTCCGACAGCGGTTAAACGTCCCATCCCGAACGGCGATGGCGGCGGGATGCCCCTAAATTGGCGTCTACCACCGCATAAATAAAGGTGGCCACCAGCACCGAAGATACGGTAATAAACATGGGGTTTATTGAAAGGGGAACGTACTGGGATATCATCAGCAGCCAGCATACGACCGTAATTACAATCAATATCCAACCTTTCACCGGCTCTTGATTATAAATTTGACCCCAGCCCGGCAGAAACATGCTCATGATGACCGCCAGCCGCGCGCTGCGGGGCTCTTCGATCATCAAACTGGAGCTGATCGGTGTTTGGAGCACCAGCAGCTCGGCGTACTTCTTATCGGCCGAAGTGAGTGAAGGATTCAATTCGCGGGCGCGGGAATAGGCGAATAGCGCATCATCCACCCGCCCCAGAGCTTGTAAAGTATCCCCGTAAGCCTCCAGCGCTCCCGCGTCGCCGGGTGTCAGCTCCACCGCGCTGCGGGCTTTCTCCAAAGCCGCATTGTACCGGTTCCTTCTCGTAAATAGGCGCGCCTCCAGCAATGCTTTTTCGGCTCCCTCTTTTTCGGCGGCGCTCGATTCACGCGGCTCCGGCAACTGGATGGTCGGATGCGGCTGGTACTCCGGCTCGATTGGAGCGGCGGGCGTCGAGGGGGTAGCGCTGGTTGCAGGAGCAGATGTGTTCGTCGCATTCGGCAGTCCTTGGGTAACGAGGCGTTGAATTTCCTCAGGGAGGACGCCGCCACGCTTTTGAAGCTCCGAAGCGATCTGCTTGTCGTCTGGAACGGACGGGTTTGCCGGCGCAGACGCACTATCTTGCGGATTTGTATTGGGATTATCGGGATTCACGATCGGCACCTATGTGAGCCGCAACCGTCGCTGGAAAGCTCAGCGCAACCGTTTTCGCATCGGACCACCGCTCTTCCAACCGAAAATATTCACGGGTAGGAGCATCCATGATGTGAACCACCACGTCTCCATAGTCCATCAACACCCAATGGGCATCGTCATATCCCTCCACTCGGATACCGCCCGCTCCATTTTTTTTCATCGTCTCGCGTATATGATCAACGATAGCTCGAATATGGGTTCCGGAGCCACCGGTCGCTATTAAAAAGTAGTCGGTTACCAGCGTGAGTCCTTGCAGGTCCAGCAGCGTCATGTCGCGTGACTGTTTGGCATCGGCCGCCTGAGCAATCAGCATTGCTTTTTCAGATGATTTCATTCGCACTCCTTTATTTCGTGATCGGTGATGGAGCAGAGCTGTTTTCGCCTTGATACAGATGATTGCGTTCTATATACTCAATGACCTCATCCGGCAATAAGTATCGTACCGATTTGTGATTGCGAATTCGATCCCTGATCTCGGAGGCCGAAATATCCGGGCTTGGCGCGACAAGGGTTTCGATCCGGCTCAAATACATAGACTCCAGATTGCGACCTAAAGTTTCCATCGAATAGCCGGGACGGGTTAAAGCGATGATCCGGCATAGCTCCACAATCTTTTCGGGCTGATGCCAGCTCGCCAGCTCGTTCACCGCATCCCAGCCGGCAATGAAATAGAAATCGGCCTCTGGATTCTCGGTTTGTAACGCTTGCATGGTTTCAACGGTATAGGATGGCCCTGCCCGCTCGACCTCCAGCTTGGAAACGGAAAAATGAAGATTAGATCGCGTCGCCAGCTCCGTCATCGCCATTCGGTGAATCGCCGCAGCCGGAATATAGTCCTTCTTATGCGGAGGCTGGCCGTTCGGCACCAAAATAATCCTTTCCAGGTCGAAACTCTCGCCCGCATCTTCCGCGATGAACAGATGGCCGTAATGGATTGGATCGAAGGTGCCCCCTAAGACTCCGATACGCATCCTATGCACCTTGACGTCTCATTCCGGTTACTGCCTCACCTGCCCATTGCCGCGGATCACGTACTTATACGTGGTCAGCTCGTTGAGGCCCATCGGACCGCGAGCGTGCAGCTTCTGGTTACTGATTCCGATCTCGGCGCCAAATCCAAATTCAAATCCATCGGTAAAGCGGGTCGAGGCGTTCACGTAGACGCAAGCGGCATCCACCTCTTGGGTAAAACGCTCGGCTGCCTGATAATCGTCGGTAACGATCGCTTCACTGTGGCCGGTACCATGTTTTCGGATATGAGCGATCGCCTGATCCATATCCTCCACCACTCGAATGGCCAACTTTAAATCCAGATACTCGGTATCCCAATCTTCTTCTGAGGCGGGAACCGCGCCCGGTATGATTTGGCGGGTGCGGTCACAGCCGCGCAGCTCCACCCCGGCGTCGCGATAGCGAGCGGCGATCAAAGGCAGGAATCGAGGCGCGATTTCGGCGTGAACCAGCAGGGTTTCCATCGCGTTGCAGACGGAAGGCCGCGATACTTTCGCATTGTAGGCGATATCGGCGGCCATGGCGAGATCGGCGGCACTGTCCACGTAGGTATGGCAGTTGCCGGCGCCGTCAATGATGACCGGCACGGTGGCATTTTCAAGGATGGAATGAAGCAGGCTTGGGCCGCCGCGGGGAATCAGGGCGCTGACGTAACGGTCGCTGCGCATCAGCTCGATTGCAGCCGCCCGGTCGGTCGTTTCGATGAGCTGGATGGCTGCCGGCGGGATTCCGGACTGGGCGGCGGCCCGGCTGAGGGTTTGCGAGAGAATGATGTTTGATCTGATCGCCTCTGATCCACCGCGAAGAATGACGGCGTTGCCCGATTTGAGACAGAGTCCGGCCGCATCCACCGTTACGTTGGGACGCGATTCGTAGATGATTCCGATCAAGCCGAGCGGAACCCTGATTCGAGCGATCTCCAGGCCGTTCGGACGTCTCCATCCATCCAGAACGGTTCCAACTGGATCCGGCAGCCCAATCAACTGCCTCAACCCGTCCACCATCCCCTTCATTCGTTTCGGATTGAGGGTTAAGCGGTCAATCAAGGTCGGGTTCAGGCCGTTATCTTTACCTCGCGCTACGTCCTCGGCGTTGGCTGCCATAATCGCATCGGCTGACGCCTCCAGCGCGGTTGCCATCGTCTCAAGGGCGCAATTTTTTGCGTCGGAGCTGACGGTAGCCAGTTTTTGCGCTGCCGTCGCACCATCCCGCACCAATTGTTCAACTTTACTCACTGAAAAGGACTCCAAAGTTGGTTTCGCGAATCGGAATAGCTCCACTTGATTCGAGATTTATCATACCTCCTCCGCAATCACGAGGTTGTTTCGATGAATAATCTCGTCAAACCCAATATATCCGAGTATATCCGCAAAATTGTCGCTGTGCAAGCCCATCACCCGGCGCACCTCATCAGCGGTGTAGTTGACCTGTCCCCGACCGATCGTTTCTCCTCCCTCATCCCGCACCTCAACGATATCTCCCGATCGAAAATGGCCGGATACCGCCACTATTCCGACCGCCAGCAGGCTGGCACTGCCCGCTCTTAATCGCTCGCCGGCCCGGTGATTCACCACGATTTCACCCTTTGGGCGCGATCCGTGCATGATCCATCTTTTTCGTGAAGAGAGAATGGTGGCGCGGGGAACGAAGGTGGTGCCGATCGGCTCACCGCTTAAAATCGCTTTCAAGATGCCGGGCCGCCTTCCCGGCGCGATGACGGTCCAGATATGGCTGGCAGTTGCGATGCGGGCCGCTTCCACTTTGGTGCGCATCCCGCCAGCGCCAACCCCACTTTCAGGCCCGCCGGCCAGCGCCATAATCTGGGCATCTATCCTTTCCACCCGGCGGATCACCTTTCGCCCGACGTCCGGTTGATCCGGCCCGAACAGCCCTTGCACATCCGAAAGCATAATTAAAAGGTCCGCATCCACTAAACCGGCCACCAGCGCGGCCAGCGTATCGTTGTCTCCGATTTTAATCTCGTCCACCGACACACTGTCGTTTTCATTAATGATCGGGATCGCGTGTAAGCTTAATAGAGCGACCAGCGTATTTCGTGCGTTGAGATAGCGGCGGCGATCCGCCAAATCTTCACGGGTCAGCAAAATTTGCGCGCAGACGATCTCATGTCGGAAGAAGGCCTGATTATAGGTTTCCATCAGTCGGCTTTGGCCTGCAGCGGCAGCGGCCTGGCTTTGAGGAAGCGGAAGAGGTTTCAACCCATCCCGATTCAACCCCAGCGCCTCGCGACCGGCTCGTATCGCACCGGATGTAACCAGGATCACCTCTTTCCCGTTATTGTGAAGCTCGGCCAACTGAGCCGCCAGGTCGTAGATATATTCCCGATCAATGCGGCCTGAACCATCGGTCAGTGTGCTGGTTCCCACCTTGACCACCACCCGCTGGCAACCCGTCACCGCATGTTCATCCATGGCCGCTATCTATAGCTCCAGTGTATGGGAATTCTCATCGTAATATTCAAATTCGATTTCTCGAATGACCACCGTGTCCCCGTCGGCGGCGCCGAGCTCTTTCAGCTTACGATTAATTCCGCTCTTCTCAAAGAGCCGGTGCAGTCGCGACAGCGCTTCCCGATTATCGAGATCGGTCATCACCACCACCTTTTCAATACCGTCCCCGCTGACCCGAAACCGGTGGCGACCCTCCATCACGGCGGACCAGTCCTTCAAGTTTCGTTTCGGTAAATCCTTAACCGTCAGGTAGAGATGATCGGCCACTGGTTGGAGGTAAGGATGGCTCTCCAGGTAGTCCATAAGATAATACACCAAAGCGGAGAGGCCTTGATGGGTGGTAGCGGAGATGGGGAATACCTGATATCCGCCATCACTCAATGTCTTTTGAGTATGACGGACCAGCTTATCATCCGCGACGTCAATCTTATTGAGCGCAACAACCTGCGGCAGGTTGAGCAGGTTATTCAGATGCGATTCGGGTTCAACGTGGTATCTTTCCAGTTCTCGGTTGACGATTTTGAAGTCCTGGGTAGGCTCTCGTCCGGTTGTGGGGCTTAAATCGAGGACGTGCACCAGCAAGCGGGTTCGTTCGATATGACGTAAAAACTGATGGCCCAGTCCGCAGCCTTCGCTCGCATTTTCCACCAGGCCGGGGATATCGGCAATGACGAACGAGCGTAATGCTCCGGCCGAAACGAGGCCGAGATTCGGGGTTAAAGTGGTGAAGGGATAATCCGCGATTTTAGGGCGGGCGGCCGAAATCGCGGCAACCAGACTGGATTTGCCGACGTTTGGGTAGCCGATTACGCCCACGTCAGCCAGCAGCTTGAGATCCAAGCGAATGCGGCGCCGTTCACCGGGTTCACCCTTTTCCGCGAACTTGGGCGCCTGGTGGGTGGAGCTGGCGAAATGGCTGTTACCGCGGCCTCCACGCCCTCCCGCTGCAGCCACCAGCCGCTCTCCGGGGCGAGTCAAATCTCCGAGCAGGTCGCCTGCATCCGCATCATACACGAGAGTTCCAGCCGGGGCCTTTAAAATGAGATCGGCGCCGTTACGGCCGAACATATCCTTGCTCTGGCCGTCCTCTCCGCGCGGCGCTCGATAAGTTCGGCGGTAGCGGAAATCGAGCAGCGTGGTGAGATGGGGATCAACCTGCAAAATCACGCTGCCGCCTCGACCGCCATCGCCGCCGTTCGGCCCTCCCAGCGGGACGTACTTTTCGTGTCGAAAGGTGGCCGCGCCTCTGCCGCCGTCTCCGGCAATCACTTCAATCTCCACACGATCAACGAACACCTGAGTCCAAACCCTTCAGCGATCTGGTATCACTTGGGCGATGAATCGAGAATCACCCCGATACCGTTAAGATAATGAAAGAATCATTATTGCATAATTACAAATTGAGGCGCCCATCCCAACCCGGCTGGAGCATATCACCGCACAAAGAGTGAAACGATGACGCGCTAGGCGGTTCCGCCGGGGTACTCAGGACTTAAATTGGGGGAGGAGGTGAAACGGTTCCGGGCCACCGATCCAAAAGGGGGTTTGGAATCGGTTTGCGCCAAACCCCACCCAAGAAGAATCAGCAGCTACTCGGTCTGAGCGGCTTGATCTTCCTTCAGCGGGTAAACGCTGACCCGGCGATTCGGTTTCTTTCCCTCAAACTTTACGATACCATCCACCAGCGCGAAGAGGGTGTCATCCTTGCCGACATCCACGTTTCGCCCCGCTTTAAGCGGAGTTCCACGTTGCCGAACCAATACGCTGCCGGCCCGAACCATCTCGCCGGCGAACTCCTTGACGCCCAACCGCTTTGGATTGCTGTCGCGGCCGTTTCGTGAACTGCCGACGCCCTTTTTATGTGCCATCTTTCCTCACCTGTTCAAAAAATGTACGAGCTAACCCTCGATTTTTGTTATTCGCAATCGGGTGTGCCACTGGCGGTGCCCATAGTGCCGGTGAACATTCTTTTTTGGTTTATAGGTAAAGCCGCGAATTTTCCGGCCCTTGGTGGTGGACATAACGGTGGCGGTCACCTTTGCATTGGCCACCAACGGTGCGCCCACCTTCGTTTCGTCACCCGACTCCAGCAGCAAGACATCAGTAATCTCGACTTCAGAGCCGTCCGCCGCATCGAGCTTCTCCACATCAATCACGCTCTTTTCGGCGACCCGATACTGTTTACCGCCGGTTCTAATAACTGCGTACATTCAGTGCTCCTTTCAGTGTGGCCGGCATCGGTGCAAAAACCCCAGCGGATTACACACAAAAATAAGACCGGATATATAAATCCGGCCTTATTTCAGCCGAGCGCACCCTGGCTACGCTATATCCTTGTAAGACAATGGAAAGAGTTCAATTTTACGGGAATGTTTTCTAGCAGCATTAGCCACCCCCCACCCCAACCCTCCCCCACGAGGGGGGAGGGAGTTGATTATTGTTATAGGGGTAAAAGCCTGCTGCCTAAATTACCCAGAAGCTGAACTCATTCAGACAACGCTATTTTGTCATATTATATCCGCTTTGTCAACCGGGCGTCCGCCTGCGCCCGGCACCACGGTAGCAACCGCGTAAGAGCGGCGCACCTCATCAATGCGCACCTTAGCCCGCTGGCCGATCTGTTTCTGACCATCGTTAAGATCGATTAGGTAGCCGTCCATCCAACCGATCGCCTTCGGGGAGGCCGATAACCGCGATCGCCCCACCCTACATTCCACCACCTGCGCACGGCGTATGGAGTGCGTCTTCCGTTCCATATCGGACAGCTCGACCGGCCGAATTTCGTACTTTTCAAGATGGAATTCAGCATCGGATCGGATATAGATCGCACATTGAACTTCCCGCTCGATCCTTTCAATGGTCGCTCCATCCGGCCCAATTAAAAATTCGGCCACATCGGGATGGCAGATCACCATAATTGCTTCCCGATTTTGGTTGGCTGCTTGCCGATTTATCTCCCGTTCAATCGCGACGCTCACCGTTTCCGGAGAGCTCAAATGCCCGCGACCGGAGCAGTATGGACAGGGTTCGGTCAAAAAGTCGGTGATCGTTTCAGCGGTACGCTTGCGGGTCATCTCGATCAGACCGAGCGGGCTGATATGCGATATTTTGGTTCTTGATCGGTCACGCCGCAGCGCTTGTTCAAGGCTGCGCACCACCTGCTGGCGGTCCTTTGGATTCGACATATCAATGAAGTCAATCACGATGATTCCGCCGATATCGCGCAGACGTAATTGGCGCGCAATTTCGTTAACCGCCTCCAGGTTGTTGCGAACGATCGTCTCGTTGAGGCTGGTCGTTCCCACAAACTTGCCGGTATTGACGTCAATGGTAGTGAGCGCCTCGGTTTCGTCAAAGGTAAGATGGCCTCCGGAACGCAGCCAGATCTTGCGCTTCAAAAGCCGCTCTATTTCGGCTTCCAGGTTAAAGTGGTCAAAGATGGGAACGTTGCCGCTGTAAAGATGGACTCTCGGTTTGAGCTCCGGTGAGACCATATCCAACAGTTTGCAAGCCGATTCGTACTCGGCCGGGTCATCAATGGCTAAACGGTTCACATCAGAGCCGAAGATATCACGGATGGCCTTATAGACCAGTGTCAGATCCCGATGAATGACCGCCGGTGCTTGTGAGGCACGTGACTTTTCGCAGATTTGCTGCCAAAGTTTGATCAAGAAATCCCGATCGAGACGTAACTCCTGCTCCGTCTTATCCTCCGCTTCAGTGCGGAGAATAATGCCGAACCCCGGTTCTCGCAGCTTCGCTCCGATTTTCTTAAGTCGCTCCCGCTCTTTGGAGTCGTCAATTTTACGGGAAACCCCCACATTATCGGCCTCCGGCATTAGTACCAGGTAGCGCCCCGGCAGCGATATCCGGGTTGAAACCCGCGCGCCCTTCGTGCCCCGCGGCCCTTTGATGACCTGAACCACGATCTCCTGGCCGACTTTCAGAACGTCTTTAATTTGCTGCCGCCGCAGAATTGAGCGCCGGAAAGAGAATTGGCGAGGGGTCGGCTGACCATTGCCGGTTTCAGCGGTCTCTAACTCATTTTCATCGGTCGCTTCTTCCGTCTCTTCTGTTTCCTCGGATGCTACTACCGGGTGACCGTTTCCGGTCGGCTGCGCGGCTTGGGAAGAACCCAATTTGCCGCCGTTCAAGTCGGCAGCAACGGATGGAAGAACATCACCAACATAAAGAAATGCGCGGCGCTCGAGGCCGATATCAACGAAAGCGGCGTCCATTCCAGGCAGTATATTATCTACCCGAGCCTTAAATAGGCTGCCCACCACTCGCTCTTCACGCTCGATGTGAAGCTCAAAGAGCTTGCCGTCTTCCAAAACCGCGATACGCGTCTCTCGTTCACCAACGTTGACGATTATCTCTTTCGTCAACCACGGCACCTCCTTTCAAAATAATGATAACGATTTGTTGTCAAAGTGCCCGTGCGCCCAAGCGAACGCACATTCTTTTCAATGTGAGCTTTAATAGCTTACCCGTTTCCTTAAGCTCAGCTTTCCGTTTCAAAGCGGCGCTTAACTGATTGGACAAAGACTGAACGAATTTGTAACAGAATATCCGGTCTAACCCTTTTTCTTTTTCTTCTCAGTCGTCTTGACCTTAGCGGCGTATGTTTTTACGTACTTGGCAGGATTCTTGATAAAAGGTGCTCGACAAGCTGGGCAGCAGAAAAAGTAGCGGACCCCTTTATAAACATACGAGCCGGAGGCTTTGGCTTTGGAGGGGATTATCACCCCGGTTACCGGACAGACGAGCGGGGCATCCTTAATCACCACTTTTTTGGTACCATGCTTCGACTTTTGAGTCGGGTGATGCCCCGTGTGCTTGGGCGATGCGGATGCCAACGACAAGGCGCAGCAGAGCGCCAGAATGGATATCATCAATTTTTTAAACATTTCTCATGGCCTCCTTGATTATTGACATGAAACCTAGGTGACGAATGAACATTGGCGGCGGTAATTCGGGCACCACTCACTTCCAGGGTAAATGCCAATAACCGCATCACATCAGTATAGAGCAGGTAAGCGGCTATTAAACGGTACGCTTGACCACTTATTATACCATTTAGAGGGGCTAATTTGTTGGGGCGAAGACGACAGGCAGGCTAAATACGCAATAATATTGCCGGAGTAATGACCAGAGAATCACGCAAAAACATTCTGCGATCGGTTAAAATCACGGGTGGGAAACCATTCGAGCCGGCAATCGCAGGCTGTCAAAGTTGAGGCTTGAAGAAGCTCCCAAAGGTACGCCCGAACCAAACACACTGCCTAAAAGGATATTTGAATCGAATGATCAAGCCACACCGCAACCGCGCCTTGGTATCATTTTTCTTTATAATTGCAATTGGAACGATCCCATCCAGATCACTGGCGAACGTAAGGGAGTTCTTTGCACCCACAAAACCGCTGACGGCCTTTTTAAACAGCATCGGCATGTGCACCCACCTTGAGCGCTCGAACTGGCAACCCTATCGGAAGTGGCTGCGGATGATGAAGGCGGCCGGCGTGCACACCATTCGGAACGATATCGCCTGGTCAGCGGTTGAAAAAAAGCGGGGCGTCTTTCGCTTTCCACCAAGAATCGCCGGTTGGATTCACGCGGCTGAAGGCATGGGCATCCAACCCATCGTCGTCCTCGATTATGGCAATCCCATCTATCCGAATCAAGGGATCGGATCCGCCGCCAGT
Source organism: bacterium (assembly GCA_021842405.1). GTDB lineage: Bacteria > Armatimonadota > Chthonomonadetes > Chthonomonadales > JAMCWF01 > JAMCWF01. Next base: position 16,843 of record JAKBZR010000070.1, read on the forward strand.
CCGAAAACGACATTCCCCGAATATCTGCGCTACGTTCGGTTCGTGGTCACGCACCTGAAGGGCATCGTCCACTGGTACGAGATATGGAATGAGCCTAATGGGTTTACATTCAATACCCAGTACGGCGGCGATTGGCGCGGTGGTGGCTGGGTAAAGCCATATTGCCGACTAGCCAATGAGACCGCCGCTCTCATTCACCAGCTCGATCCGAAAGCGCAGGTGCTGACCGGCGGTATGGAGGCGGTCATCGCCCAGCAGTGCCTTCCATATTGGAAAAATCGCTACGACTACATCGCAATTCACCCCTACTGCATGCCTTTTTTGCCGGAATATGAGGACGGTCCCATTTCAGCGCTGCGCCAGGAAATGAAGCGCACTCATTTTCAGGCTGGATTGCTGGCCACCGAGCAGGGCTGGTGCACCGGCCAGGGCGTGATCCCGCCGTGGGGTTATCACGGCGAGATCACGCCCCGGGATCAGGCGAAATTTCTGCTGAGAACGCTGTTTTATAACTTTTTTGATGGATTGCGGCTTACCTGCTGGTACGATTTTCTCTGTAACGGCAGCGATCCCAATAACTGGGAAGACAATTTCGGCATCGTGAATGCAAATGGAACGCCCCGCCCCGCTTATACCGCATTACTCAATCTGACACGTGCATTGGGAAAGCAACAGAATATCCCGGCTGCAAATCGGTTCTCAAAGCCGCTCAATGTAACGGGGATTCTGCCCTCCCAAAACCAGCTCGAAGGCGTGTTTCTCCAGGCGGCGCCCCATCGCTTCCTGCTCTGTCTCTGGGAATATACGCCCACTCCCGATCGCTTTACCACCACCGGACCCGATACCAGCCGGCCCTTCCGCCACAATGACTGGGATCGGACGCTGACCCTGCAGCTTCCCCTGATCCAGCTTGGCGTGCCGACCGTTAAACAGATGGATCCAATGGCCGGCCCACAATGGCACCCGGCAAAAGCAACGCCGAACGGGATGTACGTGCAGGTGAGCGGCCTCCGCGTCAATGATCATCCCACCGTGATCGAGCTTGACTTCCCGCCTCATCCCTATCATTAAATCGGTGAATAACGACCATTTTTTACGAGTGAGGCGAATTGAGCTGCAAAACTAGTACTAAGTTGCATAAGTTCGTCATATATGTTATACTATTAGTATGTCACGCCAAGCTACCGTTATTAAGATGTCGGAAGACGATCGCCGAACCTTGGAAAGCTGGATACG
>JAKBZR010000071.1 GCA_021842405.1 bacterium
CTTTGCTCATCGCCGGACAACAGGTTTTTCGCCAGGCGGAAAACGACGAAATCTTCCTTGTAGATATGCTTGTGAAAGGCGGTTGTAAGTTGGCTGCCGGCCAAATGCACTTTAGCGCCTTCTGCCCAGTCAGTTTGGGAGGAACGGATTGCTTGCACAAAACGATCGAACAGGCGGCGGATATTTTTGTGCTCCTCCCGCAACACGCGGACCGGCCCCCCGGCTACCGGCGCATTTTCAGTCGGAAAGTGGGCATCCTGCAGTGGGAAGAGGGATTCCTCCTCAAAATGAAAGTGCGCCCAGACCTCCTCCTCAATAAACTGAGTAAAGCTCTTTAGCTTCGCTTCCAAATCGGCGCTCAATTCGGCCGGTAGATCGTTGAGCAAAGTCTCCAGCTCGGATAGTTGTGAGCTGACAAGCTGGTGGTCCAAATTGAGCTGCTCGAAGGCGTCTCGCTCAAGCGGCATTTCCATCCTTTCCCTCTCTTCGGGTTCGGCAGCGCAGCGGGTCTTCATACGAGAGCCCGCGCCTTTTAGCCATTTCGCGTCCGATCGCCTCTATCTGGTCGGCCGGCAGCTCACGTCCGGCCAGCGGGAAAACCTCATGATCCTCCAGCGCGATATGATTACTATAAAGCCCTTCCAACTCTCCAAGGGCAACCTTCATCCTCACCACCTCTTCGGCCGAAATTCCGCCCTTCTCAAGCCAGCGCGATCCGATCTTATCTACTACAGCATGCAGTTCGGCCGCGCGCTGATGATCCGCTTCCAATGCTTGAATTTGATTCAGCGCGCTTTTAATCTCATCATTGACAATCCGGCGCATCCTGGGAAAGAGCGATGCCTCCTCATCCTGGGTGTGGCGGGGGACCGCCTTTCGAAAGTAGCGCAAGGATATTTCCAGCGTATGACGCTGATCGTCGGTCAGCGCGCCTCCCTCCGCTTGGTCGGCTACCTGTTGCAGATTACCTAAAAAACGCTCGATGCGGCGGTGGCAGTCGCTCAATAGGCCCAGCGGGTTATCGAAACCGTTACCCGGCTTATCGCCGATTTGAATGCTCATTGGATGTCGTTCCTCCAACTCTATGATCAAGCTATCACAATCAAATAGTATGGTGCGGCATCAGGCCGATCGTGAAGAATAGAATGTACCAGGCAGTGTAAGCCGCCTCCATCCAGCCGATCCGCTTCAAAGCCGGCAGGCGGTTGCTCAGGCCGTACCAGCGACTGAGCGCGCGGATCAGTAAAGGGAGATAGGCGGCCACGATAAGTAATCCGGCCGTACCGCCCACTTTCATTCCATAGGCAAAAATAATCAAAGTTAAAACGGCGTGATAAAGCAGGTGATTGCGTCCCAATCTCCAGCGGGCGCCTCGATCTATCCCTCCTCGATGTTTGGCGGCGGAGAGCATCATCTTAACGGTGAAAATGCTGCTGGTGAAGTAGAGAATCGCCGATATCCACAGCAGTGCGGCAGTCCAATCCAGTCGGCCGATGACCGCCACGCGAGCGGCCGGCGCGGTGAGCGTTAGGGCGGCGACTCCCAGAAACTCACCGAAGATGGTGCGGTCGAGCCGTTTCGCGGAGGGCAGACGGCACAACCCGGTGTGAGCGCAATAGAGCGCCGCCGCAACGAGCCCGATCGGCAACAGGTTAAATCGCTTATAATCCAATAACAGAGGTGCGGCGCCCGCCAAAAATAGGGCGCAATAGACGACCAACCAGAATACGACTCCGGGCTTCCGTCTCCCGCGCATTGCCATTACGGTGGCGTTTCGAGCTAAAAACAGACCGGTGACGGCCATTAACATCAACCATGCCGGCCCGATCACAAAAATCCGATTGGAGATCAGTGCGAGCAGCAGCGGCGCATAGAGCATCACCCAAGATCCATGCTCCGGCGGGAGGGGGGGCGGTCCAATACGCTTGGAACGATCACTTCGAGTGTGAGTGGTCTCAAGAGCAGCCATCAGGGGTCCTATAACGCGATCCTATTATCCATAATTTTAGCCTGGATACATAATACCTGAAATAGGACAATCGTATCCATATTTACGAAATGTGAGGGTGGGCACCATTGGTTTCGCTGAAAAGGGATGGAAGATTAAATCGGTCAGGGGGTTATCGCTTTAAGTATCGCGTCCACAACTCGGACAAATTTATCACACGATGGAGAGTTCCGGCAGGCAAGATCAATGTCAAATTTTGCAATCAGGGCCGGCTGATCGGTTACCTCGTGGTAGTTTCTGTTCTCCATGTGCTCGGTCAGCCACCTCTTTGCATCACGAATTGCCTCTGGATCAGGTGGTATCGTTACATTCGATGGAATTCCTCTATGACCCTTCAGTGATTCAATCGCGGCGATAAGCCATGCCTCCAACTCTTTTTTAGCAATAACGACATGGCAGCCAACGTTGGGACGGGCCCCTTTCGCGCGGGAGATCAAATCTTTTCCCAGTTCGGCGGGGTAGTCATCGTCAGCATCCAGCAGCAGTAATACCGCGCAGCATTCACCTCCAAATGTGTAAATTACATTTTCCCATTCCCCAGGTCTGACAACTTTATAGCGGTGAACCCTGATCGGCGGGTGAACCTTAATATCATAACGTTGTTGCCGTTCAAATAGACGGCGCAGCAGAAGGGGAATCGACTCAACTTCACTTTGTCCTTCTACCACCGGTAGGACGCAGCTCATCCGATACTTTCTTTCGATTCAAGGCAGCTTTCAGGAGGTTGATAAGGCGTTCGGGCTTCTTGATCGGAGATAAGCCGGCCCATCCGCATCAGATCTCCAAATGTATAAAGATGCTCACGAACGGCTCGCCGGGATACTTCACTAATTGGAGAGATGGTGGTAATTCCCTGTGACCATGCAACGGCTCGAAGCTCTTCATCCCGGATGCTCTTATGATCGAGGAGGTCAGGGCTATGGGTGGTGACTAAAATCTGGCAATCTCTGGATCCATCTTTGAGAACATCAATCAAGACGTCGGCGGCTGCGGGATGAATGCTGGATTCCGGCTCCTCGATGGCAACCAAAGAGGGCGTTGGCTCCTGGTAAACGGCAAGCAGTACACCAAGCGCTTGCAAGGTGCCGTCGGACATGTTAACGGCGTCGAAAACCCATGGCGATCTTCCGCCCACATCCTGGCGAAATCGGATGGTCTCTTTTGGGCCGATCATCACTGATTCAACCTTTTCAACCCCCGGAACGATGGCACTGAGTAGCTCACAAATTTGCCGATATTTTTCCGGTGATTTTCGCCGTAGTTCACGCAAAACACTGGCAGCATTGTAGCCATCCGACATCAGAGAGGTTCCCGGATCGGGAGCCTGAAGTTCTTGAAGCCATTCCGGCCTTAAATTATAAAAGCGCATCTGACTGAGGAAATCGTACACAGAATGAAATGGCTCAATGGCGGATAAAACGGTCAGCGCAAGCCGGTCCCGTTCGATTTTCGGACTGATTCCTTCCGGCTGATGAACGAATGCTCCATTTTTTGTTTCATAACCAAAAGGGACATTTGGTGGACTGTCTGCTGGCCAGACAGGTTGGATGGCGCACTTTTCCCGTTTGACCAGGTAGCGGTCGTTTGAGCCTCTTTCAACGGTCACCTCGAACTCAAAAAAACCTCGATAGGGACTCCCAGCGTTCTCAACTTCAAAATCAATACGAATACTGAAATGGGTAGGGTGGCCGGTAGAATGTCGGCGCACGGTTTTAATCCCGCCACGGCTGCGGATCGCGGCAGAAAGAGTAGTGTCCAAGGCATCGGCCACAAAATGAAGGGCATCCAGGAAGTTGCTTTTACCGGAACCATTTGGCCCCACCAGAATCGTCAGAGGGCCGAGCTCCACTTCCACGTCGGCCAAGCTGCGGTAATTCCGAATTTTAACGCTTTTAATCAAATTGGGCATTTTTTGAATTCACACGAAAATTTCAGCGATCAACCATTAACGGTCCAGATTTTTTTGACTGAAAAGGGATGATTAATCGCTAATAATATCCTCAAATTAGGCTGCCTTATCTATATTATGTAACAGTTCAGTTCTGTGGGCAATTTAGGTAGCGAGATATTACCCCTATCGCAATTATCAACTCCCTCCCCCTCGTGGGGTGGGGGGCGACCCATGCTGCTATAAATCATTCCCATAAAATTGAACTCATTCTATATTATAGCTAAAATGGCGTCGAATGATCATGCGTAAAATCCGGATGGTGAAGGATAATGAGGGACATCGGGTCGAATTATCCAAAAATGGGAGGATATCGAAAAATGCGTATTATTACAACCAAGGAATGGGGCGCCGAGCCGCCGCGCGGTGACATTGAGATGCTGGACGAGCCGGGATTTGAGATCGTGGTCCATCACACCGCCACCTCCAATGTGGAAGACACCAGCCCTGAGCAAGCAGAAAATTTGGCACGATCTATCCAGCAGTGGCATTTTCAGCGTGGCTGGTGCGACAGCGGGCAGCAGTTCACGATCAGTCGCGGGGGATACGTGCTGGAAGGGCGCCACCAGTCCCTGGAAGCTTTAACCACCAACCGTTTTGTGATCGGCGCCCACGTCCGAAATCACAACCACCGCCGCTGGGGTATCGAAAATGAAGGCCTCTATATGACCGAGGAGCCGCCCTCCGCTCTGTGGGAGGCGCTGGTGGAGCTGTGCGTTTTAATTTGCCACATCCAGCATATTGACAGCACCGCCATCCATGGCCACCGCGAGTACGTCCCAACCGACTGCCCGGGTGACCGCCTCTTCGCCCAATTGAACGAGCTGAGGGACGCCGTGCACGAGCGGCTGGTTAACGGCCAAATTCCCGATTTGGCTACGGAGGGTTAGCCCGCATCAAGGAAGACGACACCACTCTTCCATGCGGATAGGGTTTCGAATCTCTCTTTTCCACCTCGGATGAAGTCTTTTGTGGATCAACGGTGGGTTTTTCAACGCCCCGTTAAGCTGGTAGAATATGGAGAATGTCGCCGGCTCAAGCTAAGTAGAATTCGAGGTGGAAAAGATGAACCAAAGTGTGTCCCGAAAGCTCCTCTTGATTGATGGAAACAGCCTCCTCTTTCGCGCCTATTTTGGAACCCGTTACCTATCCACCTCGACCGGCCAGCCGACCAACGCCATCTATGGGTTGTCCCAGATGCTGCTCGCCGTATTTGAAGAAGAACAGCCGGACGCAGCGGTCATCGCTTGGGATTCAAAAGCCCCCACGTTCCGGCATGAGATGTCGCCGCAATATAAGGCCAACCGGGTCGCGATGGCGGATGATTTAGCCGCTCAAGTATCGCTGGCTCACGAGATGGTCGAAGCGATGGGCATTCAGAGCATTGCGCTGCCCGGATTCGAAGCGGATGACCTGCTGGGTTCGCTTGCCCATCAGGGAGCCGATGATGCGTACTCGGTGGTGATTTTAAGCGGGGATACCGACATCCTGCAACTGGTCAGTGAGCACGTTAAGGTCAGGCTTACCAGGAGCGGTGTCAGCGACACCCACGACTATCTTCCCATGGATGTGGTGGAGCGCTACGGTTTCCCGGCTTCGCTGATACCGGATTACAAGGCGTTGGTTGGCGATAACTCCGACAACATTGCGGGCGTGCCGGGCGTTGGCGAAAAGACCGCCTCCCGCTGGCTGCAGGTGTACCCCGGCCTTGAGGAGCTGATCAGTCACTCCGACGCGCTGCAGCCGGAACGCTTGCGAAACCGTTTAATTGCCAACCTGGAGCAAGCGCGGCAATCCAAGGTGCTGGCGACCATTCGCTGTGATGCTCCGATTGACCTCACCATCTGCAGCCATGCTCCCACCTCTGAAAATTGGCAGCGCACGAAAGAGCTTTTCGAGCGGTTGGAGTTTCGCTCGCTCCTTCAGCGGATTCCCGAACTGGCAGCCGATGTTTCGGATAAAACAGCGCCTTCCGCCGTGATTACGGCCGAAACTCCCCTCGATTGCATTACTTTTTCCACGTTGAGCGAGCTATTGAAAAGATTGTCGCTCGAATCGGATGATAAAGCGGAATCGGCGCCGGTTGCAATTCGAACTTTTGATTGTGACGAGATAGGCATCGGGCTGGCGATAGCCAATCACTCCAGAGTCTACCGGCTGGATAAAGTGAGCTGGGGTGAGCTGAAATCGTTTTTTTCTCTCGAAGGAAGCGGTATTTCGTTGCGGTGGATCGGTTACGATCTGAAAACGAACCTGCTGGATCTAGCACATCGAAGATTACCCTTTCCACCGCTCGATTTTGATGCCCAAATTGCGGCCTATGTATTGAATCCAAGCCGTTCCAGCTACCCCCTTAACGATCTGGTCAAGGAGCATCTCAACAGGGGAGTGATGCTTCCGACATCTGATGATGCGGGGGAGAGGGCCGCTTTCGAAGCCCATCTTCTTTACCGGCTCAGAGATCCGATGCGGGAGCGCTTGCAATCGGAAGGTTCGGTGGCGGTGCTTGAAACGATAGAGATGCCGCTAATCCCGATCCTCGCGCAAATGGAGCTAAATGGAGTGGCGCTGGATACAGCCCGCCTGCTCTCTCTACACGCCAAGCTCCAATCCCAAATTGCAGAGGCTGAGCACCAAATATATGAACTGGCCGGAGAACGCTTCAACATCGGCTCCACCAAACAGCTTCAGGATGTTTTGTTCAAAAAGCTCAATTTGACCCCATCCCGGAAGACGAAGACCGGATTTTCGACTCAAGCTGAATTTCTGGATGAGATCGCGGAGGAACATGTGATCGTCCCATTGATTTTAAGCTGGCGGGAGCTTACCAAGCTGCGCTCGACCTATGTGGAGGCGCTCCCGAAGCTTCTCGGAAAGGATGGACGGTTACACACGTCGTTCAGCCAAGTTACCGCCGCCACCGGCCGACTTGCATCCAACCGCCCCAATTTGCAAAACATTCCGGTGCGAACCGAGCTGGGCCGCGCCGTCAGGCGTGCGTTTGTGGCGCCAAAGGGTTACCGGCTGTTATCTTGTGACTACTCTCAAATTGAGCTGCGGGTATTCGCCCACATCACGCAAGATCCGCAGCTTATCAATGCGTTTTCGGCTGATGACGATGTTCACGCTGCCACCGCCACCATCCTTTTCGGGCTTCCCCGCTCAATGATCACTCCCGAAATGCGAAATCGAGCCAAGACCACCAACTTCGCGGTTCTCTACGGTCAAGGGGATTTCGGCCTTTCTCACAGTCTGGGCATTTCACAGGCGGAAGCGCGGGTCTTCATCGAAAATTACTACGAGCGGTTCCCATCGGTAAAGCAGTTCACCGAAGAGACCGTTAATTCCGCCCGCGAAAAGGGTTACGTGACCACGCTTTTAGGTCGCCGTCGTTATTTGCCGGAGTTAAAGTCAGCTCAGCGGCAACAGCGTCAATTTGGTGAGCGCGCGGCGGTCAATACGCCGATACAAGGTACCGCGGCCGATATTATGAAGCTGGGAATGATCAAGGTGGATCAATGGCTGAAGGAAAGTGGAGAACCGGCGCGCATTCTGCTGCAGGTACACGATGAGTTATTACTGGAGGTTATGGAGGATGCGTTGGTAGAGGTAGCATCCGGTGTCTTAAAATGTCTTGAGGTGGCTTATCCGCTATCGGTTCGGCTAAAAGCAGAGGCAAAGGCGGGAACCAACTGGGCCGATATGAGCACGCGATTATGATTGGGGCAAGTCTCGGCGAATGATCGCAATAGTATAAGTCAAACAATAAAAGGTAATATGTGGTTGCTTGGGTTGAACGCATCGAAAGTCCGGCTGAATTAGATTTATTGGCCGATAAGGTGTTGGATGCCCATTCATTGGCAGAAATGGGCTTGTCCACAAATGAACATTATCACTCGCTCGGTAATTATCAATAAACCAGGAGGAACCAACATGCTGCGTTATATCGAATTATTGATGGTACTCATTTTAGTGATTCCGGTCACCGCACAGGCCGGGATCACGCTGGCGCGACAAGGACGCTCCCGATACTCCATCGTGATTGCGCCCGATGCATCGGCCACCGTTCAACATGCCGCCAATGAGCTGTCCGCCGATCTGCAAGAAATTTCAGGTGCCTCTTTTCCGGTTATCTCTCAAGCCTCCACCGGTCCGGCGATATTCGTGGGAAAAAGTGACGCGATGTTCGCTCAATTTCCCAATATCATCCTCGATAATCTGCCCGAAGAAGGATTCGTGATCCAATCCAACGAGAAGGATTTGGTGCTGACCGGCAACGATGATCGGGGTACTCTCTACTCCGTCTACACATTTTTGGAAGAACATCTAGGGGTACGTTGGTTCGCGCCGGATGACACGGTAATGCCCCGCCATCGTACCATCCGCATACCAACCCTCCATGAGCGGCAAGCTCCTGCATTTATGTATCGAGATACGGATGAGCACCTGGTATTTACATCAGCTCAGTGGGATGCCCATCTGAAGCTGGATGGTGTCAGCGTGCCGGATCAAGCCGATTTAGGTGGGATTAACCGCCTTTTTAATGGGGCGGAGAACTTTTATCAGTTGGTGCCACCGTCTCAATATTTCGCCACTCACCCGGAATATTTCAGTTTGATTAACGGTAAGCGGAGCGATGCCGGCGATTCTCAACTGTGCCTCTCCAATCCCGATGTGTTCCGAATTATCGTTGATCAATTAACTGCTCAGGCTCAAGCCGACCCGAAATTGCTGACGCTTGGGTTATCACCGAACGACGCCCCAGACGGGAGCTGCCAGGGCGTTCGCTGCCGGGCCAAGGACGCAAAATACGGTGCGCCTTCCGGAACACTGCTGGATTTCGTCAATAAGGTGGCGGCAGCGGTTCAAGAGCAATTGCCGGGGCGCAAGATATGGGTGGAAACGCTGGCTTATCAATATACCGAAAAGCCCCCTACGCCGGGCACCATTCAGCCGGCTCCGAACGTATTGGTCTGCCTCGCACCCATCCACATGGATGATGGCCACTCCATCGCGACCGAACCAATAAACCAGGAAGCGAAGGAAAACTTGCTGGGTTGGGGAAAGGTTGCGCCCGGGCACCTGCAAGTTTGGCATTACGTAACCAATTTCGCCCACTATCTACAACCCTTTCCTGATTGGGATGAACTGGGAGCGGATATGGCCTATTATCGCGATCACGGTGTATCCGGCATGTTTTGCGAGGGGGACTATAACTCAGAGGGTGAAATGATGGCCATGCGAACCTGGGTGCTGGCCCATCTGATGTGGAACCCCGACCAAGATGTTTGGCAGTTGGTGAAGGAGTTCAGCGATGGGTATTACGGCAAAGCCGGTCCTTATATTTATCAATACCTCCGACTGCTGCACGATCAACTTCAAAAGCCGAACGTCCACCTCTACATTTACGATTCCCCTAATGCCGCCTATCTCTCTCCGACCGTGATAACGGAGGCGGGAAAGCTTTTTGCAAAGGCGAAGAAGGCGGTGGCGGACAACCCTGACCAGTTGAACCGGGTAAGGGAGGCAGAGCTGGGCATTCAGTACGTGGAGCTGATGCGGTCGGTGCCCAATGCCCAATCCACCGCGGCCCAGAAGTCCAGCTTCCTCAACGAATTGAATCAATTCGTGGCCAAGCTCCAGCCGTTTAACATTGATTACATTTCGGAGGGGCGACCGGTCAGCAATTGGGTTACGGCGATGAAAAACGCCGCGAAATAGCTCCGTAATCAGTTGGTGTTTGCCCCTTCATCGCCGCAAATGGTGCGATGAAGGGGCTTATGCTATAATGGGGCAAATTTGATGAAGCAGGTTTGAACCGATGATACTGGTTTCCGGCGGGGCGGGCTACATCGGCAGCCACACCGTTCAGTATGAACGGGGGCGCGGTGAAAATCTCATCATTCTCGATAATCTGGGGCTGGGCCATCGAGAGGCCGCCGACGGGGTTCCGCTGGTTGTCGGGGATACTCGGGATCGCGCGCTGCTCGATCGCGTCTTTGAGGAAAATCAGGTGGATGCGGTGGTTCATTTCGCCGCCTTCGCCGCAGTGGGCGAATCGGTGGAGCGCCCGGATCTCTACTACAACAATAACGTGGCGGGCACGCTGACGCTGCTGGATGCGATGATCGCTCACAATGTGAAACGGTTCGTTTTTTCCTCTACCTGCGCCACCTACGGTAATCCACAGTACGTCCCGATGGATGAAGATCATCCCCAAAACCCAATCAACCCCTACGGCGAAAGCAAGCGGATGGTGGAGCAGATTCTGCAGTGGTATGACCGCGCTTTTGGCCTGAAATTCGTTGCCTTGCGCTACTTCAACGCGGCTGGATGCGACCCGGACGGGCGAATCGGTGAGAGCCATAATCCGGAGCGGCACCTCATTCCGATTGTTTTACAAGTTGCCAAAGGGGAGCGCGAGGCGATTACCGTTTATGGCGATGATTATCCCACTCCGGATGGCACCTGCATCCGGGACTACATCCACGTACTGGACCTGGCCTCCGCTCACTCGCTAGCGCTGAAAAGGCTTCGTGGCGGCGGCTCCAGCGCCTTTTACAATTTGGGAACCGGTGTCGGCTACTCGGTACGGCAGGCGATCGAAATCTGCCGGAAGGTAACCGGGCGGCCGATCAGAGAGATTATCGGACCGCGGCGTTCAGGTGATCCCCCGGAGTTGGTGGCGAAGGCGGAGTTGGCTGAAAAAGAGCTGGGCTGGCAACCGCAATATTCCGATTTGGAACGTATTGTGCAAACGGCTTGGAATTGGGAACGAAATCGCCGATACTAATGGTGGGGCCGGCCTTGAGCCTGCCCAGGTGAAGGGAAAAATGAAAGGCCTAATTTTGAGCGGGGGACGCGGCACGCGGCTGCGCCCGATCACTTATACCAGCGCCAAGCAACTCGTGCCGGTCGCCAACAAACCGATCCTCTACTATGGGATCGAGTGCATCCGAGACGCCGGCATCGGTGACATCGGCATCATTGTGGGCGACACCCAGTGCGAGATCGAGGCGGCGGTCGGGGACGGTTCCCGGTGGGGCGTGAAAATCGCCTACATTCGCCAGCAAGAGCCGCTCGGCCTTGCCCATGCGGTCAAGATCGCGGAGCCGTATCTGGGCGAGGACCATTTCGTGATGTATCTGGGCGACAATTTAGTGAAGGATGGCATCACCTCGCTGGTGCGCGAGTTTGAGGTGGAGCGCCCCAACGCCCAGATTCTGCTGGCTCACGTGGACAACCCACAGGAGTTTGGGGTGGCGGAGCTGAACGGCGATCATGTCGTCCATCTGGTGGAGAAGCCGAAAGAACCGCAGAGCGACCTGGCGCTGGTCGGCGTCTATATGTTTGACCATCACATCTTCGAGGCGGTTAAGGCGATCCAACCCTCAGCGCGCAATGAGCTGGAAATAACCGACGCGATCCAGTATTTAATTGACCGGGGTTATCGGGTTCGCAGCCATATCATCGGTGGATGGTGGAAGGATACCGGCAAGCTGGAGGATATGCTGGAGGCAAACCGGCTTATGCTCGACGCCCTGGAGCGGTGCGTTGAGGGGTCGGTGGCTGAAGATTCCCAGATACACGGCAAAGTGGTGATCGGCGCCGGCTCCCGAGTGATCCATAGCGAAGTCCGCGGGCCGGCGATCATCGGGGAGAACTGCTTGATCGAGAGCTCCTACGTGGGTCCCTTCACCTCCATTCAAAGTGGGGTTCAGATCATCGAGAGCGAGGTGGAGCACAGCATCATCTTGGAGAACAGCCGGGTCATTCATATCGGCAGCCGCATCGAGGATAGCCTATTGGGCAAAAACGTGGAGGTGCGCCGCAACCACCGTAAGCCGCGCGCCTATCGGCTGATGCTGGGCGACAGCAGTCAGGTGAATCTGCCCTAATGTTGGGTTTGTTCGGAACTGTTCGCTTGAGGTGGGCATAGGAAGGATAAGGATGATGGATTGGGAGAGTAAGAATGAAGGCGAAAACTCAAACCTTATTTAATCCTAATTACAAGTTTGCTGATCAGTTCGCACCATCGGAATCTGTGGTCGTATACTCCGGCGATTGTCTTGATCTGCTGAAGAGCATCCCGGATGAATCGCTACAACTCGTCGTTACTTCTCCCCCGTACAACATCGGTAAAGAATATGAGAAGAAACTCCATCTCGATTTGTACCTCGAACAGCAAGCACAAGTCATCACTGAGTGTGTGCGGGCCTTATCCCCGAAAGGGAGTATTTGCTGGCAGGTCGGTAACTACGTTGACAAGGGGGCCATCATACCCTTGGATACCGTCCTGTACCCGATTTTCTCGAGACTTGGCCTTAGGATGCGGAATCGCATTATCTGGCATTTTGAGCACGGACTGCATTGTAGCCGCCGATTCTCTGGCCGATACGAAACCATCATCTGGTTCACAAAGTCGGATGATTACATCTTTAATCTCGATCCCGTGCGTATACCCCAGAAATACCCTGGGAAAAAGTATTTCAAGGGGCCGAAAGCCGGGCAGTATTCTTGTAACCCACTCGGGAAGAATCCTGGGGATTTATGGGTGATTCCGAATGTCAAAAGCAACCACGTCGAGAAAACCGAGCATCCTTGCCAGTTTCCCGTTGAATTGATTGAACGATTGGTACTCTCTCTTACAAACGAGAAAGATTGGGTATTTGATCCATTTCTTGGAACAGGCACGTCGGTCATCGCCGCCATTCGTCATGGACGTCGAGGTGTGGGCGCGGAGACCGTTCCGAAATACGTCGATCTTGCACGAGACCGAATGCGACAGGAAATCGAAGGCACATTGCGAACTCGCCCTATGGACAGACCCGTTTATGATCCTGTTGAAAACGGGAATAGCCTTACAGTGGCACCTTGGGATAAGAAGGACTCCGAGCAGATGACGTTGCTTGAAAAGAGCTCGCAGTACGGAAAGGGGTGCCGATGAAGATTGCTGAAACCTATTCCCATCTCAACGGGCTTGAGTTCCTTCTTGTTCACAAGAACGCCCTTTGGCAAGAGATTCAATCCGTCATCACCACGGTGGATGCCAACAAGTGCCGAACAAAAGTCTCGAAGGAAAAGACGATGAAGGGCAAGCTCTTATTCAGTCCTATTGACATGAACGCTGCTTTCAATCGTCTGCTTCGGAAAAAATCTTGGGACGAAAGCCGGGTGAGCTACTGGGTTACCAAGAGCGAAAAGCTGATTCGTAAGACACTTACAATGTCGGCGGAGGAACAGAAGCGGGAAATTGAGGCTGCCGGCGAGATACCGATCTTCAGCTACAACCAGACAGATTTTGTTAAGGATCGCGTGGCAGTCGAGGTTCAGTTCGGCAAATATGCATTTGTTGCGTACGATCTCTTCGTCAAACATCTTGCCTTCTATGTGGGTGATCGCATTGACGTTGGAATCGAAATTCTTCCAATGAAATCCCTTCAGAGTCAGATGAGTTCCGGAGTTGCTTACTATGAAGGTGAGTTTTACAACGTTGTTCGTCAGGGCCGTGGCGTGCCGGCGGTACCACTTATTCTTATCGGCATTGAAGCATAAGAGCATGGCGACCTAATAATAAGGGCTCACCCGAGCGCTATTCAACAGCTCTCTTTAGCGGCGTTATCATATTGTTGAGTTCATAGCAGGCCGTTTACGAGATGGAAACAAAATGAAAGGGTAAATAGCTTGATTGAAGGGGTTATTCTAATTCCATTGAAGCGATACACCGATGGTCGCGGCTGGCTGGCCGAGCTATTTCGCGAGGATGAGCTGCCGGCCGATTTTAAGCCGGCAATGGGCTATCTTTCAGTGACGCACCCCGGCGTGGCGCGCGGCCCGCACGAGCACGTCGCGCAGAGCGACGGGTTTTGCTTCTTATCGGGTGAGTTTGAGGTTACGCTGTGGGAGAACCGGCCCAACCGTGAGCGATCGAAGGAGGTGCTGCGTCTCGGCGAAGGTAACCCGGCGTTTTTGGTGGTTCCGCCGGGTGTGGTTCACGCCTATCGCAATATGGGTAAAGAGGACGCCTTCGTGCTCAACTTCCCGGATGCGCTCTACGCCGGCCGGGGTCGCAAGCAGCCGGTAGACGAGATCAGGCATGAGGATCGGGATTCGGAGTTCAAGCTGGGGTGAATGGATTGCAATCAATGGAGATCAAGGAAGAGGGTAATGGAGAAGCACCATTTTACGGTTATCCTGGAGCGTGAAGTGGAGGGCGGCTATCACGCCTTCTGTCCGGCGTTGAAGGGTTGCCATACCCAGGGCGATACCTTGGACGAAGCGCTGGTCAATGTCAAGGAGGCGATTGAAGCGTACCTAGAGAGCCGTTGGAATCATGGGGAGTCCCCACCGGTTGAGGACATTCTGATCAAGCCGGTAGAGATTGCCCTTTGAATCCCAGTTTTCCGGTAGTGACCGGCCGGGATGTGGTCAGGGTTGCGAGGAAGATTGGATATCGCATCTAAGCACGAAGACTTATATTTATTTAAATTTATTTTGGGGAATTGGATAACTGTGGTGGATATATTGTCTGATCAAGATATTAATATATTAGTTAAAGAGAAAAAGTTACTTCCAAAGGATTATCACTTAAAAATAAAAGTACACCCTAAAAAAGGTCACAAAGAAAGAGAGTTGGATATTAAAGGGGAAAACGGTCATGATTTTCGCTTGATATTAAGGCAAAGCATATTAAATCCACTCGATTTCTCGGTCATATTAGCTTTTAGACCAGTCAACTCAAATGTTATTTTTCGGTTACGGCGGTACAATGGAAAGAGCCATGAACATACAAATATGATTGAACATTCTACTTTTTACGATTATCACATTCATCAGGCTACCGAGAGGTATCAGCAACTGGGGCTCAGAGAGGATGCCTATGCTGAGCCGACGGATCGGTTTGCTGATTTTAATGAAGCCATTTCTTGTTTAATCGAGGATTGCCGATTCGAACTACCTTCAGGAACCCAAAAATCATTGTTCGAGGGGAATTGAGCGATGAATCTAGAAAGTATCGAACAAGATTTTCGATTCAAAGTATCGGAAAAATTAAAAGTTAGCAGCGAAGGTATTGAGAGATACCGTATCTTTGCGCCGTTTATGTTCGAAGATGGAGATCATCTTTCCATCGTGATGAGCAAAGCTGACAGTCAATGGATTCTCACCGATGAGGGGCACACCTATATGCACCTCACCTATGACTTGGAGGAAAAAGATCTGCAGCGGGGTACCAGGCAGAAAATTATCACCAATGCGCTGTCGGTGTTCAATGTTGAGGACCGCGATGGAGAGCTGATTATCAAGATAAGAGATGATCAGTATGGGGATGCGCTGTACAGCTTTGTTCAGGCTTTACTGCGAATCACCGATGTTTCTTATCTCTCTCGCGAAAGAGTCCGCTCAATGTTTTTGGAGGATTTCAGATCATTCATTGAGGAGACTGTTCCTGAAACTAGGAGGGCTTTTGATTGGCATGATCCTTCCCGTGATCCGGAAGGTAAATATTTAATTGACTGCAAGATCAACGGAGTGGCCAAACCTCTTTTTGTACACGCAATAAACGGTGACGATAAGGCAAGAGATACAACGATTGCCCTTCTTCAATTTGAAAAATGGGGGCTTGCATTTCACTCGGTTGCGATCTTTGAAGATCAGGAGCAGATAAACCGAAAGGTGCTGGCCAGGTTCAGCGATGTCTGCGAGAAACAATTTTCGAGCTTGAGCATAAAGGACGATCGAATCAAGCGGTATTTGCTAGAGGCCATTCAATAAGAAATGCCGGCAGAAAATACAATGGCAAATCAAAAAATACGCACATTTGTTTTGGGTGCTGGGTTTACCAAAGCCTTTGCTCCAGATGCGCCCACTCTGGTTGATGACTACGGGATTGATGATCTAATAGCAAAATATGATAAAATCGGAAATGTCAACCTTATATTAGAAACTGAAAAGTCGCGATACGGGAATGGGAAAATTGACCTGGAAAGACTAATGACCAGATTGACGGTTGGTGCCCCATTTTATGTTCAGGATTATTCTAACGAACAGAATATTGTGCTAAATTATTTATTGCAGAGATTTATTGACAAAATTAATTCTGCGAGGAATATGTCGGAACAAAATGAAACTGATTTATTAAAATTCGCAAAATACTGCATCAATAATCACGTCAACTGTATTACATTTAACTATGATGATATTTTCGATTTCGCTCTAAATAATGCAAGTATACAATTAGCAAGAGGATCAGATGGATTTTGGCCTAAAAATAGTAAAGGTTGGTGTCCTGAAGGTGGATATGGATTTTTTTGTAAACCAGCCGACTCTTTTCTTGGTTACCATAAAGGCGATTTATTCTTTCGTCAAACCTATATGCTTCTGTTAAAACTGCATGGATCTATCAACTGGTTTCCCGTTATTGGCTCAGAGGAACCATATCGTTTGGGAGATATATTTCATAATTCAAATTATATTAATTCACCTCATGATGAAAATATACTACTCAGAATTAAATTACATTTAAAACCTATCCCATTTATTATTCCTCCAATACTCGATAAAAAATCTGTGTATTCAAATCAAATACTGTCTTTGATCTGGAAACTTGCGTTTTCTGAACTGGCTGGATCGAACGAGATCGTCTTTATCGGCTACTCAATGCCGAAAACTGATATATTAGCTAATTTTATGTTTTCTGAATCTTTGCATCCAATACATAATTCTGGTAATCGTAAAGTGATTATTGTAAATAAAACTGAAGATGGCAAACAAATACAACAAATTAAAGAATCATATAATAGTATATTTGATGGAAAATGTACTATTGAATTTCACTATGATGGTGCGTTGGAGTGGCTCAATAAAGAAGGAATTATATGACGAACACCCTTCTCATCACGGGCGGCGCCGGATTTATCGGCAGCCACTTTACTAAATATTGGATTGCTACGCATCTCCAGGATAGGGTGGTGGCGCTGGACGCGCTCACCTATGCCGGCAACACCGCCAATTTAGCCGAAGTCTGGAATGATCCACGCTTCCGCTTCATACCGGGGCGCATTCAAGACCAAGCCTCAGTCGAGTGGATTTTTAAGACCGAAAAGATCACCCGCGTCGTCAACTTCGCCGCCGAATCGCACAATGACCGCAGCCTCTTGGATCCTGGCGCTCTGATCCAGACCAACGTCTACGGCGTCAGCGTGCTGCTGGAGGCGGCCCGGAAGTTTGGAGTCGAGCGTTTTCTGCACGTCTCCACCGATGAGGTCTACGGCACCACCGATACCGGCGTTTTTAAAGAAGATGACCCTCTGCTGCCCAATACGCCCTACTCGGCCGGCAAGGCCGGCGGCGAGATGGTGGTGCGCGCCCATCACGTCGCCTACGGAATCCCGACGCTGGTGACCCGCGGCGGCAACACCTTCGGGCCGAATCAGTACCCGGAAAAGCTGATCTCATTCTCCTTGACGCGGCTGCTGCAGGGAAAGAAGATACCGCTTTACGGCGATGGCTCGCAGCGCCGGGAGTGGATCGCGGTGCGTGACCACTGCGCCGGCATTGCGACCGTGCTGGAAAAGGGAGAGCCGGGGCAGATCTACAACGTGGGCGATCATAACGAGCGCACCAATTTATGGATCATGCAGAGACTGCTGAGCGAGCTGGGAATGGATGAGCGCCTTATCAAGCGGATCGAGGACCCGCGCGGCGGCGCCCATGACCGCCGCTACAGCATGGACACCGCCAAGCTGCAGCGAATGGGCTGGAAGCCGGAGCGGAGCTTTGACGAGGCGCTATCCGCCACCGTCCGCTGGTATCGTGAGAATGAAAGCTGGTGGCGTCCGATCGTTGAATCGGAGGATTATCAGACCTTTGTCAGGCGATTTTACGGCCGCTATCTGGGAGAGGATTTGTGATATTGCAGCGGCATTCTCGATCTATCCGCCGATTCACTCGAAATCCGAAAGAGTTCAGTTTACTGGGAGTGATTTATGGCGGCATTGATCGCCCCCCTCACCTCGGTCTCTCCCTAGTACTTCAATGTTATCGGGGAATCAATCTACTAGCCTGCGAGCTACCTCAGAGCCGCGAGCGTGAGCGAGCGTACACACGGAGGCGCGCA
>JAKBZR010000072.1 GCA_021842405.1 bacterium
TCTATTCAGCAACCTCTTAAGTCTAGAAGGGAAGTGAACGATCGGTGCGGATTATGATATGGTGCGATATGGAGGGGGTGGCCGGCATCGAGGCATGGGAACAGGTGGATGGCGGGGCGCCGCTCTATGAAGAGGGGCGCCGCCTCTACACGGAGGAGGTCAACGCCGCCGTTCGCGGCGCGAAAAAGGCGGGCGCCGCCGAAATTGTGGTGGTGGACGGCCATGGCTCGGGCAGCGGCTGGAACTTTAAGAGCATCATCCCGGAACGGATGGAGCCCGGCGCCACTTATGTGCAGGGCTACCGATGGGCATCTTATGTGGAGCCGCTCGAACAGGGGTGCGACGCCGCCCTGTTTGTGGGCGCCCATGCAATGGCCGGGACGCCGGATGGCGTCCTCTGCCATACCCTCTACTCCGAGGCTTGGCACAACGCTTATATCAACAACCAGGTGGTGGGAGAATCGGGCATCGTGGCCGCGATTTGCGGCAACTGGAACACGCCCTGCGTCTTCGTTGCCGGCGATGAGGCGACCTGTCGGGAGGTGCAAGGCTTGCTGGGGCAGAAAGTGGTCACCGCGCCGGTAAAAAAGGGCTTGGGCCGTTACGCCGCTCGTAATATGACCCCGGTTGAAGCACGAGTTTTGATCGAAGACCGGGTTTCGGCAGCCCTTACTAAGCGCGACTTTCCACCGCCCTACCAGCCTTCCGCGCCGGTTACCTTCGAGGTTGAGCTCGCCACGCCGGACAAATCGGCGCCATTTGTCGGCCGCACCGGGGTGGAGGTCATCGGCCCCCGCCGGGTCCGATCGGTTGGGCCGAATTTCTGGGTTGTGTGGGATCAACTCTGGCATCATTAACCGAAATGAACCAATCAAAGCAACCTTCCGTCAATATTACCGACAACTGTCCAATGATTTGATCAGGAGGTAAATTTGTCGTGAAGAGATTGTGGTGGCAAACGATTTGTGGGTCGTTGCTATTGACGTTGGCAGTCAGCGCGGCGATTGCTCAGCCGCCGGGACCGCCTCCAGGCGGGCCGGGCGGACGGATGAATCCCCAGATGATGATGAAGATGGGGCTTGCGATGACGCCTCCGGCGCAGCTTCGCCAACTCCTCAAGCTCACAATCGAGCAGTTCGACAAAATCAAGGCGATTCATCAAAATATGCGGAGCAAGATGAAGAGCGCCCGCCAGTCCAGGGATTTCTCGCTGATGCGCTCGACGATGTCGAACGCGGCCGGCGATATTCAGGCGGTGCTTACGCCGACGCAACTTAAAGAGTGGCAGAAGATAGCGCCTCAAGTTCAACTTTTCCGCATACTCGGATTTCCGATTGGTGCCATCGCCGCACTGAATCTGACGAATGCTCAATTAGGCAAACTCCGCGGAATTGTCCAGGGTGCTATGCAGCAGTTACGCTCCATACCACCGAGCCAGCGCCGCGCTCAGATGACTGAGGTACGAAAGCAGGCGCATGCCAAAGCCCTTGATGTGCTGACGAATGAACAGCGCCAAATTTTAACGAAATATGAGAAGCAAAACGGCGGAGCAAGGCCGAATCGCAGGATGAGAATGCGGTAGGATTTCTCGACCAACCGACTTTTTCAAAAGGAAAATAAGAGGGGCGGCCATCTGGCCGCCCCTCTTATCCACGAGCGCAGTTTTTTGTAGATGGGTGGAGAAAGCGACCAAGTTATCACCTCGTAACAGTTCAGTTCTCTGGTTAATTTCGGCAGGAGGCCCACACTACCTGTCTGCCGCCAGGCAGTCAACTCTTTTTCCCCATGTTGGGAGAGGGCTGGTGAATGAGATTGCTTCGCTTCGCTCGCAATGACACCTTCCCCCCTGGCCAGGATGGAGTGCGAGTCCATCAATGGAAGAAACAATGGTAAATATTAGAGTACACCCGTCTACCCCCATCCCGACCTTCCCCCTGGGAGGGGGAAGGAGTTCGGAACGGTTGCGTGGGGGAAGAGGGTTGGGGTGGGGGGCGAACGAAAATCATTCCCGCAAAACTTCCCCCTGGGAGGGGGAAGGAGTTCGGAACGGTTGCGTGGGGGAAGAGGGTTGGGGTGGGGGGCGAACGAAAATCATTCCCGCAAAACTGAACAGTTACGCGATGATGTTTCCAGAGGTAGATTGAGGGTATCATAGCTACCGGAGGATTTTCAATGACCCGTTACCTCAATAGTTTTATCATCATCGGCGCCATTTTGCTTTTGATGAGCATCGCAGGTGTCGTTTCAGGAAATACATTGATCACCGAGCCTGGTTACAAAGTGCAGCAATGGACCTGGCTGGAGTATCTACTGGCCGCTTTAATCATGATCTTTAACGGATGGCTGACATGGAAGGCGGTTACCCGCCATGCGGTCGAAAAGGCGGAGAAAGCCGCGAAAGCCGATAAAGAGAAAAACGTAACCCCATCCAATGCCGGCGTCAACAAGGAGGCTAACCGGACTTGAAGCAACCATTGAAAAGCACGGCGCAAGAGATTATATGCACCGATTGCGGCAAACCAATACCAACGATCCCGCTCTGGTTGTCCAACGCCAAAGTTAAATTCCAATGCGAAGAGTGCCGCCAGCGCCATCCCAGACCTGAGTTTCCCGAATTGGAGACCAAAAGAGCGGCGACAGAGGCTCCGATGGATGATCAGGATACTTACGGCAAGGCGGTAGAAGATCTGGGGAGCGAAGGAGAGGTGGAAGTCGAGGGTGAAGGCGATGAAGAGAGGGAAATAGAGCCAATCGAAGAGAGTGATGGAGAGAGCGAAGTCGAGTAAGCTCAATTACAACTCAATAAAAGAGGGGCGCAGCGAGACTGCGCCCCTCTTTTTCATTTCAGCAACCTGATCGGCACGAACTATCCACGACTACCTCCGCCAGCGTGCGGCAAAGCGCCGACAGTGCTCGAAGTGGCCGCGCGCCCATGGCGGCGGACCGTGGAACCGACGGGCAAAGCGCTGGTCATCTTCATGTTCCCATCTGCGTTCATGGTGGAAGAACGGCCTACGCTGGAAGCGGATGTT
The DNA here is from genome assembly GCA_021842405.1 of bacterium. Lineage (GTDB taxonomy): Bacteria > Armatimonadota > Chthonomonadetes > Chthonomonadales > JAMCWF01 > JAMCWF01. Next base: position 3,033 of record JAKBZR010000072.1, read on the forward strand.
GCGGTAACCATATCGCCCATAGTAGGGATGGTAACCGTAGTAGTAGCGTTCGAACCGGTGGCGTAGGTTGATATCATGTTGCCAGCGCGAGTAAGAGTAGACTGCGCCCAGACCGGTGAGCAGCCCCGGCACTTTGTTGTGCTGAGATAGCAGCAGGTAAGCGGCGGCGGCACCCAACGCATAGGTCGTGTTTCGGTCCCCTCTCTCGCCTGCCATGGCAGCGGTGGGGGCTACCACTCCCGGAATCGCGACGGCCATCGTGAGGCCCATCGCTAACAGACCTTTTTTTATTCTCATTTTACTTTCCCTCTCTGATCGTAATCACGTTTCCGGAAACATATTTTCCTGATAACGACGACCCGAGAGGGATGTGACATGGTATCAGCTCCGCTCCGCCGCCAGCACCGTGTTTGATAACAGCATCGCGATCGTCATCGGTCCGACGCCACCCGGCACCGGCGTGATATAGGAAGCAACCTCCTTCGCGCTCTCAAAGTGAACATCGCCCACGTCACCCGTGCGTCCCGGTACCCGGTTGTAGCCAGCGTCCACAACCACCGCCCCCGGCTTGATCATCTCACCGGAAATCATTTCCGCGCGGCCGACCGCGGCGACCAATATATCCGCCTCTCTGATCACATCGGCCAAATTGATGGTACGCGAGTGACAAATCGTGACGGTAGCATGCCGATTTAACATCAGTAGGGCGACCGGCTTACCCAAAATGATGCTGCGACCGACCACCACCGCCCGTTTTCCCTTCAGATCAATGCCGTAGCGATCGAGTAACTCCACAATGCCCAATGGTGTACATGATACAAACCCCGACTCGCCATTGACCAGTGCCCCCAGGCTGGAGCGACTTATCCCATCCACATCCTTCGATGGGTGGATGCGGGCCAAAACCTCAATCTCGTTGAGATGGGACGGCAGAGGATGCTGCACCAGGATGCCGGTCACCGTCTCATCCCGATTTAACCGCTCGATCAACCCCTCCGCATCGCGCTGACTTGTCTCAGCCGGCAGGCGGTAGGTTTCCGACTGGATGCCGACCCAGCCGCAGGCTTTCGACTTCATGCCGACATAGGCTTCCGAGGCCGGATTGTCGCCGATCAATACCGCCGCCAGTTTCGGCGCCGGTCTATCCCGCTGCAACAGCGCTGCCACCCTCTCCTTCACTTCGGCTCGGATCGTGCGGGCGATCGCTTGACCGTCCAACAGCGTTGCGCTCAATAACCCCTATCCTCCCGTCCCAGATGATGATTGCGATTCATTATCGCTCAGTGACCGATTTTCGGCCTTTAATGCGTTCACCATGGCGCCCAGCACTCCATTAACGAAACGCCCCGACTCTTGGGTGCTGTATTTCTTGGCCAGCTCCACCGCCTCGTTAATGCTGGCCGCATAGGGGATCGCCGGTGAAAAAAGAATCTCGTAGGCGGCCAACCTCAGGATGTTCCGGTCCACCGCCGCCTGCCGATCCAATGCCCATCCCGAGCTCAGGTCGGCAATTCTTTGATCAATCGCCTTCTTCTCACTGAAGGTGCCGTAAACGACCTCCTTCAAAAACTCAATCGTCTTCTCATCCAATTGGATGCCCTGCGTCACTGAGTGAAAGGCCTCCTCAATCGGCATTTTGCCCACATCGGCTTGATACAGGATTTTTAGGGCCAGCTCGCGCGCAGCACGTCTCGAATGAGCCATCGGTGACTTCCAGAAATAGAGTTGAGGTTGGTGAAATCGGCGATAAACGGCTGGGTATCCATCAGCTTGAACCGTTAAGCAGTCGTCGCTGAATGAAATCGGTGCTCAGATCTCCCCGACGGAAAAAGGCATTGTTGAGTATGCGCTGCTGCAACCCGACGTTGGTGCTGATGCCGGTAATTTCAAATTCGTGAAGGCAGCGGCTCATTCTCGCAATCGCGGTTGTGCGGTCCGGCGCCCAGACGATCAGTTTGGCGATCATTGGATCGTAGAATGGGGAAACTTCATAACCGGCATAGATATGGGTGTCAATGCGGACACCGAGGCCGCCGGGCAGATAAAGACTCTCGATTTGGCCGGCTGAGGGAGCAAAGTTTCGATCTGGATCTTCCGCTGTTATCCGGCATTCGATGGAGTGACCGTTCAGCTTCACCTCCTTCTGGGAGTAGGAGAGCTTTTCACCGGCAGCCAGCCGAATCTGCTCTTTAACGATGTCAATGCCAGTCACCGCTTCCGTCACTGGATGCTCAACCTGAAGGCGGGTGTTCATCTCTAAAAAAAAGAAGTTGCCCTTCGCATCCACCAGAAACTCGACCGTACCGGCGTTGGTATAGCCCACCGCTTTCGCGATGCGCACCGCCGCTTCACCCATCCGGTTGCGCAGCGATTGGCTCGACAGCGGCGAAGGGGACTCTTCCAGCATTTTTTGGTGCCGCTGAGTCTGCACCGAACACTCCCTTTCGCCAAGGTGGTTGATGTGGCCGTGCTGGTCAGCTAAAATTTGAACCTCAATGTGACGCGGCTCTTCCAGAAACTTTTCAATGTAGATTTCACCGTTGCCGAATGAGGATTCGGCCTCCATCCGAGCGACCGCCAGCGCCTTTGGTAAGTCTTCTTCATTCTGAACCAGCCGGATTCCGCGACCGCCGCCGCCGGCCACCGCCTTCACCAGCAGCGGGTAACCGATGGCGCCTGCCAGTCGCGCCGCCTCTTGATCGTTCGCCACCGTGCCGGTGGAGCCCGGAATGACGGGCACGTTTACCGATTGCGCGATCTCGCGGGCACGCGCCTTATCACCCATCTTTTCAATGGCCGCCGCCGGCGGCCCAATGAAGGTCAGATTGCAGCGCTCACAGGCATCGGCAAAGCTGGCCTGTTCCGAAAAGTAAGCATAACCGGGGTGAATCGCCTCGGCTCCGGTGATTTGGGCGGCGCTAATGATGTTGGGCGCATTGAGATAGCTGTCCTTGTTGGGAGGAGGACCCACGCAAACCGATTCGTCAGCCAGTCGAACGTGTATGGATTGAGCATCGGCAGTTGAGTAGACCGCCACCGTGCGTATTCGCATCTCATGGCAGGCGCGGATGATGCGCACCGCGATCTCTCCGCGATTGGCAATTAAAATCTTCTTAAACATCGGCGAATGGATGGTCTCAATTCCAGTAAAGCCTCAATAGGCCGACTAACAGATTGCGGTGAAGTGACCGGTAGTCCCCATTCTTTTCAAAATCAGGGGTTCCGATCTGCTTACCGCGGATAGTTTACCCTAACCCGGCTGGCAGATTGCGCACTGAAATGTGACAGTTCAGGTTTGCGGGAATGGTTTTCGTTCGCCCCCACCCCAGCCCTCCCCGCAAGCGGGGAGGGTGTTGATTATTGCTATAGGGGTAAAGCCTGCTGCCTAAATTACCCAGAGAACTGAACTCATTCACTGAAATGATATTGAAAAGCGAGTATCGCCCCTCGATTGAAGGAACTATCCGGGATCCGCACCGCTGGACGGAACGGGCTTCGCGATACAATGCGGCCATTTCAGCGCACTCATCAAATACGAGGGCATTGGGCAGGGTCAGCCTCTCGAATCGTTGCGATTGAAAGCCGGTTCAATCGTTCCGAGTTGGATGGAAAAACCAGGGGCTGCACCCATCGTACCAGTAGTTGAACTGAGTGCCATCACTCGAAATCGAGGCGAAGGGATGATTCACGTACCCCCCCACCAGATCGAGGTACTTTGCGTGGCCGTCGGCGAAGACGAAATTCGAGCCTTTGATATGCACTCGAAAATCATAGCCGAAAGTCCACATTCCAAATCGAGAGTTGCAGGCGCCATTGGAGTTGGGATCTTGATAGACGGCCGGCCAGGGCCGCGATCGCCCGTTATCGGCATCGTAGGGGTTATTTATTGAAAAAACTTCACTGGCCGCTTTGCCGTATCCTTCCCAGATGAGAGGGACCTCGACCGCATTCACGATGCCTGATTGCGGGTATGCCCCCAACAACGAGTTGAAATGGTAAGACCAGTAGTTGATCTTCCGATAATCGTTGACATGAAGGAAATCAACGTCGGCCGCCGAGCTGCAATGCCAGAGCGGGTAGCTCTTAGTGTAGGCGGAGGTTGAGGCAATCCAATAGCAAGAGCGGAGTGCCATCGAAAGCGCGCTGCCGGACCGGGCGTCGGGCGGCTGAGTAAACCAGGTCTGCTCATAGCCGGGGGCTGGTGTGCGCAGCGGAAAGGTCTCATCGTAGTCCTGCGCGTACATAAGAAAGGCGTCGCCGAGTTGCTTTCCGTTGGCCAAACAGTTGATTTGTCGCGCACGTTCCCGCGCGGTCGCAAAAACGGGAAAGAGGATCGCGGCTAATATTGCAATGACCGCGATCACAACGAGAAGTTCGATGAGGGTGAATGCCCTGGGAACTCTGCTTTTCATCTCTGCTCCTTTCCAGGGAAAACAGTTTGGGGTGACAATTTTACAAAACGGAACCTTCTGGCACCGCTTTTATACCACCCGACCGTGCAATTGTCAATGCGGAGAAAGAGTTCAGTTCTGCGGGAGTGATTTTCGTTCGACCCCCACCCCGGCCCTCCCCCGTCAACGGGGGAGGGTGTCATTGCGAGCGAAGCGAAGCAATCTCTTCCCCCAGCACTCTCACAGGATTGGGAAAAGAGTTGCCTGCCTGGCGGCAGACAGGGAATGAGGGACTCCTGCCGAAATGACTCAGAGAGCTGAACCCATTCGATTTTAGGAGCTATTTTGGACAGCAGTGATGTAGGATTTAATCGGGCAATGTCGAATCAATAGGTCGGAAAAAACCGGGCTTTCAAAAGAAAGCACGTCTGCGAGAATACTTCAGGTAAAGGAACCGTGAAAATGGAGCAATATGAGCAGCAATCTCGCAATTGGGGGATGGCATGCCATCTCTCCGCGCTGGCCGGGTATATCATACCGTTTGGGAATATCATCGGCCCGCTCGTCGTCTGGCTGATCAAGAAGGATGAGTTCCAGTTCGTCAATTCGCAGGGCAAGGAATCGCTCAACTTTCAACTTTCGATGACCATCTACGCGCTGGTTTCGGCGGTGCTGATCTTTGTGATCATTGGAATTCCATTACTGATCGCATTAGGATTGGCAAATTTGATATTAGTCATCTTGGCCGCGGTAAAGGCAAGTAGCGGCGAGCCTTACCAGTATCCAGCCACAATCCGGTTCATCAAGTAACTCGACAGGATGGGTGATGGCAATACGGCGCATCTCACGGCGCGATTTCATCCGGCATTCTGCACTTTCGGCGGTAGGCATGGCCGCCCTCACCTCCGGTAATGAATCGGGTGGAGAGCCGCCGCCATACCGAGTGCTGGACGGCGGCAACGGCCTGCAGTGCCGTCTGAATCGCGAGGGCGGCGCGCTGGCTTACCTGATAGACGGCTCCGGCAGAGAACCGTTGGAGTGGCTTAACGAGCCCATTCGCATCACCTTGATCAATGAGGCAACCGGCGAATCAATTACCCCCCGAACCGTTTCGCCCCAATTTCACCGCCAGCCTATAAATTCAACTCCTTCGAATAAGGATGAGGAGGTCTCCGTCAGCCAGCGGTGGCGGAAAATTCGCGATGGTCTGATAGCCGTTCTGGAGTTTCATCTCGCCCACCAGCCGCGGACCGGCTTTGAGTTGACAATTGAGCTGCCGATGTTAAAGCCGGGATATAGGGTATTTACGCCGACCGAGCGCGGCGCCATTTCGGTTGGAGATACGCCGGATTATTTTTCCACACGCTACGGAAATACGGGCTGGTCGGACCATCGCTATTTCGTGCTGCCGCTGGATTGTGGTGAAAGAGTGTCAGCTTGTGTCGCTACTGCGAAGCGGCTTTCTAAAAGCGCTGGTTCCACTGGCCTGCGTGCTGGTTCTGGTTTACGGGGGTGTGGCTCTCGGCGCACTGCGGTATGACGCGAAGGCGAAAGGGATCCTCAATGAAATGACGCGGAACGAATGCCATTATTACGCCCGGTTGCTGCACACCCCCTGGCCCAGCCAATTATGAATTCATCGTATAAGCTGTAAAACGATAATCGTGAGAATTCAAATTTCTGGTAATTTTGTGGAGAAAGCAGGACCGAGACCATAATCTGATTCCCACAAAACTGAACTCTTACCGTTATTCCATTGCACGCTGCAATTGGCTTCTACCAGGTACAATTCGGCAACTCAATACTTCCAAACTAAACGATGAGGGCACGCAATATGGAAAACACCGGAAATCTTACAATGGAACAACAAGATCGCGAACGCCGCCTTCGCTGGTTTCGGCAGGCGCGATTTGGAATGTTCATCCACTGGGGCCTCTATTCTCAATTGGGGCGCCACGAATGGGTGATGAATCGAGAGCGCATACCGGCCGCCGAATACGAAAAATTGGCCGATTCCTGGAAGCCGCGCCCCCATGCCGCCCGCGAATGGGCAAAGCTGGCCAAAGAGGTCGGAATGCGATATATGGTCATGACGACCAAGCACCACGAGGGCTTTTGCCTCTTCGATTCTCAATTAACCGACTACAACGCGGTAAAGCGGGGTCCTGGTCGCGACCTGGTCGCCGAGTACGTCGAGGCGGCTCGCTCGGAGGGGCTGCGGGTCGGCTTTTACTATTCGATGATGGATTGGCGCCATCCGGACGGTGTGCAGTGCAAAAGAGATGAGGCGGCGCGGCGGCGATTCGTGGACTACATCCACGGCCAGGTGCGGGAGCTTTGCACCAACTACGGCAAATTGGACATTATGTGGTACGACGTCTCATGGCCGCTTGATGTGGATGAGTGGGAATCGGCGAAGATGAACGCGATGGTTCGCCAACTGCAGCCCGATATCATCATCAACGACCGCTCGCAACTGCCGGAGGATTTCGGCACGCCGGAGCAGCACATCACCCCAGCAAAAGACGGCCGCGCCTGGGAAGCATGCATGACGTTCAACGAAAGCTGGGGCTACACGCCGATTGACGCCAAATTCAAGACGGCGTGGGACGTGGTGAGTATGCTGCGGCAGGTGGCGGCCGGCGGCGGTAATCTGCTGTTAAATATCGGCCCTTCGCCTGAAGGCGATGCGCCGCCCATCTGCGTGGAGGAGCTGCAAAAGGTCGGCGCCTGGCTTCAACGGTACGGCCCCGCCATCTACGAGGCCACCGACCCGATGGAGCAGGAGTGGCAGATCACCGGCGCCTTCACCCGAAAAGGAGATCGGGTCTATTTTCACTGCAACCGCTGGCCCGGCAGCGAGCTGGCGATCGGCGGGCTGAGGAACCGGGTGTTGTCGGCTCACTTATTTAACGGCCCGGCGGTGCGATTTACCCAGCAGAGCGATCGGCTGGTGCTGACCGGATTGCCGACCGAGGCGCCCGACCCGCTCGCGACCGTGATTGAGCTGCAGGTTGAGGGCGAGCCGCGTCATGTGCTGGGAACCGGCTATCGGCTTTTAGATGAAGATACATAAAAGGAACAACCTCTTAACGCGGCCGCTCCGTTGGTGAATGATGATGGGAATTGCGATCGTTAACCTTTACGCGGGATGGCTGGGCATGCTCGGCGGCGTCATTTCCGGCTCCGTCGTCGGCCACTCATTTCATCGTGAGGAGTGGCTGGGCGGTTACTCCTCATTTCAACGGCGGCTCGTGCGCTTGGGGCACATCTCGTTTTTCGGGATCGGCCTCATCAACATCGCTTTCGCGCTGACCGTTTGGATGACGCCGATCCCGATCGTTATTCAGGAAGTAGCTTCCTTCTGCTTCGTGGCGGCCATAATCACGATGCCGCTCTGTTGCTTCCTCACCGCTTGGCGGCCATCGCTTCGGCTCCTTTTCCCGATACCGGTCGTCTGCGCTCTCATCGGGATCGTCTCGCTGGTGATCGGGATGGTGCTGCAACTGATGCGGGAGAGCGGCTGCGCGCAGGTGCTGATCGGGTTTGAAAGCCCTTCATTTCCTGCTCTAGACGGTCTGGAGCTGCGGAGCAATTGGAAGGCGAAACAACTCGACCGTTATTGTCGGGCGGTTGAAAAGATACAGGATCACGGCATTACCGTTAACGGCTGTTTCATCCTGGGGATAGACGGATCCGGATCCGAGAGCTTCGATGCGGTGTGGAATTTCGCCCGCGACAGCGGCCTCTACGAAGTGCAGATCACCATACTCACTCCCTTTCCGGGCGCTCCGCTCTATGATCGCTTGAAAAAGGAGGGGCGCCTAGTAAGTGAGGGCGCATGGGAGCTATGCACCTTGTTTGACGTGAATTTCCGGCCCGACGGAATGAGCGTCACTGAACTGGAAACCGGATTTCGTAATCTCGCCGAAAAGCTTTACAGCGACACAGCGACCCGCGAGCGTCGGGAGAAGTACGGCAGGCGGCTTCGCGCCTCGCGCCGTGGGCAACGCAACGATTAAGTGGTGGTTGAAAAAAAACGGTATCGTTCACCGGTAAACTGGAATTGAAAGAATAAGCCGATCCCTATGTGCCAATATAGAGTGAGACACTTTCCTCATCTTTATTAGTGTAGATCAGGGCGGGAAGGAGATTGAATCGGTGAACAGCTTCAAAAATCAGAAATGCTATGCAAGGAGTCTTAAAAACTGCAGTCCCACTATCAGTCGCGAACATTACATCAGTCAGGGCATTCTTGAACGAATTAGCGACGGTAACATCATCGGCGTCAGCGGTATACCGGGTATCCCAGCGGGACAGATGAAGCAAATCGGGGTCGAGAGTTTAGCAGCAAAGGTACTATGCGAAAAACACAACAGCGAACTGTCGAGCCTTGATAATACGGGTATAAAGTTCTTCGACACCCTCGATGAAATAAATCGAGAAATAAGTGATTTGGGGCAATCCGGCGTTGGGTGTGATAAAACGATTTGCGGACTTGACATGGAGCGATGGATGCTAAAGGTCACACTCGGAAGTGTAGCGGCGCGAATTGCCCATCGTGGTGAACTTACCGGAACGATGTTAACGATGGATTATTGGGTCAGCGTTCTATTTGGTCTAGAATCTATGCCCCAAGGCTGTGGGCTCTACTTAGTCCGTGATCCAAAAATCTTAATAAAGATTGAACAAAGTATTGAATTCGCTGCCCGTGTTAATGATGGAAAGACAACAACCGGACCTATTGGCGAGGTGTTCGGGCTTAATATCGCCGTCAATGGTCTGCCTTTCTTTTGCAATCTGGCTGACCCGGACGGAAACCAATCACAGCTAACTTTTCCTAATTTAGTCTATCGGCCTGCTGGCATCGCGTTCGACAATGGAAGAGTGCCTCGAACGATGCAGTTTAATTGGAACGATGACCAGCCGCATGAGCAATTGACTCTGAAATACCTTTCCTCAAATACTGATCAAGTCATATAGTATTGTCGTCTACCAGAGAACCTCCCCGTGCGTCTCCTTAAACTGTAATGACCGTATGTGCCTCTCGACAGGGTACTGGATTCCCGCTTTCGCGGGAATGACGAAGCGGCGTGCTCTGATTTTAGGGTAGACTACGAATATCAGCGGCCGGCAGAAATGCCTGCCTGGAGCTTTTCACTGAGGAGCCGAATCGGATGAATACGATGTTCTGGGACCGATTTCAGTTCGGATTCACGGTGACCTTTCACTACCTCTTCCCCCAGCTCACGATGGGCCTCGCTTTCCTCATCGTGCTCTTCAAATGGCTGAGCCTGCGTACCGGCAATCCGCGCTACAATGAGGTGGCGCGCTTCTGGATCCGCGTCTTCGGCATCAACTTTGCGGTCGGTGTGGTGACCGGCATCCCGATGGAGTTTCAGTTCGGCACCAACTGGGCCAGGTTTTCCAACTTTGCGGGCGGGGTGATCGGCCAGACGCTCGCCATGGAGGGCGTTTTTGCCTTTTTCCTGGAATCCGCTTTTTTGGGATTGCTGGTCTTCGGCGAGAAGCGGTTGGGGCCGAAGGGACACATGCTGGCGGCGGTGGCCGTCTTTCTGGGTTCGTGGCTGTCCGGCTATTTCATCATTGCCACCAACGCCTTCATGCAGCACCCGGTCGGCTACACGATAGACGCCCGCGGCAACCTGCAGCTTGCCCATTTCTGGGCATTCGTGCTTAATCCATGGGCGCTGTGGGAGTACGCCCACAATATGTCGGCCTCGGTAGTGACCGCCTCGTTCGTGGTCTGCGCAGTGGGCGCCTTCTACACCTTACTCAAACAGCACCTCGATCACGCCCGATTGATGCTGCGGGTCGGTGTGATGGTAGGGTTTATCTTCTGCCTGCTGCAGCTTTTCCCAACCGGCGATCGTAACGGAAAGTATGTAGCCCGCTATCAGCCGGTGTCGTTGGCCGCGATGGAGGGGGTGTTCCACGGCGGCCCCCGAACCGGCATCGCCATCATCGGCCAGCCCGATCTAACCGCCCGTAAGCTGGAAAATCCCATCATCGTTCCGGCGGTGCTGAGCTTCCTGGCCTACGGCTCTTTCGCCAGCACCGTTCACGGGCTGAACGATTACCCCACCTCCCTGTGGCCGGACAACGTGCCGCTGCTCTACTACGCCTACCACATCATGGTAGGATTGGGCACTATCTTTATTTTAATTATGGGAATCTCGTTGCTATTGCTGTGGCGAGGCAAATTATACCAATTTCGGCCGATGCTGTGGGTGCTGATGCTGGCCTTTCCCTTCCCCTATATCGCGACCACCGCCGGCTGGCTGACGGCCGAGCTGGGGCGCCAGCCTTGGCTGGTTTACGGGCTTTATCGGACGATGCAGGGCACCTCACCTTCGGTGAGCGGCGGCAATGCGACCTTCTCGTCGCTCGGATTTATGGGGATGTACGCTGTGTTGGGCTTGCTGTTCGCTTACCTGATCATGAGGGAAGTCGGCCGAGGGCCGGAAACCTAACGCTCCATAAGGAGTAACGGTGGAAGAGTTCAATGGATTGTTGCAATGAAGGGAGGCGTTATGGAAACGCTATGGTATGCTCTCGTATCGGTGATGATGGCGGTCTACGTTGCGCTGGACGGCTTCGATTTCGGCGCCGGCATCGTTCACCAATTCGTCGCTAAAACGGACGAAGAGCGCCGTACCGTGCTCAACGCGATCGGCCCGATCTGGGATGGCAACGAAGTATGGCTGCTGGCTGCCGGCGGGATCCTCTTCTTTGCCTTCCCGCGCGTCTATGCGACCGGCTTCAGCGGATTCTATCTGCCGCTGATGATGGTTCTCTGGCTGCTCATCCTGCGCGGCACCTCCATTGAGTTCCGGTCCCACGTTGAAGGCCCGCTGTGGCGCAGCTTTTGGGATGGAGTCTTTACGTTCGCCTCCTCCCTGATGGCGGTCGTTCTCGGCGCCGCGCTCGGCAACGTGATACGCGGCGTGCCGGTGAACCAGGCCGGATATTTCGTCGGGCCGCTCTTCACTAATTTTCTACCCGGCGCCCATCCCGGCGTGCTGGATTGGTACACCGTTTTAACCGGCCTTTTCGCAACCGCGGTGCTGGCCGGCCACGGCGCGCTGTATCTCGTTTGGAAGACAACCGGAGCGGTGCAGGAGCGGAGCCGGAAGTTGGCGACAAAAGCGTGGATCATCGCCATCGTGCTGGGTGTGCTGGTGACGCTCGCAACCGCCGATATTCATCCCGGATTCTATGGCCGGCTAATCTCCCGCCCCTGGACATGGGTTCTCGTGTTGCTGGTTATAGGAAGCTTGCCGCTGATTTTTCGCCAGCTTCAGCGCGGACAGGAATTGGCCGCTTTCCTGGCGTCGGCCGCCTTTATCGTTGCCATGTTGGCCGGTGCGGCGGTGGCGATGTACCCCAATATGCTGGTCTCCACCATCAATCCCAGCTACAGCCTAACCGCTTTCAACGCAGCAGCCGGACAGACCGGCCTTAAAGCCGGCATCGTCTGGTGGCCGATAGGAATGCTGCTGGCCGCCGGATACTTCACCTATATATTTCGAACCACCCGCGGCAAGGTGGTTCTCGATCCGGAAGGGCACGGATACTAGATTTACCGAAACAAAAACCTCAATTAAAGGAGCATCATGAAACCACTCGGTATCGGAATTCTGTCATTCGCACACGGCCACGTAAACGCCTACGCGCACCAAATTAAAACCTATCCAGATGCCAAGCTCGTTATCGCCTGGGACGATAACGCCGGGCGCGGCAAGGCTCAGGCCGACGCATTCGGGATACCCTTCTCACCCCGTATCGAAGATGTGCTAAATCGGGACGATGTGGATTGCGTGATCGTTGCGTCGGAAACCAACAAGCACGCCGACCTTTGCATCGAGGCGGCCAAGGCAAAAAAGCCGATCCTGCTGCAAAAGCCGATGGCGCTAACCCTTGCCGACTGCGACCGGATCATCGAGGCGGTGGATAAGGCCGGCATCTGGTTTTCGATGGCTTACCAGATGCGTTGCGACCCACAAAACCAGAAAATGAAGCAGTTGATTGACCAGGGCGCGATCGGGCGGGTCGGCATACTGCGCCGGCGCCACTGCATCGGGGTGCTGTTCAGCAACGATTTTATCAACGGCCCGTCAAAATGGCACATTGATCCGGTCGCCAATAAGGGGATGTTTATGGACGATGCCTGCCATGCCACCGACTTCATCTACTGGTTTTTGGGACGCCCCGTCTCGGTGATGGCCGAGATTGATAACGTGCTGACTACCGCCGCCCCCGATGACACTGGCGTCGCGATCTACCGGTTCGCGGGCGGTGAGATGGCGGTGCTGTTGAACAGCAGCGTGGTCCACGCCGGTGAAAACACGACCGAGATTTACGGCGATAAGGGCGTCATCGTGCAGAACCACGGCGATGGACCCAGTTGCGCGCTGAAGCCGCCCCACCCGATCGGCGTGAAGCTCTATCAATCCGAAAGGCCGGATCTTGGCTGGCAGGATTTAGGCATGCCGATACCGGCCGGTCACGGCGATCGGATTCACGGCGTGGCGCGGCCCTTTGTGGATGCGCTGAAATCGGGCACCCCCATGGTTTCGGCGCGGGACGGCCGCGTCTCGGTGGAGATGTGCCTGGCCGCTTATGATTCGGCCGAATCCGGCCGTCGAGTTCAGTTTGCCTAACCCCCTGCCCACCCCTCCCGATGGTAGCCAGCGCATAATTGGGGGGGATTTCCGGCTCCCTTCCCTCTAAAAGGGGGAAGGGGCTAAGAACGGTTGCGAGAGGGGAGGTCAGATTCAGATTAATCGCTTAAGTTCATCGAGTGGAGTGAAGAGGACATGCCCATAAAAACCGCCGTCATCCTGGCCGCCGGTGAAGGCCGGCGCATCTGGCCTTTCAATGTGGTCCGCAACAAATGCGCCATTCCGGTCGCTAATCTCCCCCTCATCCGCCGGACAGCCGAAGACCTTCACCGGGCCGGCGTCAATAAGATGATCGTGGTCACCGGCGCTGAAGATGGCTCCATCCGAGCGGCGCTCCGGGATTCAGCGATACCGGTGCAATTCATAGAGCAGCCGCATCGCACCGGCGCCGCCGACGCCCTGCGGCTGGCTATCCCCACTTTCGATGACGACTCGTTCCTTGTCTTACACGGCGACCTTTGCCTCGGCCCCAAGACCGTTCAGATGCTCATCCATTGCAAGCTCGATGGCGCCTCCGCCGCCGTGCTGGTGGATGCGGCCCCGGCCGATGAGGAGAGCGGCTCCTGGATCGGCGTCAAAACGGAGGGCGGGCGATTGGCTGAGATTACCGGCCACGATCGCGATCTGACCCAGCGGTTGACCGGCGCCTTTATTTTAACCCGCTCCATATTTCCCTACCTCGATGCCCATCCCGGCTTGCTGAAGTCGGTGCCGGTGGGAGGGATGCCGCCCATGGAGGCAAATCTGGATGAGCCGCTTGTGGAGCTGCTGGAGGAGGGGCATACCATTGCCATCATTGAGCCGACCGATTTCGCGATTGATCTGGACAAACCCTGGCACATCGTTCAGGCCAACCGCGCGGTTCAGTGGAGCTTGACCTCATCCCTGAGCGAGAACCGGCTGGCCAAGGACGCGCGAATCAGCCCATCCGCCGAGATCGAGGGCTACGTGGAGCTGGGGGAGGGAAGCGAGATCGGCTCGCGCGTGGTGGTCCGCGGTAATGCAATCGTCGGGGCGCATACCCGCATCATTAACGGCGCGATATTGGATGGCTCCATCATGGTGGGCGACCACACCCGGGTCAGCGATTACTCGCTGGTGACCGGCGGAACGGTGGTGGGATCTCAGTGCATCGTGGGCCACGGCGCCGAAATGGACGGCGTGATGTTTGACCGGAGCTACCTCTACCATTATTGCGAGATTTGCGGGGTGGTCGGCTGCTCGGTGGATATCGGAGCGGCCACCGTCTGCGGCACCTTGCGGTTCGACGACGATAACCAGACCCACCGGATTGCCGGCCGCCGGGAGAAGGGTGGGGCCGGATGCAACGGCACCTTTTACGGTGACTACAGCCGCACCGGCGTGAACGTCATCACAATGCCCGGCACCAAGATCGGCGTCTACTCATGCGTGGGAGGCGGCATCGTCGTTTACGAGGATGTAGCCGATCGCAGCCTGCTCCTGCTCAAACAGGAGACGATGGTAAAGACCTGGGGCCCGGAGCGGTATGGGTGGTAACCCTATAAGGAGAATCAAACATGCAACCGGAGCAACCGGCAGACACACCAAAACCTGAGCCCACCCACCATAAACGGCGGTGGTGGAATTCCCTTTCGTGCTGTGGAGGCGGTTTCATATTATTGCTTCTATCTATCATTTACTCAATATTTTTCGAGCAACCTATATCACCCCGTCGAATAACTTGCCAATCAAACCTCAAGCAGCTATGGATGGGGTCTGAGATGTATGCTCAGGACTACTCCGGCCGTTTGCCGCCGGCGCCTCAATGGATGGATGCCACTTTTCCTTATGTTAAGGATTATCAAGTTTATAGCTGCCCGGTGGTCTCCGAAAATCAACCGTCCCAGGATGCACATTCGCCAGTTCCAAAAAACGCTCATTTCGGATATTCATTC
>JAKBZR010000073.1 GCA_021842405.1 bacterium
TGATTTCACCATTCCGCGGCACAGCGCGCCGCCCATTGCGCCAGCGCCGATGATTCCGATGCGCCGGCTATCAAGCGGATTACTGGTCACGATGATATCCGAGCGAGCTGGCGTCCTCATCAAGCTCGACGATCACGTTGGCCGGCGCAAAGAAATAGATCATCTGGCCGATATGCTCCACCGATCCATCCATCGCATAGGTGACGCCGCTTAAAAAGTCAACCATTTTTTCGGCCATTTGAGGAGACACTGAATCCAGATTCAAGATTTGAATGGAACCGCTTTTCAGGGCGTCGGCCGCCGCTTTCGCATCGCCGAATACTTGCGGATGCTTCCAAAGGTTGGTACGGATGCTTCGTGACGAGGACATTCGCAGTAAGTTCTCGCGATGCGGGCTTTCGGCCACAACCGCCTCTTCCTCCTCGACATCATCATCCACCCCAAAAAGGTGATCCCGCAGCCGAGACCATAGCTTTTTCGGTTGTTCGTCTTCTTCCGGCTCGGGCTGATTATAGGTCATCTTTGCACTCCTTATGCTTTTTAATGCTTTACCGTATATCTTGATATTAATTGCTTTGATCGCTTAGTCATCAAGTGCGTGGCCCAAAGATGGCCGTTCCAATTCGCACCATCGTGGCACCCTCTTGTATCGCCGCCTCAAAATCGGCCGTCATTCCCATACTCAATATCAACCGATTTTCGGTTGGCAATTTTTGAAATAGCTCATACAGTCTGCGGAAATAGGGCTTCGCTTCTTCCGGCCGCTCGACGACCGGTGCCATTCCCATTAACCCATAAAGTGAGACGCCACCCATTTCCCTGCACTCTGCCGCCACGTCCATACATCGTTCCGGCTCGATGCCGAACTTGGTCGCGGCCGGATCAATCTTTACCTCCAGCAGAATTTTGGTCGGCATGCCCGGCTCAGCTCGCTTACCAAGTGCGCGAGCGATCTCAACCGAATCCACGCTCTGGATCAAGTGAAAAGCTCGGCCTACCTCACCGGCCTTGTTCTTTTGAAGATGCCCGATAAAATGCCAGCGTAGATCCGGCAACTTCGCAACCTTGGGGCGCGCCTCCTGGAGATAGTTCTCTCCAAAATCGGTGATGCCGGCGGCCATCGCCTCTTCAATTTGAGCGACCTCCACCGTCTTGCTCACCGCCACCAGGGTAATGTCGGAAGATGATCGCCCCCCCGATTCAGCCGCTCGCGAGATCCTTTCCCTTACCCGAATTAAGTGCTCACGTATTGAAGCAGGCTCAGACATAACATTTCCGCTAAATAGCAGGGGTCCTTATGACGTCGGCGAGTGGCTGGAAGCGAGCTGCTTCAGCACACCGGTCTCCACGTAGGCAACCCGCTCCGCGATGTTGACGCTATGGTCGGCGATACGCTCCAGATAGAGTGCCACCAAAAGCAGATTGCTGGCCTGGACAACCAGCCGCGAATCCTTTTGCATCATCATTTGGAGCTCGTCTCTTAACCGGTAGTATATGGTGTCGGCCTGATCATCGGCCGCAACTACCTTTTCGACCAGCTTCAGATCATGATTTACAAATGCCTGAAGCGCATCGCCAAGCATTTCCCGCACCAGGTGAGCCATCGGTGGAATATCCACCAGCATCCGGCTGACCGGATCGTCGGCCAGCTTGCGGGCGATCTTGGCGATATCCACCGAATGATCACCGATGCGCTCGATGTCGGTGATGATTTTAAGCGCGGTACCGATCGTTCTCAAATCACGCGCCATCGGTTGCTGGAGCGCAATGAGCTTCATGCACTGCGTCTCGATCTCTAAATCCATCCGATCTACCTCGTCATCCCGGCGGATAATCTCGATCGCAAGGGAAACGTTACGCTCTTCCAGCGCACGGATTGCCCCTTCCACCATCTGGTCCGCCAGACGCCCCATTTCAACAACCCGATTTTGCAGCGATTTTAAATCCTCTTCAAAGGATAGACGGGTAGCAACCATGCATCATCACCTCATCCATTCACGTTCGCTTCCTCAATGAACCGCCGTCACCCCGGCGCCCCCTCATCATCAATTAAAGCAATAGATGACCCGCATTTTGACCCCTCTCTTAGCCTGTGAAGAGGAGGACGGCGGCGGCTCTGTTCTCGATCAAACGATAATATTTCGTGATTTACCAGCACGCATTAAGGAGCAATAAACGCCTCTGAGACCGGAGTCGGCGTCGCTTCTTTCACCAACGGCCCAATTGCCTTCTCGATAGATTCATCGGTATCGCCAAGATGCACGTTCTTAAACAGGTACCAATCCTCAGTGTAGCTTACGGTTTTACCCGGTTCGAGCGTCACCATTGGGCTGAGCGTCTCCAGTTCTTGGAACTGATCGCTGGTATAACTCTCGTTATTACAACCCAAATCGGGATAGGTCGCGCCCTCGATATACGGAAATCGTATCATGAAGAGTTCGTGGTTCCGCTCGTAAGCGGCCCACCCAAGCGTATTGCCGATGCCGAATTTCTGCGGTGCGCTGACCTTCGGGTCGTTTCGAAGCTGAATAAATAGTTTCCCCCATGTCCAGCGAGGATCACTCATATCGGTATAGTTCCAGAGCACGAGCGGCCGCGCCGCCGTGACCTTCTGATCATGCGAGACGTAAGGCTCCTGCGGGAAAATTCCACGGCCGCCCGTGTGCATCGCCGACATAGACCAGCAAGCGAGATGCACCGCCCACAGCCCCTTATTGGTCAGCTTATGTACGACCACCACATGCGTTCCAGTCGGCGCCAGGGTTACATCAATCTCTTTCTGAATGCCGGTCGCCTGCTCCACCGGCTCGATCAGATGAATCGAGTTATCGCCGGCCGGGGTCGCCTCAATCGGGCTGTTATCTGGAACATAGGAGCGTGGTATCGCCTCCGGCGCATGCCAAAGCCGATGGCCACCCCAAATGTGCCAGGTGCCCAGACTGGTTTTGAGTGTTACGTTCGGAATCTCAGCGAACTCATTTTGGCCGCCCACAAAGCCGTAGCGGATAATGCGCGGCCCGATGTCGGTCGTCACAATCAGTTCCACCGTGCCATTGCTCAACTTGTAGCAATTGGGCTGACCGAAGTAGGGAACTTTCTCCATTGTCACTCCTTGTCCAAATGCGGGGATGGCCAGTGCAAGGATAGCGCTCACTGCAGTGAGCATCCAACCAGCTCTTTTCATTTCTCCTCCTTCTCAAGCTGAAATGCGTCGCACTGCTCCTATTAACACGGACGTTAAATATTAGACATAATCTCCAATTGTACTTAAAGTGTTGCCTAATCAGACATATTAGCTCTGCTGGTAAAGTCCGCCCATTTTCATATTTGGTTGTGGACGCAGTCCTTAAGGTCTATTTACTATAAACATCGGTATCGCACCCTCGAAGTGATGGATTATTTATACAGACCTATCTTAATTTCCTGCAACGGGATCCGGAATCACTCTTACCCTGCGGCCATCTACTCTAAGACGATCTTCACTGAATAGCTTGATCGCCTCCACATAGGCCTGATGCTCCTGTTCCAAAATACGGCTCGCCAGCAATTCCGCATTATCATCATCGTGCACCGGCACCACCCGCTGAACGATGATCGGCCCGGTGTCGTACTGCTCATCCACAAAGTGCACCGTACATCCGCTGTACTTGGCGCCGCTTTCCAATACTGCTTCATGGACATAATGGCCGTACATGCCCTTGCCGCCGAAAGCCGGCAGTAAGGCCGGGTGAATGTTCATCACTCGATTGCGGTAAGCCCTCACCACCGCAGCCGGCAATATCCGCATATAACCGGCAAGGCAGACCAGATCCACTCGAAATCGCTCGAATTGGTGCAGTAGTTCCGCCCCGTATGCTTCATCGGTCGTGAAACAGCGCGGCGAGACGACGACGACCGGCACTTCAGCTCTCTCTGCCCGCTGCAGAGCCGGCGCATCCGCCTTGGTTCCAACGACGACCGCCACCCGGCCGTCAATCGTTCCCGCTTCACATCCATCTAAAATGGCCTGCAGATTGCTGCCTCGGCCGGAACCAGACACCAGCACCCCGATCCTCGTGCTCAATCTTCTACCTCCAATATGGCAAATGCAATGGCGTAATGGCGCTCATGCGCGATGCTGACCGATATTCTTCCTCCACTCGGCAGTTCAACCGGCGGATAGGTCTGCACGATGGGGTGGCCGGATGGCTCATTCAACACCTCGATGGATAGCCACGGAACGAAATGGCCGATCGCTTTGATGACCGCCTCCTTGACCGCAAACCGCCCCGCCACGTGCTGGGCAGCGCCCTTCTTTCCCTTAAGGCAATACTCTTTTTCGGAAGGAGTGAGAACGCGATCCAGAAATTTTGGTGTACGCTCGATCAGCGAGGTGATTCGGTCAACCTCCACGATATCCACGCCGGTACCAACGATTGCCATCCTGATCTACTGAATCCCCGCCTTAACCGTTATGGTGGGTGGCGAGCTCTCGCGTATAGAGAACAAACATCTATCCGCTACCAGGAATCCATGCTCCACAACTGTCCCTCTAGCAGCTTTCGATTTACACCGCCGAAATCATGGGTCACATTATGGCCGCCTCGCCGCACCTGGACTAGCTCCTTACCCGAAAAATCACCCGATTGTATGTCGGCTGAAGGTTGGTTAAGCCATTTCAGGGCTGCGGCGGCCGCCTCCCGAACCGGGAATTCGATCTGAAACACCTTTTTCGTACCGGTCTCTTGTTGAAGATAAGCTGGATCCTTAAGCAGCTTCGCCAAACGGAGATAGTCATCGTCAGCCTGTAAAAGAGCGACTGCGATGGCCGATGCGGCGCGAACGCGGTAACAGCCGTCCTTTAACCCCTCTTTGACCGCTTGACGTATCATTC
Source organism: bacterium (assembly GCA_021842405.1). Taxonomy (GTDB): domain Bacteria; phylum Armatimonadota; class Chthonomonadetes; order Chthonomonadales; family JAMCWF01; genus JAMCWF01. The sequence continues at coordinate 4,874 of JAKBZR010000073.1, forward strand.
CCCGCAGATCGGCGCTGATTCCATTGGATCTCAAATTCACCGGTAAGCCGGGAAATAGGGAGCGGTTATCCATTGGGCGATAGCCGATGATTCCCAAAGCGAGTATCGCCCTACTTTTCAGGTAGTTATCGCTCGAACGCAACCATGCGAGGAATATCGGAAACAGTTTGGGTGAGGCGTGCAAAACCAATAGATCGGCGGCACCATAGAGCGCATCCGAAAGCGGATGATCTTGATTGGGAAGCTGAACGACGCCCAGCAGAAAGAAGGATAGGTTGACACCGTGGTCTTGTAAGTAACGAAGAGCTTCGCCCGCATAGTTGGATGCTTTTGGATCCAGCACCAGGCTGGAAGCGTAGGCCAGCGCGGTCCGTTCTTGGCCAGCCCGGCGGGCGCTTTCAAATGCAGTCCAGCGATTTTCAACCGTGTTAAAACGCCTCTTGTTTTTCTTTCCCAAGTAAAGCGGCCGCGCATCCCAGACCGGTTGCCAGCTCAAACCGGCCACTTCGATCGCGTAGGTGGTTGGATATCCGGTGACGGCGAGCCGACCCAGCTCCGATTGCCTGGCGTCTGCGTTGCGCCCGTATAAGAAAAATACGGCTGCCACACTGAAAATCAGCAAAAAGGATAGGGTGCGGCGTAACCGAACGGCCGTCTTATCGTGTCGCTGTGCGGAACTCATTGGCTCCTCCCGCTTCTCAATCATTTTACTAGATGATTGGATGTTATTTGAGGGCTAAAGTTCCACCTATCGGCCGGTTTTGACATAAATGGTTAAATCCCACTCCTTCCCGATATCATCTCTCATCGGCGACCGCATCGTCCTCCTTCGGCTTATCCTCCGCGGCGTCATAGGACGTTGAGTATACCGCTTGCAGGACCTCGCGGGGGGTTGTCAACCCCTTTATAATTTTGTCTCGGCCGTCCTCGATCATCGTTTTCATCCCTTGCTCTTTCGCCGCCTTCTGCAATTCCAACACTGAGGCCCCTTGCGTGATGATCTCTTTGAGGCGGTAATTGTTTTGCAGCAGTTCAAAGACGCCGACCCGGTTGCGGTAGCCGGTGTGCCGGCACAAGCTGCATCCGCGCCCATTGTAGAACACCGTATCTTTTAATTCGACGGGTGTAAAGCGAAGCGCCTCCAGCTCATCGGCCGGCGGCTCAAATGGCTCTTTGCAGTCAGGACAGATCGTCCTCACCAGGCGTTGGGCTAAGATGGCCACCACCGTCGAGGCAATAAGATAAGGCTCCCCGCCCATATCCATCATACGCCCCAGTGTCTCCACCGCATTGTTGGTGTGGAGCGTGGTCAGTACCAAATGACCGGTCAAGCTGGCTTGAATCCCAATGGATAGCGACTCGGGGTCGCGAATTTCGCCCACCATCATCACGTCGGGGTCCTGCCGCAGGAATGAGCGCATCACCCGCGGGAACGTCATCTTTTCGGTCACCTGAACCTGTGTGACGTTGTCGGCGAACTCATATTCGATGGGGTCTTCCACCGTGACGATGTTTCGGCTTTTGCGATCCAGTTGATTGATGGAAGCGTACAGGGTTGAGGTTTTTCCGGATCCGGTCGGCCCGGTTACGATAATCATGCCGTAGGCAGTATGAATGGCGCGCACCCAATCAGCCAGCGTTTCGCTGCTCATGCCCAACTGCCGAATATCAAGCCGGACGCTGGCTGGGTCCAGCACCCGGATCGCCACCTTCTCGCCGTTCAAGCCCGGTATTACCGAAACGCGGCCGCTGAACCGCCTTCCCGCATATTCCATATCAATGCGGCCGTCTTGCGGCTCCCGCTTCTCATCAATGTGCATTCCGGCCGCCAGTTTGATCCGTGCCAGTACGTTTTGCATATACTCAAGTTGGATATTGCCGAGGTGATGCATCACCCCGTCTATCCGAAGGCGAATCCGCATTTGATTTCGCTCGGGATGCAGGTGGATATCGGAGGCGTTCGCGTCCAGCGCTTCGGAGAATACCCGGTCAACGATGCTTACGCCGACGGTGGTATCTTCGCCGCCCATCTCGCGGGCGACGCCGCTTTCCCTCAGAATCAACCGGAACTTACGACTGGCCGTTACCGGCGTGCCGGTAGTTGGCTCCGCCATGGATAAATCCCTCCACACTCTCGCGCTCCGAACGGTGGGATTATATCATGTGAACCGGCACCTGTCGAGTATGGCCGCAAGTCCTATGGAGGAGTTTAGCCTTTAATGATGGAATCGTATGCTGAGCCCAGCCCATTGGATGGGGTGGGGTCGAACGAAAACTGAACTCTTTCGTAAGTTTGACGTTAAAGTGCTTCTATGCTATCCTTGACACCGGAGGCGGTTTACGATGACTAAGGAAGCAAGATTTAGTCTCTACCTTGAGGACGAGGAGTTTAAGCAAGAGGTCAAAGTGGCCGCCGCAAGGCGAGGGTTGCCCGTAACAGAATACTGTGCCGAAGCGATCGAGGAGCGGTTAATTAAAGATGAAGAGAAAAGCGGGACCACGAGCCGAGCTAAGGATGACTACACTCGCTCGAATGGGCGAACTCAGGGAGGAGATTGGGCCTATCGGTTTGCGGACCTCGGATATCATCAATTAACCGTTTTACTTTCAAGTTACGAGGGGAGGGAGTGCCTTGCGCTTCATTAAAAATTATGGATTGTATCTGCTCGCAATCGGGGTGACGGTAGGAACCCTGGGAATGAAGCGGATCAGTTCGTCGGCTCAAAATAGACAGCCCGAAATCCGAATGTTTCACTGGGGGTCGGAGGTCAGCCTCGGAACCGGGCCTCATCAGAATGGCGGCACCTTTACCATTCAGCTCGGCAACGGACAAACGGTTCGGATTCTCCAGATCGAGGGCGATATCTCGATGATCCCCTTTGGAGCACGAAAACCGAACGAGATGTCGGAAACGCTGGTCAGCTTCTGGCCGGCGCAACGGGGACCCGCTCAGGCGAAACCAATCTCCAGCCCGTCGCCGGCGGTGCCGTACCAGTTGCAAGAAACGGATGCCAATTATGCCGCCTTCATCCTCAAAACGGCAGGCAACACCGCCCAAAACTTGCCCGTCAACCTGGATCTTCGAAAGGTCAACGCTTTGGCGCCTCATGGCCGCGTATGCCTGACCTACGATGGGCTGCAGCCGACCGGCGGCACTCTCGACGTGGAGACCCAGGTCACGGTGATCTATCAGGCATTGAATTAGGCGATTTGAATTAATTCATCAATAACCCTGGCCGGAACAATTCCCGCCAAAAGGAGGAAGAGGTATGCGAAGATTAATTCTTTGCTTTGGGTTAGCAATTATAGCAGTGAAAGTTTTGGCTGCTCCACCATCGAGCCTTAACGGCAACTTCGAACAGCTTAACCAGATAGGAGCTCCAGTCGGTTGGGCCGGTGGGCCGGGAGAAGGTGCGGCGCCCGGCTCGGCCGGTGTCTCGCTGGTGAAAAACGCTCGCGATGGGTATAACGCAATGCGCCTCTTTTCAAAATCCGGCACCTCCGTCGCAGTCCTCAATCAAGCCGGAACCGAGACGGTGCTAAAAGGCGTAGTGTCGTTTTGGTACAAAGCAATCTCCTCGTCGGTAAAAGGCCGTAACCTCGCCTTTTACGTGATCCCCTTCATCAAAGAGGGGAGCGAAGGGGGCGCCGCCCGCACCTTATGGTCGGTGCCGGCCCCTCAAGTCGGTGACGGGCAGTGGCACCATGCCAGCTTTCGCTATGATTACGTGAACGATTTCCAGGTGGTGGCGATTCAGCTTTGTCCCCGAGTCAATGAGACGAGCGAAGTTGGCGCCGGACAATGGATGGTGAGCGGCATCCGGCTTCAACCCCTCCCCTACAGCACCGCCCCAAAACCGACCCTGCAGGCTTTTGGGGCCAACTTGACCCCGTTGGTCTCCGGCAAACCCTTTGATTTGGTTTTTACGGTGACGAATCGGGGCCGAAACGCGGCTGACGGGCTGCACGCCGCCCTGCAGCTCAGCTCCGGATTAAAGCGGCAAGCGACTCTGAGCGCTCCAACCGATATGGCCCCCAACTCCACGGCAACGTTTCGGTGGCGCTGCACCCCGACCCGCAGCCGAGATTTAGTGTCGGCATCGGTCCGGTTGTCGTCCGCAAACGCCACATCCGTTACCGCACGATGGTCTTCGCCGGCGTTAGCGCTGGTCGGAACGTGGCCTCATCAAACCCACACGGTGACGGTCAGTAATGACAAAATACGCTTGAACTTCCCGCCGATTAAGGGTGGAAATCATCTCGAATACGGGGTTTGCTCCATTCAAAAGCGGATGAAAAACGGCTGGCTGACGGTGGCGGTTATCCCCCATTTAGCTCAGGTCATCACGACCAGCAATCTCAATCGAACTCCTCCATTAGCCCGCCTTTTCTCCCATAGTGCCGGCGCCATTCAATTTAGCTATTCCAGCAGCGATTGGAATGCGATCGTCAGCTTCAATCTGTCACCGGGCAGTGATCTCATCAAGATTGCGGCAACCTTGAGGGCAACTCGAAGTCTCAACCTGCTCGCTTTCCGTTGCCCCGATCTGCGCATCGGTGAAGGAACGTTCGGCGCCACCAAGCACGACGCCATATTCCCCGGACTTGAGTACCTCAATGCCATTCAGCATTCGTCCAGCACTGAATTTATAGATCCCCCCGATTCCAATCGTTGGACGCCCAATCCGCTCCGAATTACGATGCCCTTGATGTCCTTGTCATCCCATAGAGTAGTAATTACTTTAACCTGGGACGCCTACTCAAAATGGAACGGCGGCAGCATGGGGTACTCCGCTCAATTCGCCTGTCCGAACCGCCCGCTCGACCAAAACAATACCCGCATGGCGCTGTTCGTGCCGACCGTGCCTAAGTGGGTGCCCGAAAACGGCATCATGGCGCAAAAGCCCTATCGGCTTACCGCCGGCCGGAGTATTTCCATTCACTCCAGCGTGATCGTACAAAACGGCAACACGGCGCTGGATGGAGTGAAGACGGTGGAGCGAATTTGGGGCCAAAAGTGGCCGATCGCGCCGGCGCCGAGAACGCTGCAGCAAGAGATCAGCATGTGCGCCCATACATTCCTTCACATCTTATGGGCCAGTCCCTCCAAGGGCTGGTATCCTCAAATCGGATGGGCGCCAACTCCCAATCCCGATATTGCAATACAGATGCTGAAGTTGGCTCAGCATACTACTGGCCCTAATCTCGCCGCAAAGCTCCGCAACCAGGTGCATTCAGTAAGGGCTAAAAATCCAAACGCAGCCGATGTCAACCTTGCACTTTGGACGGGCGGAGTTGAGACGGCGCTGGGCGGTGCCCAAGCAGGCGCTTTGGGAGCGATGAAATCTCAGCGAGCCGACGGCACTTGGGGCTTCGAACCCGATACACCGGCACGCGAAAAGCTGGGACCCCGCGGCGCCACCAACGTCGGCATCTGCGCCACCAATATATTGGCAATCGCATCTTATGCGATGATGACCCGCAACCCCGATGCGGTGCGTTCGCTGCTGAAGGGCTTGGCGGCCATGGATCAATTCGAGATACCGGCCGGCGCTCAGGTCTGGGAGTGCCCGCTCAATGAACCCGACATTTTGGCCGCCGCTCATGCCGTTCAGGCGGAACTGGCCGGCTATCTCATAACCGGCAACCGCCACTATCTCCGCAAGGCAATCCATTGGGCATGGACCGGCGTACCCTTTATTTATCAGTGGCGCCCACCTGATCGCAAAATCATGCTGGGTGGCGACACGCCGGTTCTCGGCAGTTCATTCTTCACCTGGTCATGGATGGGAAGGCCGGTCCAATGGTGCGGTCTTGCTTATGCCAATAGCTTACTGGAGCTGGCGCCCTATGATCGCTCGTTCGATTGGACAAGGCTGGCGGCCAGCATAACTCACTGCGGCATGCAGGAGCAGTCAACGAACGCTCCCAACTATGGCTGTTACCCTGATTCGTACCATCTGTTGAGCAATCAGCCGTTCGGTCCCTGGTTGAATCCAGGGGTCATCGTTGACAACCTGTTCGAGGTTTTACAGGGTCCCTTTGCTTACCCCAATACCGTCGCTTTTGCGAATGGAGGTACCCGATGGATCGTTACCACCGGTTCACCTTGCTCCGGCGTGGTAACGGGTCATTCTTTGAAATTAACGGTCTCGCCGCGTAGCGGGATTGTAACCCGTATGATCATCTCGCCCTCAAGCCTAAATCCGCCGAGTCAAATTTTGCTCGATGGGCAAGTTCTAGATAAAGAGGCTTCGGAGCGGAACAGCGGCAGCAGTTGGACGTGGGATAAAAGAGACCGCGTTGCGATTATCCGGCTGAATCGCAACGCTCCGTTTCATCTGGTTATTAACGAGGCGCCCTAAGAGGTGGTTGAAAAACTCGCTGGATATTGCCACATCGTCATTCCCGCGAAAGCGGGAATCCAGTTCCCTGCCTACCGGAAGGTATTATTCCGGCAATGTTATAGCGTAATTCTCCTAACCTCACTGCTCCTGCCTGTCGTCGTCTCCCACAACGCACCGATCTCCTAAAAAACCCTAAAGGTTTTAAAAACCTTTAGGGTTTAAATCAGGGTTCGGTCCCAATATACGTAGGGGTGAGATTTTTCGGGATTTACCGCGAGAATGACGGCCGGCTCATCTCATTATAAAATGAGATGAGCCGGCTTTTCCAGATAACGCTTAATGGCATTAAGAAAGCGGGCACCCAGCACGCCATCCACCACCCGATGATCACACGACAAGGTTATCCGCATTCGCTTCTTTATCGAAATCCGATCGCTCTCATCCGGAACCGCCTCCTTTACGATTGCGCCGACCGCCAGGATCGCCGATTCAGGCGGGTTGATGATGGCGGAAAACTCCTCGATGCCGAACATCCCCAGGTTGGAGATAGAAAAGGTTCCGCCTGAAAACTCCTCCGGCTTGAGCGCGCCGCTCCTCGCTTTTCGAATCAACTCCTTGGCGGCATCCGCAATTTGCCGAAGGGTTTTATTTCCGCAATCGCTGATCACCGGGATCGTGAGGCCGTTTTCAGTGCCTACCGCGATGCCGATGTTAATGGCTTCGTAACGCCTTATTCGGTCGTCCGGCGTAAAACTGGCATTCACGTCGGGAAATTCGGCAAGGGCCAACGCACAAGACTGAACGATTAAATCGTTGACGGTCAGCTTCTGATTTGGCTCCATTTCATTCAGCTCTTCAAGGAGCTGAACTGCCCGATCCATCTCGACTACGGTGATGAGATAAAAATGGGGAACCGTCTGCTTGCTCTGAACAGTGCGCCGCGCGATCGCGCGCCGCATTCGACTGACCTCAGTATCGGTGCCTTGTAGCGATGGTGCAACCGGAGCGGCGAGGGTTACGTGGGTTGTCGTAGCGGCGGCGACGCTCTGCAACTGGACAGCCCTTACGTCCTGTTCCACAATGCGGCCGCCGGGACCGGAGCCGGTGATACCAACCAGATCAATGCCCATCTCTTTGGCCCGGCGGCGCGCCAGCGGTGAGGCCTTTACTCGCTCTCCCTCCACTAAACGATCGCCGATCGGCTTTGCTTTGACGATAGTTTGCTTTGGCTGGCTCTTTGAGGCGGCGCCGTCTTCGGTAATCTCACCGATGTAGGCAATGACGGCACCGACCGGCACCGTCTCCCCCGCTTTTACCACGATTTTGGTCAGCACACCGGATTCTTCGGCCGGAATCTCCACATTCGCCTTGTCGGTTTCTACCTCCGCCACCGGCTCCTCAGTGACAACGTTATCCCCCTCCTTCTTCAACCACTGAAGGATCGTGCCCTCTTCCATACCATCGCCCATTTTGGGCATTCTCATCGCGCTCATAGCTGCTCCCACTCACTCCTCGAACCTAATTTTATCATCCACCACTTCAATTATTGCACTCAATCAGCGCACAAAAAATCGAGATTAGCTTACCGCGCCGTGAATCGCGCTTCTCTTATGCAAGGTTAACCACCCGCTTTATCGCAGCGATCACATCATCATCATGGGGAATGGCCGCTCGTTCCAAATTCTTGGCATACGGCATAGGCACGTCCGGACCGGCAACCCGCTCAATGGGAGAATCCAGATCGTCAAAGGCCAATTCATAGATTCGAGCGGACAACTCGGCGCCGAAACCGGTGTTTCTAGCCTCCTCATGCGCCACCACAACTCGGTGAGTTTTACGGACCGATCTGATAATGGTCTCCACATCCAGCGGCACTAGGGTGCGGAGGTCAATCACCTCACAATTGATATTTTGCTCCTGGGCGATCTGATCGGCCGCTCGATGGCAGGTATTGAGCATATGGGAGTAGGATACGATCGTTACATCGCTGCCTTCCCGCATAATGTGCGCCTGTCCGAATGGTACGAGATATTCCGGATCTTCATTAACCTCTCCACGCATGCCGTAAAGTCCGGCGTGCTCCATGAAGATCACCGGGTTATCGTCTCGGATTGCCGACTTTAATAGGCCTTTGGCATCATTCGGCGTTGCCGGCATAACCACTTTAAGACCTGGAATATGAGAGTACCAAGATTCCAGGCTTTGTGAATGTTGCGCCGACAACTGATTGCCGGTTCCCGCCGGCCCTCTAATCACAACCGGCACCTTAACCTGCCCACCGGACATATAGCTGATTTTCGCAGTGTGGTTAACGATTTGATCCATGGCCACCAGCGCGAAGGAGAAGGTCATCATCTCGGCAATCGGCCTGAGGCCGGCCATCGCCGCCCCGGTCACCAACCCCACGATCGCTGCCTCTGAAATGGGTGTGTCAACCACCCGGGATGAGCCGAATCGTTCCAGCATACCCTGCGTTACTCTAAACGTTCCCTGATACTGGCCGACCTCCTCACCACAAATGAACACATTGGGATCGCGCTCCATCTCTTCGATCATCGCTAAGCGAATCGCTTCGCCATATTTCACATTTAACACCGACTCAGCTCCTTAAATCCCTTCATTTACCGCTTCCTACGATTACGCCTACCCATCAACTTAAAGGACGCAAAACCCACTAGCCCGCTTCCGTAAATACATGCTCATACAGCTCATCCATCGGCGGTTCCGGGCTGTTCTCCGCATAATCAATGGCCTCGTCCGCAATCCGGCGCGCCTCGGCGTCAATTTCCTCCTCATCGCTTGAAGATAAAGCCCCGATTTCCCGCAGCCTCCGACCGAAAATCTCAATCGGATCCCGCTGCTTCCACCGCTCGATCTCTTCGTCGGAGCGATAGGTCTTTTGCTGCTGTGCCGTATCGGAGAAGCCGTGGCCGGCATAGCGATAACATTCCGCCTCGATGAAATAGGGGGCTGACCGCTTGCGGATGTAGGCGATAGCCCGCTCCGCTACCTCGCGAACTTCCACCAGGTCCATCCCGTCAACTCTTTCGGAGGCGATGCCGTACCCGTAAGAGACCCGCTGAATGAAATCGGTAACCGCCGAATGACGCTCCACCGCCGTCCCCATCGCGTAACCGTTATTTTCAAGTACAAACAAGCATGGCACTTTGAAAAGAGACGCCATATTCAAGGCCTCGTGGACGGCACCCTGGTTCATTGCGCCGTCGCCGAAAAAGCAGACGCAAATTTGATCTCCGCCGCGGTACTTGATGGCGAAGCCAACTCCTACCGCCAGCGGAACGACGCCGCCCACAATCCCGTAACCTCCTAAAAAGTTTCTACCGGTGTCGTAAATATGCATCGAACCGCCCTTGCCGCGCGAGCAGCCGGTAACCCGGCCATAGAGCTCGGCGATTATCCGCTTCGGGTCAACCCCGCGTGCAATGGCATGGCCGTGATCTCGATAAGCGCTCAATAGGTAATCATCCGACCTCAACAACGGAATTAGACCGGCTGCAATCGCCTCCTGACCGATATATAGGTGGAGGTAACCGCCGATTTTTCCTTCCCGATAGATACGGTTCAGCGGCTCTTCACACCGCCGGATTATCCGCATTAAACGATACAGCGACACTCCCTCCCGTGAATCAAAGGGGAACGAGTCCGGTGATTCCCGCACGGCTAGCTTTCCCATTCATTCAACCTCCTCGGAAAATCGGCATCCACACTTTTCACGCTTCGGTGCCTTCGCTTGCCGTCTGCTTGATCGTTAAGACTTGTGTCGAACCTCAATGCGATTGTCTCCTTCAACTACGGCGACCCGCCATTGCATAGCTTACCTTTTGGGCTGGAGCCGGTGGAGTATCAGCGTTGATTGCCCGATGAATCACTTCCACTATGCGCTCCACTTCGTTTAACACATTCGCGGAGGAGTAGGGAATCGTTAATGAATCGGCGGTGAATCGGTGGCCTCGAAAAGAGCTGTTGAGTTGCCGGACGGCTTCGGCGCTCAATCGCACTTGTGGCGCAAAACGGCAAGTTGCCCCATAACGCTCTCCCTTTATCGCCACAATTCCCGTATCGCGGGCACGCAGCCTCAGCCGCAACACGGCAAGCGCGTTCCATACGGGGTGCGGTGGATCACCAAAGCGATCCTCCATCTCCTCCTGAATGGCGGTAATCTCCTCGCTGGATGCTATTCCTGAAATCCGTTTGTAAAAATAGATTCTTTCGGCCTCGCTGGGAATGTAGTCATCCGGTATATGGGCGGTGACCGGCAGATCAACCGGTGGCAATGGGTCTTGCTCAATATTTTCATCGCCGCGCATCTCGCCCACCGCCTGAGCCAGTATCTGGCAGTAGAGATCGAAACCCACCGCCGCCATCGCACCGTGCTGTTCAGCCCCCAGCAGATTGCCCGCGCCCCGGATTTCGAGATCACGAAGTGCAAGTTGGTAACCGGTTCCAAGCGCCGTAAACTCCTTAATAGCCATCAATCTCTTTTCAGCCGTATCGGTCAAGCGCTTGTGTGCGCGATACAGGAGATAGGCATAGGCTTGGCGTGACGATCTCCCAACCCGTCCTCGAAGTTGGTAAAGCTGAGCGAGACCAAGACGATCCGCATTTTCTACGATGATGGTATTCACGTTTGGAATGTCGAGGCCGTTTTCAATGATGGTCGTGCAGACCAGCACATCGCATTCATGGTGATAAAAATCGAGCATCACCTTTTCAAGCTCATCTTCTGACATCTGCCCGTGGCCGATTCGAATTCGAGCATCAGGTACCAACCGCTGCAACCGCTGTGCAACGTGGGCGATATTCTCGACCCGATTGTAGACGTAGTAAACCTGACCCTCCCGCTCAATTTCCCTTAAGATCGCATCGCGGATTAGTTCATCATCATATTCTCGGCAATAGGTGATTATCGGCATGCGGCCGGCCGGCGGCTCCTCTATGACGCTCATTTCACGCAACCCGGAAAGCGCCATCGAGAGGGTGCGGGGGATCGGCGTGGCGGACAGCGTCAGCACGTCCACCGTCGCTCTCAGCTTCTTCAACCTCTCTTTATGGGCGACGCCAAACCGCTGCTCCTCATCAATGATGACAAGACCGAGATTCTTAAAAACCACATCTTTAGCTAATAGGCGATGCGTGCCCACCACAATATCCACTGCTCCCGATTTCAAGCCCTCGATCGTCTTTGCTTGCTCCTGCCGCGACCGAAACCGGCTGAGAAGCTCTACCCGAACCGGATATGCGGCCAGCCGTTCCGTAAATGTGGTAAGGTGCTGAGCGGCCAGCACCGTGGTGGGGCAGAGAATCACCACCTGCTTACCCGATTCCACCACCTTGAAGGCGGCCCGGATCGCCACTTCGGTTTTGCCGTACCCCACGTCCCCACAAATCAACCGGTCCATCGGTTTACTGCTTTCAAGATCACCTTTCACTTCTTGAATGGCGCGCCGCTGATCCAAAGTCTCCTCGTAGGGAAAGGCATCTTCCATCTCTTGCTGCCAGGGAGTGTCGTCACCGTAGGAATTCCGTTGATTCGCCAGACGAGCCGCATAAATTTGAATTAAATCCTTGGCGATATCTCGAGCCTGCTCGCGAACTTTGCGGGTGGTGCGATGCCATTCCGATCCACCGATCCGATGAATGGTGGGGCTCACTCCATCGGAGCCGATGTAGCGCTGTACCCGGTCAATCTGATCCGCTGGAACGTACAGGCGATCCCCTTCCGCGTATTGTATGAGCAGATAGTCTCTCTCGGCCCCCATCACTTCTCGGCGGGTCATTCCTCGGTAAATGCCGATCCCATGGTGAATATGGACGACGTAATCGCCCTCTCGAAGATCCAGGATGGAGCTGACCGAAACGGCCCCGGAAAATCGGCGACGGCTCACGATCGGTCGGCTGCTGCCGAACAGCTCCGCATCGGTAATGACGTTCAGGCGGAGCTCATTCCATTTAAATCCCTGCCGCAGCGTTCCTTCCAGCACATAAAGGCCCGGCTTAAGCTCTCCATCATGCTCCAAATCAAATTGGCTTACGGAGAGGTTAAGCTCGGCGCAAATTTCATTGAGACGGTGAGGCTGCGAGGTGAGAATTACGACCCGGCCTTTATTGGCAATCCAGTTTTGAGCTTCGCTGGCTAAAAAGTTGAGCTTGGATCGAAAGGTTTCGCCCGTTGTGGAGGAGAAATTGAGGTGATGGGAGCCGCTGACCGCCTCTTGGGAGTGGGGAAGCTGATTCAAGGTCAGCGACGACCACTGGTAAATCCGTTTCAAACCCTCATAAAGCGGTACCGCACGGAGACCGGCTTCCAGCAGCTCGCCCCGTTCGGCCTGCCGGTTACGAATCTCGGTGATCTCGGTTTCCAATCGCTCCCAATGCGTTTTGATGGAATCCGGCTCATCCACCACAATCAGGCCGTCCGCTTTCAGGTAATCGAGCGTGCAGACCGTTTCCGGCACTAAAAAGGGAAGGTAGTTTTCTAAATCCGGGAAATAGGCGCCCATTGCGAGGTGATCCAAATCTGCCTCCACGCGGGCGCCCAACGCCT
>JAKBZR010000074.1 GCA_021842405.1 bacterium
GAATCGAGCGTTTCCCCTTGGCCGGCTTGAAGGCGCAGTCGAAGATGGGAAGGTGCTCCGGCTTCAATCCGGGCGAACCCTCGATGGTGTCATTTTCGGAAATGTAATCGAGGATGGCCGCCACCTCTTTCGCATTGTATCCTAACCTTTGGAGCGCCTCCGGCACGGTGCGATTGACGATCTTCATCACCCCGCCGCCGACCAGGGTTTTGTACTTTACGATCGCGATGTCCGGCTCCACACCGGTGGTGTCGCAATCCATCATAAAGCCGATGGTGCCGGTGGGAGCCAGCACGGTCGCCTGCGCATTTCGAAAACCGTGCTGAGTGCCGACCTCCAGCGCTCCGTTCCAGGCGCTTCGGGCTGCCATCAGCAGGTCGGCCGGCACCAGCATCGGATCAATGTCCTCCACCGCATCCCGGTGCATCCGCATTACATCCAAAAAAGGCTCGCGGTTGCGCTCATAATCGCTAAACGGCCCGCCATGATCGCGCGAGATGACGGCGGATTGCCGGTACGCCTCTCCGGTCATGATGGCCGTGATAGCGGCGGCGTATACCCGCCCTTCATTGCTGTCGTAAGGAAAGCCGCGCGCCATGAGCAGGGCGCCCAGGTTGGCGTAGCCAAGACCGAGCGGCCGGTAAATGTGGCTGTTTTGCTCAATCGCCGAGGTCGGGTAGCTGGCGTTGTCCACGATTATTTCCTGGGCGGTGATCACAATTCGGCAGGCATGCTTAAAGGTCTCGGTATCAAATTCACCGTCAGGCAGCCGGAATTTCAAAAGGTTGAGACTGGCCAGGTTGCAGGCGCTGTCGTCCAAAAACATGTACTCGGAGCAGGGATTGCTGGCGTTAATTCGGCCGCTGTTTTTACAAGTATGCCAGCGATTGATGGTCGTGTCATATTGAAGGCCGGGGTCTCCACATATCCAAGCGCTCTGGGCGATCTGCCGCATGATATCCCGCGCATCGTAGGTGTCGGCCTCCTCACCGGTCAGCACCAGGCGGGTTTGCCATTTCTCTCCCTCTTCGTATGCCCTCATAAAATCATCCGTCACTCGAACGGAGTGGTTGGCGTTTTGATAGTTGACGCTGTCGTAGGCGCCGCCGGTAACGTTAAAGTTTCCATTATAACCGGCGTCAATCAGCGCCCAGGCTTTCCGCTCCTCCTTTTCCTTGCAGGTAATGAATTCCATGATGTCGGGATGATCCACGTTCAGGATCACCATCTTGGCGGCACGGCGCGTCTTTCCGCCCGACTTAATGACGCCGGCAAAGGCATCATAGCCGCGCATAAAGGAGACCGGACCGGAGGCGGTTCCGCCGCCCTGCAACTTTTCCCGGGAAGATCGGATCGGCGAGAGATTGGTGCCGGTGCCGGAGCCGAATTTGAAAAGCATCCCTTCGGTGTGAGCCAGCGTCAAAATTGAATGCATCGTGTCATCAACCGAATTGATAAAGCAGGCGCTGCATTGCGGTTTCGGCTGTTCGGGCAGGCCCACGTTAAACCAGACCGGTGAGTTGAAGGCGGCATACTGGTGGATCAGCAGAAAGGTCAACTCATCATGAAAGGTCGAAGCATCCTCTTCAGTAGCAAAGTAGCGCATCGCTTTGCCCCAATTCGTCATCGTGCCGGCCACGCGGGAAATCAACTGCTTTACGCTGCGCTCGCGCTCCGGCGTGCCCAGATGCCCCCGAAAGTACTTCGAGGCCACCACGTTGGTTGCCAGTTGAGACCAACCGACCGGCACCTCGACATCGTTTTGCTCGAATACCTTTTCGCCTCGCTCACCGGTGATCAATGCCGTTCGAATCTCCCACTCAACCGTATCATAAGGGTTCGAGCCGGATTTGGTGAGCTTTCGATCGAAATGCAGCCCTTTCAGCGGCCTTTTCTTACGTCCTTTTATCTCAATCGGATCGGGCTCGGCGGAGCCGTTCTGCTTTGCTTTCAGCTCCGCCCGCGCTCCTGGAATTAATTTGGTTTGATCCATCAACGCACTCCTTCTCATTATTCATTGGAACGATCATTTCGGCGTAAACCTTGTACCAGCTCGCCGAACTGGGTGGCATCCTCAAACTGGCGATACACGGAAGCAAAACGCACGTAGGCCACCTGGTCCAGCGTTTGCAGCCGCTGCACCACCATCTCACCGATCTCGGCGGAACTCACCTCCGGCA
Source organism: bacterium (assembly GCA_021842405.1). Taxonomy (GTDB): domain Bacteria; phylum Armatimonadota; class Chthonomonadetes; order Chthonomonadales; family JAMCWF01; genus JAMCWF01. Next base: position 2,181 of record JAKBZR010000074.1, read on the forward strand.
CCGATTTGTTGTAGAGTATCTTCTCGATCTCATCGGTGATCGCCTCCAGCGTCTCGATGCCGACCGGTCGTCCTTTGCAGGCGATCTGCATGCCGCGTAAAATTTTGGTGCGATCAAACGGCTCGCGGCGCTGGTCGCTTTTTTTGATCACGTAGAGGCCGGTTTCAGCCACCCGCTCGTAGGTGGTGTAGCGCCGTCCGCAACTGTCGCACTGTCGGCGACGCTTTACCGCGGCACCTGCACTGGACGGACGCGAATCGAGCACTCGATCATCGTTGCCATCGCAATAAGGGCATCTCATAACGATCTCCCAATGTTCACATCATATTCAAGATATGGTACCATCGTTTATCATACCAGGCAATATCTTGGGTGTCAATAGATTTTACCGCCGATTTTAATCGAATTTTGAAAATAAAAAAACAGGGTGATCGAGTCGAAGGCGCCGTCCATAGGCGGATGCAATTACGGCGAATTAATTGCGCTCGAAAGCGGTTACACCGTTTATGGCAAGAATTGCTAGACAGTGCCCATCGTGACCGAATTGGGGCGGCGGTGACCGATCCTACCGGTCAATAGGAGGGAAATAGGACGTATAAGACCAATATGACCGACAGGACTACCGGATTAAAGCCAGTGAAGGTGGGCTAGGTTGGCAAGTGTGATAGGTGAGGGTTCAGTGACCACTCCCGATCCGGATCGCGCAACCGGCTCGAAGGTACACTAAATTACGCAAGGAAAGTGTCTCAAAATCCTTGACACGTTCCGGGACAAGCTCATGATAATTTAATGAAGGAAATTAATGTTTAATCTAATTACCCAGTATGAGTACATTGCAACTGATACATTCACAAAATGGAGCAATATCATCAGTGCCCTTTGAATTGAATATGCCTTTTTTAATTTGTTTTCATCTGTATCAACTTCATCTGTAATTTTGTAAATCTTAAAAATAATCCTCGCCACATGAGCTTCATATCGTATGATTTTTTGCCATATTAAATGAAAGATAACATAATCATATATGACTTTGAATATTATTGTGATTATAACCACCCATATGACTGTCCATCCTACTGCAACATTATATGGAATGTTACCAGAAGCATGATAGTTGTATAAATTAAAGAAAAAATAAAGAAATATTGCATACATACCAAGCATTAATGCCATAGCAATTATATTTAATGCAGTGGCAAAGTATGCATATTTTTTTGATTTTAACACATCATTATTTTTGTATTCGGCACCAAATAATGATAACACTATGAATGGCGTTAATACACGAAAGAAGAGGAGCCCTAATACAAATAACATTGAAAGTGAAATAAAGTCTGCGTATGCTATAGAACGGTTTAATGACATTATTGGCCCTTCGCTATTTCAAATGGGTAGTGCAAAATCGAGCTTACCGGCAGAGATTGTCCCATCCGTAGTGGAAAGTAGCCGGTAACTTGCCATTATTCTACGCCACTTTTTCGGAATTGTCAACGACTTCTTGGATGGCGGCATCGAGCATCCACAAGTCCTGGTAGCCCATGATCTTTCGGAAGCTCTCCTCCGTCTCCAAAAGCGAGCTCGCCGCCCATCGCTTCGCCATCGTTCCGTCCCGCCAATTCTTTACTCGGTGTGCTAGAATAAGATGATCGTAATGAAGAGGATCGGCTTATCTTGAATGAATATATCTTGCAATGCTAAATACTGAGATCTTTCGGCGCTCATTGAACCCCACCCCGATTATTGCCGCCGCTTGGATAGATTGTAATTATCGCCGTTGGGTGAAGCCCAAAGCGTTGGTTTGTGTGAAGATCACAATACTCCTCTGAATCTCAATGCAAGGAGAATATAGTATCGGTGAAGGCAGATCTTACGAAACTGTTTCGTGATCCGAACGAGGAATGGAGGGGCAAGCCCTTCTGGAGCTGGAATGGCTGGCTGGAGGAAGGAGAGCTGCTTCGGCAGATCCAGGTGATGCATGAGATGGGCTTCGGCGGGTTTTTCATGCACTCCCGGACCGGCCTGGCAACTGAATACTTGAGCGACGAATGGTTCCGCCTTATCAACGTTTGCGCCGATGAGGCGGAAAGGCGGGGAATGGAGGCTTGGCTCTACGATGAGGATCGCTGGCCCAGTGGAACCGCCGGTGGACTGGTGACGAAAAACCCGCAGTACCGCGCCCGCTCTCTCTGCCTGCAAATTCTGCCCGCCGACCGATTTCAGTGGAATAGCCAGATATTGGCCGCCTTTGCTTGCCGCCTGAACGGACTCAGCTACCGCGAATGCAAGCGGCTCACTCCGGAGTCCCCGCCCTCCGAATACCGAGATAAAACGGTGCTCTCTTTCACCATTCAGGAGGAACCAGCCTCCACCTTTTACAACGGATATACCTACGTGGATACGCTCAATCCGGAAGCGACCGCCTGCTACCTTGAGCTGACCCACGAGCGATATCGCCGGCAATGCGGCGACCGGCTTGGGAAATCAATCAAGGGGATTTTTACCGATGAGCCGCACCGCGGGGCGGTGATGAACAATATCAGAGGATCCCAGAACGGCACGCTCTGGAAAACCCCCTGGACGACGGCGCTTCCCGACGAATTTGCGAAACGGTTCCAGTACGATCTGATGGATCGCCTGCCTGAGCTTTTCCTACTGCCCGATGGGAAAGAGGTCTCTCCCGTCAAATGGCACTACATGGAGCTTTTGCAGGTGATGTTTCTCGATCATTTCGCTCGCCCGATCTACGACTGGTGCGAGCGCAACCGCCTTTATCTGACCGGTCATGTGCTGCATGAGGACAGCCTCTCCGCCCAAGCCGCCATGCAAGGCTCGCTGATGCGATTTTACGAAGTGATGCACTACCCCGGGGTGGATGTGCTGTCGGAGGGAAACCGCAACTACTGGCTGGTAAAGCAGCTCACATCGGTCGCGCGGCAACTAGGTCAAAAGTGGCTCCTTTCCGAGCTATACGGCTGCACCGGCTGGCAGATGAGCTTCGAAGCCCACAAAGCGGTCGGCGATTGGCAGGCGCTTTTTGGCATCAATCTTCGATGCCATCATCTCTCATGGTACACGATGGCCGGTGAGGCCAAGCGGGACTACCCGGCCAGCATCCTCCATCAATCGGCTTGGTGGCCGTACTACAACTTCGTGGAAACCTATTTCGCCCGGCTGGGACTGCTTCTCAATCAGGGCGAGCCATGCTGCGATCTGCTGGTCATCAACCCGATTGAGAGCGTTTGGTGTCGCATTCGCGCCGGATGGGCGGACGGGTTGAGCGCGGCCGATCCCCAAATTGTGGAGATCGAGCAGGCCTACCGCGATCTTTTCCTCTGGTTGAGCGGATCTCACATTGATTTCGATTACGCCGACGAGGAGATGTTCGGCCGCCTCAGCTCGGTGACCGGTGATGAGAACGGCGCGCCGGTCCTTCAGGTGGGCCAGGCTCGATACCGCGTCGTCCTCATCGGTAAAATGACCACCATCCGCTCCAGCACGTTGAAGCGGCTGGAAACCTTCCGATCTCATGGCGGAACCGTCATTTTCGCCGGCGATCCCCCCGCTTACGTGGATGCGGTTGCTTCGACAGACGCATCCGCGCTGGCTAAAAAATCCATGAACGTTGCGTTGGCTGAGGACGCCGTTACCGGTGCATGCAAAGCCTCAATTCGCCTGCCGATCGAGGTGGACGATGAAAACAGCGGCGCCTCGGTGCGTGATATTTTTTGCCAGCTTCGAACCGACGGCGAGCATACCTATTTGGTCGCAATGAATATGAGTCGCGAGAAGTCATATACCGGCGTGAAAATCGGCCTGCCGATTGCCGGGTCGGTTGAGGAATGGGATTGCCGGACCGGCGAGCGATACCGAGTTGATGCTACTCGCCGGAACGGGCGCCTGGAGTGGAGCGCCGACTTCGCCCCCACCGGCGAGCGGGTATACCTCATATCGGAGCGAGCCGAAGCCTTCCCCTCACGTCCTCGCTACCATGAAGTAAGCCGAGTTGCAGTCAAAGGCCCATTTCATTACCGTCTCACCGAACCCAATGTATGCGTGCTCGATTTTGCCCGATGCTCCATCAACGGTGGAGAGTGGCAACGGAAAGCCGAAATTTTAAGGGTGGATCGGGTCGTGCGCAACCAGTTTGGCATTTTACAGCGCAGCGGCCAGATGGTTCAACCCTGGTTTCGGCTGAAATTCGAGCCGGCGCCGGCAGTGCTCGGCCGGGTGGCGCTTGAGTTTGATTTCAATTGCGAGGCGATACCAAAAGGCCCGCTCTTTTTGGTCATGGAACGGCTCCAGCAGTTTACGGTTGCTCTCAATGGCCATCCGATTTCCACCGATCAGCGTCCAGGCTGGTGGGTGGACATTGCGTTTCAAAAAATTGAAATTCCGGCCGATCGGTTGATGAAAGGCGCCAACACGATAAGGCTGGAGACCGATTACCACGATACGACCGATATCGAGGCGGTCTACCTGCTGGGTCAGTTTGGTGTGACGACCGGCGGCAGCACCGTAGCGTTGGGCGTAATGCCCGGTGCTCTCCAGGTCGGAGATTTAACCGGCCAGGGGCTGCCGTTTTATGGAAGCTCCGTTATTTACGAGGTGCCCATCTCGGTTATGCCGAACGTCGGTCAGCGGTTGATATTGTCGGTCCCGAAATTCGAGGCCGCCTGCCTCAATGTGCGGAGCGGTAAGGAGAGCCGCATCATTGCCTTCCCGCCCTACGAGACCGATGTCACCGATCTGCTGGAGCCGGGAAAGCCGCTGGAGATCGAGGTGGTACTCACCCGCCGCAACACCTTTGGGCCGTTGCATCAAGTGCCGCTGAAGGCGCCGGCGTATGGACCCGATAATTGGCACACTCAGGGCGAAGGCTTCTCCGACAGCTACATGCTCTACCCGGCCGGCATCTTGGAGCCGCCCGTACTTTACATGGTTGATATTCAATAGTTGGCGTAAATATATGATGTTCTGAGCAATAAGTTATGGCGGGCTGGCGGGCCAGTAGCCGATTTTCGCCTTGATCCAGCTCTCAAGGCTGCCGTAAATGTCGGCAACCGCCCTCCACTTTCCCGGATTCACATCGGCATAGGTCTCGACATAAGGTGTGGTGCCGCCGCCTTCCACACCGACGCCGCCCATTCCATCACCGGGACCGGCGCGCAGCATCGCATTCCCCTTCGGAGAAATCAACCCCAGCGTCAAGCCGTCCGGACGGTATTTGGCGACCCACGGCGATACCGCTCCGATGCTCATCGCCCCCTCCGGCGGCAACGGACCGGATTGACCGTTGGCGTAACGGTAGCGCCCGGGCGTTGCTGATGAGGATCCCATCACGGCCGGGTCGTCGTAGTGCCAGAAAAAGCCGACCGGCTGGGAAAATCGTGTCTCGTACCAACCCAGACCAGCGTAGAATGTGAGCGTTTTCTGGAATCCGTCCGGCGCGCTCGCCTTAATTTGCGCACAGATCGGGCCGGTCATTACCGGCTTGAGCGTAAATCGAGACTCCCTTTCCGCCCCCACATCGTCAAATCCGTGCCACTGCGTGTCGCCCGGCATGGTGATATCCTGACCACCCAGCGCACCGACATCCCACCGATAGAGATGCGCTCCCTCCCGCCCCAACAGGGCATGAAATCGGGAATTGGCGATCCACCAACCGCCCCTCAGGACATGGGCCGGCTTGATTTCAACCTCATTGAACACTTTTGCCGGCCTATTGGAAAGCACGCAGTGCAGGGTCCCATTGGCGCCGGACGGCAGGATGAATGTCAGATAAACGCTCTTTTTGCCGACACGATCCACCTGGCACGCGATCGTGTCGTTGATTTTGCCGCTTGGACCCACCAGATATAATGCGGCGACGTGCGGTATACCGGCTCCGATCGAGGAGGCGGGCGCCACAATACGGGCCGGCAGCGAACTCCTTAAAGTGGCGGGCAATTGGATTCGGAAGGCGAGTTTGCCCTTCGCCCATTGCGGGGCCGAGTGCAGCGGAACGGGTATCCGGTAGCCGCTTTCATTGGTGGACGGGAGCGCGAGTCCGATGCTGGCCGCGCTGGGTAACGGCTTGCCCGCTTTTAATTCGCTCAGCGCCGCGTTCAAACGACCTTCCATCGCCTGAAATGCGCTCACCATCGGGTCATACCGATTCAATACGACCGGCAGACCCGGCATGTGATTTTCCCGTAACCAGAGCGTGGCGTACTGATTGCGCAGGTTGTCGGCCGCGATCTCCATCCGTTTTACCTGGTGAATAGCCTGACTTACCAGCGATTGCTGCGCTTGCGGGGAGGTGTTGGGCTGCAATGCCTGATTGTAAAGCCGGGCGGTATCGGCCGCCATCTCGTACTTCTTTGCAATGAAGGCAAGCCGCTCCGCGCCGTATCGCAGATAAGGTAGAACTTCCGTGTGATAGGCGGGATGCGCCTGATCCACCAAATCGGTAACCTGGCCGCTGACTTTCAGCAGGTGATCGAGCGCCAAGACACCGGTTTTTGAGAAAGCGACCCACAGATTGGAAAATGGGTCGTCATAATAGAATTGAAATCCCTGGTCCGGCGACCCGCCGGCAAAAACGCTCACGTTATCTTCCAACAGGGTAAAGGCTTTTGCGAGATCATCACCGCCCGGTCCAAAAAAATTGCGGTCGAAGCCGCGGTTAAACGCTTTCCCCGAAATCGGCTGAGTGGACCAGGCGCTGCCGGCGCAGATCGCATCCGGATACCAATCGTAACCGAAGAAGACCTCCCCGTTGTCCCGCCAGCAGGTGTTGAGCACGCCCAGCGCGTCGGCCGCCTTGCCGGCGCGGATGAATCCCTGAATGTTGGGACTTGCCTGTTTTAAGTTGGGGAAAATGCTGCCGGAGGCCTGTATGCTGGGACAGACGATCTGCTGGTAGCCGTAAGATTTATAGGTTGCGATGGCGGGAAAGTGGGTGGTGTTCCAATAATCCCAGTTCATCACGATGGCGTCCTTCGGCATCTCACCCACGATACCGGGATATCGCAACATCATGTCGCCCCAAAACTGCATCACTCGATGATACCGTCGGCACAGCTTATCGAGCTTAAACATATGATCGGCGTAAACCTTCCCCACCCCCTCTTTGGCCACCAGAGCCTTGCTCGGCCCCTGCCCCAGTCCGAAGGTCTCGTCGCAGCCCACATTGAGATATCGGCCCGGGAAAGCGGCGGTCAGCTCCTGATAGCAGTTGTTCAAGAAGGTGTAGGTGGCCGGAACAGCCGGCGAGATCACATCATTCGTCTCGCGCATGGCGGCCATCTCCGGATGCTTGAGAATCTGATACATGTGGCCCAGCGATTCAAAACAGGGGGACAGATCAATGAAGTAGTTTCGAGCCACCTTTACGAATTGCCGCACCTCGTCCGGCGTCCAGGCTCCGCGGTCCCGCCCGATAAACGGGTACTGTTTGAAAGCGTAGGTGTCCTCGATATAGGGCTGCAGATAGTTGAATTTCATCCGAGCCAGACTGCGGATGAAGTGCTTGAAGGTCGCCGTATTGGGAACCAGCCCACGACTGATATCCAGCATCACGCCGCGATAAGCCATCGCCGGCCAATCCGCGATCTTTACGGCCGGCGCCTGAAAGCGATGGCCGCGCTTTTCCACCAGCTCGAGGAGCGTCTGTGAGCCGTAAAACAGCCCGCGGGCGGTGTTGGCTTGAACGGTGATGGAGGCTGGATTGATCGTCAGGCGGTAGCCCTCCGGCCCGATTTGGGAATCGTTGCTTTTAAGAAGCACAAACCGGATCCGCGCCGCTTGGCTGAGCGGATGGCGGCTGCCGGTTAAGCGATGCAAGCGGTTGAGGAGGTCGAATACCGCCCGCCGGCTGTCGCTGTGTATCGGCTCATTTGCCCTCAGATTGAAACGACCCGTTCCCCAGACGACCTGCTGGGGAGCGGGGAAAAGAGCGGGATGGGTCTGCGCCGATGCGTAAGCCAAGGGGAGTGTGATCAATAAAAGCGTGATGGAGAGCCAGCGCAACGCACGTTATCCTTTCATGGGTAGGGTGGTGATCGGGTAAATCAGCACTCTTGCCGCGCTCAGGCGCGTGGAAAAACGCATCTGAGGCGATGATATGGCCTTATTTCCACGAAGGCAGGCGAACTTCCTTCTCGATGGCGGGAATGGGGAAGACGAACATGCTATAGCGACGCCAGCCAATATTCAAGGCGAAGAAATCTAGACCGTGGTTGAGACTTGAATTCGCTAATTGACCGGCTGTTCGAATTCTTAGGAGCTGCTGATTGAGCTTCACGGCCACACTCATCATTACATGCCGCCGCAACCACGAGGCTGCAAAGCGGAGCGCGGAATACAGGGCGTCGGCATGTTTGGCTGTGTATAAGCAGGGGGATGGATTCCCGCCATCCACTCCACTGGAGCGGAGCCATGCGGGAATGACGAAGCGGCGGACTTCGGCGAGTTTTTCAACAACCTCCTAAGTAAGCCTGATACCGAGAACCCCCAAACCTGCCGAAAGCATAGATACCGGCGGCGCAGAACGTGATAAATAATGCGCGGATAACCTTGCGTTTTTTTGATTGCAGCATTGTCGGTATGGCCGAGCTATTTTTATCCGACCATGTTCGCCCGGTTGGTTGGCAGTTGGGTGGAGCCCATAAGGTACTGATCTATGCAGCGCGCCGCCTCGCGACCTTCCGAAATCGCCCACACAACCAGCGATTGCCCGCGATGCATATCTCCGGCCGCAAATACGCCCGGCGCCGATGTCATGTAACTCTTATCGGTTTTGACGTTGCCGCGCTGGTCAAGCTCAACGCCGAGTTGCTCCAGCAAGCCGCTCTTTTGAGGGTGGAGGAATCCGAGCGCCAGCAGCACCAGTTGAGCATCCACCTCAAACTCGCTGCCCTCGATCTCGGCCATCGGGCGGCGGCCGTTGGAGCCGGCCGAGCCAAACTCCACCCGAACCGCGTGGAGCTTTGCCACCTGCCCGCCATGACCGCTGAAGCATTTGGTGCTGACGCCGAAATCGCGGAAGCCGCCCTCCTCGTGGGCGGAGGACATCCGGAAAATCATCGGCCAGTAGGGCCAAGGCATATCGGGCGTGCGGGTATCCGGCGGTCTCGGCAGTATCTCAAATTGATAGACTTCCCGCGCCCCTTGACGGTGAGCGGTTCCCAGACAGTCGGCGCCGGTATCGCCGCCGCCCAGGATGACGACCGTTTTGCCGCGGGCGGTGATGATCTGATCCTCCGGCACGAATTCACCGGCATTGATGCGGTTTTGCTGGGTCAGATACTCCATCGCGAAGTGAATGCCCCTCAGCTCGCGGCCCGGAATCGGCAGGTCGCGTGGGACGGTAGAGCCTCCGGTCAAGCAGATCGCATCGTATCCGCTCAGAAGCTCCTCCCCGCTCAAATCCACGCCGGCATTGACGCCCGGCTTGAAGATGACGCCCTCTTCCTCCATCTGCTTCAGCCGGCGGTCGAGCACCCACTTTTCCATTTTGAAATCGGGAATCCCGTAGCGCAGCAGCCCGCCGATCCGATCATCGCGCTCAAACACGGTCACCGTATGCCCGGCCCGATTAAGCTGCTGGGCGGCGGCTAAGCCGGCCGGGCCGGAGCCGATCACCGCCACCTTTTTGCCGGTTCGAACAGCCGGGGGCTCCGGCGCCACCCAACCTTCGGCAAAACCGTGCTCGACGATCGCCTGCTCGATAACCTTTATTGTGACGGCGGGTTGATTTATGCCCAGAACGCAAGCCTCTTCACATGGCGCGGGACAGAGCCGGCCGGTGAAATCGGGAAAGTTGTTGGTCGCGTGGAGGGTCTCCAGCGCCTCTTTCCAACGGCCTCGATAGGTCAGGTCGTTCCAATCCGGGATGATATTGCCGAGCGGGCAGCCGAAATGGCAGAAAGGCACGCCGCAATCCATGCAGCGGGATGCCTGCTCCCGCAGCTTTTCATCCGGCATCGGAAGATAGACCTCTTTCCAATCCCGAATTCGCTCCTCAACCGGGCGCCGCTTCGGAGTCTCACGCCCAACCTTTAAAAATCCCTTTGGATCGGCCATGACCGATTAACTCCCCTTACCACCAAAAAGGCCAATTCGACCTTTCATTCCTATTTTCAAATGATTGAAATTCTATACCGCTTACAATGAGTTTATGATCATCGAATGAATGGGGCTGGATACCCGCTCTCAATCACACCCGCATCACCAGCTCGGAGACATCCCGCGACACCTCGGCGATCATATCCTTGTACTCTTGCGAAATCACCTTGATGAAGCGCGGCAGCACGCTGACCCACTCATCGAGGATGTGCCGCGCTCGTTCGCTGTTGGTGTAGCGGTAGTGCTGTTCAACCAGATTATGCAGAATGGTGATGTCCTCTTCGTCGCTCACCGCTTCAAACAATATCGAGCCGTGGCCGTCATTGGCGCGGGTGTGGAACAGACCATCCAAATCGTAAACGTAGGCAACGCCGCCGCTCATGCCAGCCGCGAAGTTGCGCCCCGTCTTGCCTAAGACGACCACCACACCACCGGTCATATATTCACAGCAATGATCACCGGCGCCCTCAACCACCGCCCGTGCGCCGCTGTTTCGTACCGCGAACCGCTCACCCACTACGCCGTTGATAAATACCTCGCCGCCGGTCGCACCGTACAGGAGCGTATTTCCGGCAATAATGTTTTCACTGGGTACGAAGGTGGAGCCGACCTGCGGCACCACGATGATCCGCCCACCGGATATGCCCTTGCCCATATAGTCATTCGCGTCGCCGGCCAGTGTCAGCTCAATCCCGTTCGCCAGAAATGCGCCGAAACTCTGCCCCGCTGATCCGGTGAATTTCAGCCGGATAGTTCCGTCCTCCAGTCCGGGCAAGCCATAACGCTTGGCCACCTCACCGCTCAACATCGTGGCAACCGTTCGGTCCGAGTTACGGATCGGCAGCGAAGCCTCCACCGGACACCTGTTTTCCAAGGCATCTTTCGCCAGCTTGATGAGCTTGCGGTCGAGCACGTGGTCAATTCCATGATCCTGCGCCTGCTGGCAATGGATGGGCACCGTATTAGGAACGGCGGGTTTCGTCAACAGCGGCGTCAAGTCCAGACCGCGGGCTTTCCAGTGATCCACCGCCGCCTGCGTCTCCAGCATATCCACGCGGCCTACCATCTCCTCAAAGGTGCGGAATCCGAGCTGCGCCATCAGCTCCCTCACCTCTTCCGCCACGAAGGTGAAGAAGTTGATCACATACTCCGGCTTTCCAGCAAAACGCGATCGCAAAACCGGGTCTTGAGTCGCGATGCCGACCGGGCACGTGTTGAGATGGCACACTCGCATCATAATACATCCGAGCGTGACCAACGGCGCGCTGGAAAATCCAAACTCTTCCGCTCCCAACAGTGCGGCGATCACCACATCACGGCCGGTTTTCAACTGGCCGTCGGTTTGCACCCGAATGCGGCTGCGCAGATCGTTTTTCACCAAAACCTGCTGGGTCTCGGCCAAACCCAACTCCCAGGGAATGCCGGCATGCTTGATGGAGGAGAGCGGCGATGCGCCGGTTCCACCATCATAGCCGCTGATTAAAACCAGATCGGCATGCGCCTTAGCAACACCAGCCGCCACTGTGCCTACGCCCACTTCAGCCACCAGCTTTACCGAAATTCGCGCTTGGGGATTGACGTTTTTCAGGTCAAAAATGAGCTGCGCCAGGTCCTCGATCGAGTAAATATCGTGGTGGGGCGGCGGCGATATCAGAGTCACGCCGGGCGTAGAAAAACGCACCTTGGCGATGAATTTATCCACCTTGCGGCCCGGAAGCTGGCCGCCTTCGCCCGGCTTGGCGCCTTGAGCGATCTTAATCTGAAGCTCGTCCGCGTTGACCAGGTATTCGGTCGTCACACCGAAGCGGGCGGAAGCGACCTGCTTAATGGCGCTGCGCCTCAGATCGCCGTTGGGATCGCGCTTGAATCGGGTTGGATCCTCGCCCCCTTCACCGGTATTGCTCCTTCCCCCCATGCGGTTCATTGCGATGGCGAGCGTCTCATGGGCCTCCCGGCTGATCGAGCCGAATGACATCGCGCCGGTTGCAAATCGCTTTACGATCTCCGAGGCCGGCTCGACTTCCTCGATGGGGATCGAGTTGCCCGCCTTGAATTTCAGCAAGCCACGCAGCGTAGCCGCCTCCTCGCTCTCCCGATTGATTATGGCGGAGAACTCCTTGAAGGTCTCATAGCTGCCGCTGTGGGTGGCAATCTGCAATTTGGCGATCGAATCGGGGTTTAACTGATGGAACTCTCCATCCCGACGCCATTGATATTGCCCGCCGGAGTCGAGATCGCGGTTGCCGGGCACGCGAGCCGGCGGATAAGCGAACTCATGCCGGGCCAGCGCCTCCTGGGCGATCACGTCCAGCTTGACGCCGCTGATGCGGGAAGCGGTGCCGGTAAAATATTTATCAACAACTTCCGGATGTAGGCCGATCGCCTCGAATATCTGCGCCCCGCAATAGCTCTGGATGGTTGAGATGCCCATCTTTGAAAAGGTTTTATACAGCCCCTTGTTAATGGCTTTAATGTAGTTGCGATAGGCATTCTCTTCGCTGACATCGGGCGGCAAGAGGTGCTGCCGGATCATATCGGAGAGGGTTTCAAAGGCGAGGTAGGGGTTGATGGCGCTGACCCCGTATCCGATGAGAAGGGCGTAGTGATGAACCTCCCGCGCTTCACCCGATTCCAGCACCAAGCCGACTCGGGTTCGGGTTCCTTCGCGGATCAGATGGTGATGGACGGCCGAAACCGCCAGCAGACTCGGTATCGGCACATGATGGGCATCCACCCCACGATCGGATAAGACGAGAATGTTACTGCCGGCCGCGACCTCTCGGGAAGCCTGCTCGCAGAGCTGTTTCAACTCCTGCTCTAATCCGCAAGCGCCCCTTTTTGCCTCAAAGAAGATCGGCAGCGTCACCGTGCGAAACCCCTCAGCCGAGAGGTGGCGAATCTGCTCCAGCTCCGCATTAGTGAGAATGGGCGTATCCAGCCTGAGTTGCCGGCAGTGAAGCGGCGTCTCATCGAGCAGGTTGCCGTCGGTACCGATATAGCCGATCAGAGACATCACCAGCTCTTCCCGAATCGGGTCAATGGCCGGGTTGGTGACCTGCGCGAAGAGCTGCTTAAAGTAGTTGTATAAAAGCTGCGGTCGCTTGGATAGGGCCGCCAGTGGAGTATCGGTTCCCATTGACCCAACCGGCTCTTCCCCCTGAGTGGCCATCGGGGCCATCAGGATGCGGATATCCTCCACCGTATAGCCAAAGGCCTGCTGGCGCTGTAAAATGGTGTCATGATCCGGCTCATGAAAGCGCGGCGGCGCCGGCAGATTCTTTAAGTGGATCATGCGGTCGTGCAGCCACTGCCGGTAGGGCTTTTGAGTGGCGAATTGGTGTTTCAGCTCCTCGTCATCAATGATGCGCTGCTGGGTTAAGTCAACCAGAAAAACTTTGCCGGGTTGCAGTCGCCCCTTGGCCGCGATATTCTCCGGCGGCACATCCAGCACCCCCGTTTCCGAAGCCATCACCACCTGGCCGTCTTTGGTGACCAAGTAACGGGCCGGCCGAAGCCCATTCCGATCGAGCACCGCCCCGATGCTGCGGCCGTCAGTAAAGGCGATGGCGGCCGGTCCATCCCACGGTTCCATCAGGCAGGCGTGGTACTCGTAAAAGGCGCGCTTATCGGCGTCCATATAGGGATTGCCTTGCCAGGCTTCCGGTATCAGCATCAAGATGGAATGGGCCAGGCTGCGTCCGCCCTGCACCAAAAATTCGAGCGCGTTATCAATGGTGGCGGAGTCACTGCCGGTCTCGTTGCAGATTGGGAAGAGCTTACCGATGTTTTTGCCGAAAAGCGGCGACTCCAGTTGACTCTGGCGCGCCCTCATCCAGTTCCGGTTGCCCCGCAGGGTGTTGATTTCACCGTTGTGCGCCAGCATTCGGTAGGGATGAGCGAGGTCCCAGGTGGGGAAGGTATTGGTGCTGAATCGCTGATGAACCAGCGCCAGCGCGCTTTCCAGCGAAGTATCCGTTAAATCTTGGTAAAAGCTGGCTATCTGGTGCGCCAGCAGTAAGCCCTTATAATTGATGGTTCGGCAAGAGAGGCTGCATATATAGAAATAGGAGGCTTGCCTTAGCTGCGCCATCGCGATCGTTCGCTCGATGCTTTTTCGGATGATATACAGTAACCGCTCAAAATCGGTCTCATCGCAGCCGGTCCGTTCATTTCCGATTAAAAATTGGCGAATAACCGGCTCAACCAGCCGTGCTTGGCGACCGATTCGGCGATTGTCAACCGGCACATCGCGCCAGACAAGAAAATGCTGCCCCTCCTCCGCCACCGCTTTCTCGATGATGCGCTCGCAGTGATGTCTCTCATCCTGATCGCGGGGTAGGAATACCATACCGACACCGTACTGACCGGCTGGCGGTAGGTCGCACTTTAATTCCGCCTGCCGAAAAAAACGATCCGGCACCTGGATCAAAATTCCGGCGCCGTCGCCCGTTTCGGGGTCACAGCCGCAGGCTCCCCGATGGACCAGATTTTCCAGTATCCGGATGCCGTCGGATATGATGCGGTTTGATTTGGTCCCGTTTATGTTGGCGATAAAGCCGACCCCGCAAGCATCATGTTCAAATTGCGGGTCATATAACCCCTCTGCAGTTAAAAATATGTGATCTTTGGTCATGGTACGACCACCCCCTGGCGTTTCTCCTGTCCCGATTGTTTCAACTCATCATCTCCACCGTGCCGGAATGGGTGGAAGCAACGGGTGATTAAGGCCGATCAAGCTCAACGGGACGGATCTTCGGACACGAAGAAGAATTTGCCCGCTTCACCATCGAGTGGAAATACCGCTTTGAGGTGAACCGAGCGCAATTGTCCGAACCGAATTAATGGACAGGCACTCGCGTCATTGCAGCCATGCGGAATTGTAAAGGGTATTATATCCGGAAATGAACGCTTCGGTCAAGGTCAGCCGCAGAGAAAATGCACAAAGAGGCTGCTGAATCCTACTTGCGGCTGGCCAGCCACGCTCCCAGCCAGTTCTCTTCACGGCCTAAACCGGTGATGAGCAGCGCGCCCAGCCCCATCAGTATCAACATCAGTTCGCTGATCATAAAGAAGATACCGATGACCGGCAGGCAGTTCAATATGAGAAAAACGGCGAGCGCCAGGACAATCCGCCAGAAGAGGGAGCCGGTGCGATGCCGCAGCCTCAACTGCGCCATTCCGCCGATGAAGCCTAGCCCCGCCAGCAGCGAAAAAATAAACGTCACAATCATGAGCGCCAGAACCACCACCGCAAACGGTATCCAGACCATCGTGAAACAGAGCACCCAGTTGAGAATCGCCAGCAGCCCGACGAGTGTCAAAGCCACCGCTCCAGCCACCAGCGCTCGGGTTG
>JAKBZR010000005.1 GCA_021842405.1 bacterium
CTCCCCCCCTTCTTCCCACAGGCCAGGATGGGATACGAGTCAATCAATGGGAGAAACAAGGGTAAATATTAGAGTACACCCGTCAACCCCCATCCCGACCTTCCCCCTGGGAGGGGGAAGGAGCACGGAACGGTTGCGAGGGGGAAGAGAGTAGGGCAAGTTTAAGGTGGAAGGCAAGGATGGGGTGCGACGTAGTAATCGCCAAGACCCAGTCCGGATTCCTTCCCCCTCCCAGGGGGAAGGTTAGGATGGGGGTCGGCCTAACGCGCTCCCAAGACCTCCCTTCTTCTCCCAGACTCAGGGTGGGGGCGAACGAAAATCATTCCCGCATAACTGAACTCTTGCCGGCAGCCCGCTTTCTTGACATCGGACGGTTATTGGCCCATAATGACTCATTCTCAATGAAACGGTCGCTAAAGGATTTCACGGTTGACGCTCATCACGATTCTATTCTTTGCCCACCAACCCGAGCGCCTGCTCCCCTACGATAAGCGCCGAAACTCGCGCCCTACACCTCAAAAGCTGCGATCCCACTTTTTCGACGACACGCTCAATCGGGATATCTTCAATAAGGTCGCCGAGAAGTGCTACTACCCGGCCACTCGGATGCTGCTGGAGATGGCCGAAAGCCAGGCCGACCGCAAAAAGCCGTTCCGCTTCTCATTCGCTCTTTCCGGGACGTTCATCGAGCAAGCGCGTCGCTATGCGCCGGATCTGCTGGACATTCACCGCCGTCTCGCCGCCACCGGCCTGGTCGAGTACACGGCCGAAACCCACTACCACTCCCTGAGCAGCCTGTTTGACTCGGAAAAAAGGGATTTCCAGGAGCAGGTCTCCTTGCACTGTGAAACGATAGAGCAGTTAACCGGCCGCCGCCCTACCTTTTTTAGGAATACCGAATGCCTTTACAATAACGGGATCGCGGCGACCGTGCAAAAGATGGGGTTCGAAGGCATCTTGACCGAAGGCGTGGATTGGCTGATGCAAGGCTGGCGCTCACCCGATTTCGTCTATCAATCAGTGACCGGTTTACCGGTGCTGCTCCGGAACTATCGCCTGTCCGATGATATCGGCTATCGGTTCAGCAACCGGAGCTGGGAAGGGTGGCCGCTGCGGGCGGAAACCTTCGTGGGCTGGCTGGCCGGCAACACCGATATGAACGTCACGCTGGCGCTGGACTACGAGGCGCTGGGCGAGCACATGTGGGCCGATACCGGCATTTTTGATTTTCTGCGACAGCTTCCTTATGAGGTGGAGCGGCACTACCAGCTCGAATTCACCACGCCGACCGAAGCGGTTCGGCGGCTACCATCAATGGGTACCGTGGATGTGTCTGATTATACAACCATTTCTTGGGCCGATCAGGAGCGCGATACATCGGCCTGGCTTCGGAACGAGATGCAGCAGTTTTGCTTTGAGGAGCTGAAGCTGCTGGAGCCTCTAATCCGTGAGACGGAGGATTCGTATTTTTTGGAATGCTGGCGCCTGATGCAAACCAGCGACCACTACTACTACCTTTCGGACAAAGCGATGAGCGACGGCGACGTGCACCAATATTTCAGCGCGTATGGGTCTTTGGTGGAGAGCTTCATTCGGCTGCACACCGCGTTGACTGACCTGCGCGTGGCGGCTGAGCGGCACATTGAAAAGAAGCGCGCCGGTCAATTGCCTGAGTAGTCCAAATGTTAGACATTAATTATATGGAATTATTGCTATGGCTTCGTTCTTCTTTCAGTCATTGCGAGAAGCCGCGAAGCGGCGACGAAGCAATCTCCACTTTGCCGAGGTGGATTACTTCACTCCCTACGGTCGCTCGCAATGACCAGACTGCGGAGTGTCCGGACTTTCAGATAGATATTCGAATCAAACGGAGAACCACACATTTGCAGAATTGGAGATAGGTTATGGCCAATTCATCCCATCAGGCAACCAACCAATCGGGCTCTTCGGCTAAGGGCGGTTCGCCTTTTCAGGAAGATGTTTCACTATTATCAGCTTTGCGCGAGAGGCGCAGCAGTCGGGCTTTGAGCGACGATCCGGTGGAGGATGATCTCATTGTTGAGCTGATTGAGGCGGCGCGATGGGCGCCGTCATCCGGTAATTTACAGCCCTGGCGATTTCTCATTGTGCGAAAGCCGGAACGCCTTAAGCTGCTTCACGAAGCATTGGCTCGTGGCAATGCCTGGATGAAGAAGGCGCCTATTCTGGTGGTTGTCTGCGCCAATCCAACCGATGATCATATCCGGGATGAGAAGCCGTACTATCTTTTTGATTGCGGGTTGGCGGTTGAAAACTTGATTTTGCGTGCAACCTCGCTGGGGCTCGTGGCGCACCCCACGATCGGTTGGGATGAGGGTATCGTAAAACGGAATTTGGATATACCCGATCCCGTTCGAGTGGTGACGATTGTAGCCGTCGCTCATCCCGGAAATGTGGAGGAAATGGATGAGGATCTCCAACGGCGCGAAAAATCACCCCGCGCCCGAAAGCCGCTAGAGGAAATAGCTTGTTGGGATGAGTGGACGCTGCCGGTTACCCTGCCGGAGTGCTAGCCGAACCAATAAAAAACGTTGCCACCTTTGGCTGAATCTGAATTTAAATTGATCAAACATTAAACCGAGAGGAGAGACGAACGTTACGATGCTTGCCCATTCAACCTTGAAGGATCTCGCTCGTCGGCGGGAGGGCCGAACCCGCCGATCTTCCAGCTTTGACCGCACGGGCGGTAACCGCGATTTTATCAGCATACCGGTTGGTGAAACGGCCACGCTGGCCGATATCAAGGGCGCCGGCTGCATCACCCATATCTGGTTTACCGTCAACTGCCGCGACCGATACTACCTGCGCCAGCTCATTCTCAAAATGTACTGGGATGGAGAAGAGTGTCCATCCGTCGAATGTCCGGTTGGCGATTTCTTTAACCTCGGTCACGGTATTGCGGCTTCGAACGCCTCGCTGCCTTTGACCACCATCGCCCCCAAGGATGATGAAAAGAAGTTGGGCGGCCACATGGCGATGAACTGCTACTTTCAAATGCCGTTCGGGAGCGGCGCCCGCATCACCATCTCCAATGAGTCCAGTGAAGCGGTTGACAGCTTTTATTACTACATAGACTATGAAGAGCACACTGCGCCAGACCCGGACGGGCTGCGGTTTCATGCCCAATGGAGGCGGGAAAACTCCACCCATACTCTCGAAGGCGAGCTGGCGCTCAAAGGGATCAACTACTGGTCGCGAATGGAGGCCCCCAACCTGGATGGCGCCGGCAACTATCTTATCCTGGAGGCTGAAGGCGCCGGGCACTTCGTGGGATGCAATCTTTCGGTGGATAACATAGATCCAACCCCGGATGGGCTAACCTGGTGGGGCGAAGGCGACGATATGATTTTTATTGACGGGGATCAGGTGCCCACCATCAATGGAACCGGCTCGGAGGACTATTTCGGCCATGCATGGGGTATGCACGATCGGGCTTATCCCTACAACGGCACCTCGCTGCACGAGTACGATCCTGACCGCCCAACGAGGCGAAAATGCACCTCTTATCGTTTCCACATTGAAGATCCGGTCCTATTTAACCGTTCCATTCGAGTGACCATTGAGCATGGGCATGCAAACCTTCAGGTCAACGATTACGCCAGCACCGCCTACTGGTATCAGACGGAGCCCCATGCGCCATTCCCACCGTTGCCGGACAAGGTGGGGCGGTTGCCACGACCGGATCGAGGTTGATGGCAACCTATCCGTCACATTGTCGGCCGGCAATAGTACTAGACAAGTGAGCAATCAACCGATATACTAATGGCGCTCAATTTATCCTTCTGTCAGTTTGAAAGGAGGTGAACAATGCCAAACTTCTCGAAATCACGAGTTTCGTTATTAACCATAGCTTTTACGTTGCTGGCCGGTCAACTCAGCTTGACCGCGCGCGCTGATACGATACGTCCGATTAAGCTTAAGGTCGGCGGCAAAAAAGTTCAGTCCGCCACCCCGATTTTAACCGACGGCAGCGATGTCTACCTTCCCTTGGATGATGCATCGGTATTGGGATGCACCGCCCAACTTTCAAGGAGAAAAGACACCGCCACGGTGACTCCATTGGCAGGCAACCCATTTGAGGTCCCAGTGGTTAAGATAGCTGGTAATCGGCTGCTTTCGATGAATGCAATCGCGAATGCGTTGCAGTGCCTTTTGAGCATTCCCAGCGGAAAAGGAGATGCGGTGCTCAGCGCCTCGATTCAAGAGGTGAAATTAACTGGGAATCGCCTGATGATCCGAGCCGGCCTGCCTATTCAGGCCGTTCTCCACCAGGATTTCAATCATCAGCCGCCGATGTTTTACCTTGATTTGCCCGATACCTTTTTACCGGAGGGCTTCAAGGCCGCTCCGATTCGGTCCGGTGGCGCCGCTGCTGCAACCAATCTGAGGGTTGGACAGTTCGACCCAACCACGGTTCGGGTCGTGGTGGAGACGGGGCAGCCGGTCGCCGTCAACTTGCTCAAGAAAACGGCGTCCGGTACGGTGGCGTTGCAGTTTGAACCGGTGCAGGCACCGCTTCCCATTACAAATCCGGCCATTCAAAATGTATCGCCAGCCAGAAAGAATACACCATCCAGCAATCCGGAGCAGGCCAATCAGAGGGCAGGGAACAATCTACCGAGCCGCTCCGAAACGCTGGAGCAGGCGGAACAGCCGTCATTACCGGTATCCGGTGGTATTTCATCCCCTACGAGTAATGGCCCATCAATTCCAGCCAATCCGAACCTTCCTATGATTACGGGTATACAGATCAAGCATTCGGGCATAAATCGCGCCGTACTCCACTTCACGACCACCGGCCCGGTGCAAACGATGATGAGGATTTTAAAGGGTGGTGCGGAGCTGGCCATTGATTGCATCCATGCAGGGGTCAGCCTGCCGGCCAGCACGATCCCGCTCAACCTACCCTTAATCAAGACCGTTCATGTAATCGGCAAAGTGGCCGGCGAGGACGCGGAGCGAATCGTGCTGGATACCGCTCGAATATTGGCCTACCACATGCAGCCCGACGCGGTTGCTGGTCAGGGCTTTACGCTCAACCTGAATGTTCCGACCAGTACCGGTATGCAGCTCAGCAATACGATCATTGTGGTTGATCCAGGCCATGGGGGCACCGAGTCAGGAGCGGTTTGGCATGGGCAAAATACGACCGTCTACGAGAAGGATTTAACGCTGCAGATCGGTTTGAAGTTGGCGGCATTGCTTCAAAATGCGGGTGCTCAAGTGATCATGACGAGGACAACCGATACCACTGTTCCACTAGATAGCCGTCCCGAGCTTGCCAATCAAAATCACGCAAATATCTTTGTCAGCGTACATATTGATGATTGTCCTGGGCACAACGTGGCCTCCGGCAGCACCGTCTATTATCACATGGACAGTGCGGACAGCCGAGCGCTGGCCGAATCGGTCGACTCACAGATTGCAGCCGTAAGCGGCCTTCCAAATCGGGGCGCGCTGTCGGACGGCGTGCTCTATCAATCGGGGTTAGCCGTGCTGCGGCTCAGTACGATGCCGGCCATACTGGTCGAATGCGGCTTCATCAATAATGACACCGATCGTTCGCTGTTGATGAATTCGGACTATCAAGAGAAGTTTGCTCAAGCGATCTGTCAGGGAATCATAAATTATGTGGAAAGCGGTGCGATGCCGGCAAATTCCAATAATCAGCCGATATCTCCCAATACACTGAACCAACAATGAAGAAAAAGACACTTATTTGGATCGGGATTTGCATTGCAATTGCGGCGATTGTGCTATGGCGATGGCTCCCCAGCCGATCCTCATACTATCAGGGGAACGGGAGTATTCGGATACCGATGGTGCAAGTGCATAACAACCAATTTAAAATGGCAATGCGGCTGTACCACGTAGATCCCAAACAGGACGTGGTAGCGGAGGCGCTGCGCAAACTGCTTTCCGATGGCGGGGCGCTCTCTCCATTTCCATCCGGTACCCGGCTGCTGGATTTACGAGTGCAAAACAGCATCGCTTACGTCAATTTCAGCTCCGAGTTCAACCAAATCCGTGAAAATGGTGATACCACTGAGTCGCTGGCGCAAAATGCGCTGCGCAAGACACTGGCTCAGTTTGAGCAAGTTAAGGCCATGCGCATCATGGTAGATGGCAAGCCGTTTGTGGGGGAACACTCCGATTGGTCACAACCAATCCCGGTGAGGGGCACCGACGGCGGCGTCACGCAAGGCGCAAGCGCCGGATGATGAAGTGTGGACCAGTCGGTGTGTTTGATTCGGGGGTTGGCGGCTTCAGTGTAATCAACGCGATGCGGCGCGTGTTGCCGTTCGCGCCCATCCTTTCCATCGCCGATCAAGCCCATGTTCCTTACGGGGGTAGGCCCTTAGAGGAGATCAATACGTACGCATTGGGGATGACCCGGTATCTGGTTGAAAAGGGCTGTTCGGCGGTTGTGATGGCCTGCAATATCTCCTCGGCGGTGGCGCTCGATGACGCTCGTGAGGCGTTTCCCGAATTACCCATCATCGGGGTGATTGAGCCGGGAGCGGCGCTGGCTGTCCAAACGACAAAAAACGGGCGAATTGGAGTGCTGGCCACGGTTGGCACGGTTCGAAGCGGCGCTTATACCCAAGCCTTGATACGGGTGCAATCGCAGGCTGAAACATTTGAGGTGGCCTGTCCCAATCTAGTTCCACTGATTGAGAGGGGAGACACGGCCGGCTCGCAAGCCGAAAGGGAGGTGCGTGCCGTTACCGAGCCGCTATTGAAAGCCGAGGTGGATACCATCGTTTTAGGCTGCACCCACTACCCATTTCTGGCCGATGTGATCCAAGAAATAGTCGGGCCGTCCATTCGACTGGTGGATCCGGCTGAGGCAGTGGCTCAAGAGGTGGCGCTGCGATTGCAGGATTGTGAAGAGGGGTGGAGAAGCTATCTTGCGGAATCGGTCTACTGCACAACCGGCGATCTCGCCCATTTTAAACGGCAGACACGCCGGTTGTGCATGGCGGAGGAAGGCGATTTCAAAGTTCTAACCTGGGATAACGGGAAATTGAGTGATGCCCCGCAATTTGTAAAAGTTCCGAGCAATAAGGGCTGAGGGTTTCCACGATATCACATAATACCGGAAGAGTGCTTTCATTACGGATGAGGAAAGGATGTATAACGGAGTGCCGCGAGTAGATGGGCGTGAAAACGGGGAGTTGCGAACAGTTAAGCTTATACGAGGGGTGATGGCTTATGCAGAAGGCTCTTGCCGGATTGAAGCAGGCTTTACCCATGTCCTTTGCACCGCTACGGTTGAGGAAAAGGTGCCTCCATGGCTGAAAGGTCGTGGGCAAGGTTGGGTTACGGCCGAATACAGCATGCTGCCGCGTTCATGCCGCCAGCGAATCCCACGCGAAAAGAACCAGTCCAGCGGGCGAACGATGGAAATCCAGAGACTGGTTGGACGGAGCTTGCGCGCGGTGGTGGATATGACCGCTTTGGGTGAGCGCACGATCTGGCTGGATTGCGACGTTTTACAGGGCGATGGGGGGACTCGAACCGCATCGGTGACCGGCGCCTACGTTGCGCTGGCCGATGCCTGCCGCTGGTTAAAGGATCAAGGTTTGGTGAAGCGAAATCCACTGACCGGCGTGGTGGCGGCAGTGAGCGTGGGCCATGTGAACGGAGAGGCCTTACTCGATCTTTGCTATGAAGAGGATTCACGAGCAGCGGTGGATATGAATATCGTTATGACCGATACCAACCGCTTTGTGGAGGTTCAAGGAACGGCTGAGGGCTTGCCTTTCGACCGGAATCAGCTTAACTCCTTACTGGACCTGGCGCAATCCGGAATTCGTAAGTTGATGGCAATCCAGAAGGAAACCCTGGAAGAAGCACTGCCTGAAACATCGAATTCGAAATAGCCGGTCCATATTTTTAAATTCAAAAGGCTCACAATATGTCCGATGATTCCCAATTGGAAGCAACCGCTGAAAAACTGAAGCACGTGAAGCTGCTCGCGATGGATGTGGATGGTGTTTTAACCGATGGAGCAATCTGGCTGGAATCGGATGGCAGCGAGGCAAAGCGGTTTAGCGTGGCCGATGGCTTGGGCATTGTGCTGATGTTGAAGGCGGGGCTGCTTGTCGTTTGGATATCGGGCCGCCGATCGGTGGCGGTGGAAAAGCGCGCGGCTGAGCTGAGCATCACCCACCTGTTTCAGGGGGCCCGGAATAAAAGTCGCGTCATTGCGCAGCTTATGGCAACCTACTCGCTCGGCTCCGCCAATATCGCCTACATCGGCGATGACCTAAACGATCTCCCCGCTTTCGCCACCGCCGGCGTTCGATTTGCGACGGCCAATGCAGCCGGTGAAGTAAAAGCGGTTGCCGATTTTGTCACCGATAATTCGGGTGGGGGCGGCGCAATTCGCGAAGTTTGTAATGCGATCCTGAAAGCGCAAAACCGGTGGACATCGGCCGTCGAAAGCTATTTGAGCGAAATTCTCCAGTCAAACGAGGCTGAATCGCAGAATACTGCGATCTGAAATCGTGATTGGAGAGGTTGTTGAAAAAATCGTAGAAGCCCGCTGCTTCGTCATTCCCGCCTGCCTACCTGTCTGCAACACCTGCCTTCCGCGCTGGGCTTGGCGCAGGCAGGGGCAGGCCGCAGGCAGGCGAAAGCGGGAATCCAGTTCCCTCGGGAGGATGCTTGTTATATTGGCTGAGAGTGACCAAATCCAATTTATCATTCTGAAACCGGAGGTAGGATAATGCGGCAATTCGGACTTAGGAATTTTCTCTCGGTTATAGTAATTATCGTGTTAAGCGTACCGGCGGCCGCCCAATCGAGCTTTCCGGTTAGGGTGAACGTGGAAGTCGACTCGGCAATCCGCCGGGTACCGCCCTTGCTTTACGGCCAGAATACCGAATGGACATCCAACGGCGACAACCTCTGGAATCCAGCGACCGGCCATGCAAAGGAGGCGGTGGTTGCGCTGGTGAAGCCGATTCATCCGGCCCTCATCCGTTTTCCGGGAGGCTCCCTCTCCAACTGCTACCGATGGGAGTGGGCGGTCGGCCCCATCGCGGCACGAAAACCCAATATGGTCTGGTTCAGCGCACGACCCTCCACCGCCAACGGTACCTGGAGTCTGCAGGGTGGAAGCACCGCCCCGAATGACTACGGCTTTGATGAGCACATGCGGTTTATTCGTGAAGTGGGAGCAAAGGGGGCGCTGGTGACGGTCAATGCAACTTACTTCCCCGGCTCCCCTGAATACGGGGGCAGCCCCCAGGAGGCCGCCGCCTGGGTTGCCTATGCCAATGCCAGAGTTGGTGGACGCGACGTGAAGATCGGTACCGATTACCGAGGTATTAACTACCACAGCAGCCGCTATTGGGCGCAATTGAGGGCTAAAAACGGCCATCCCGCTCCCTACGATGTCCGTTATTGGGAGATCGGTAATGAGGTCAACGACATCAGTCAGGGAGCCGGTATGAGCGGCAGAACTTATGCGGAGCGGGTTCACGAATACGCCAAATTGATGCACGCGGTGGACCCGTCGGTGCGGATTGGAGCAGTGCTGGGATTTCGCTGGCTAAAGGACATCCTAAGCATAGCGGGGCGCGATATCAGCTTTCTAATCTATCACTTTTATGCTCCCGGCATTGATAATCAAGGCTTTACCTTATGGAGCAACAGCTCGAAGGATATCCCTTTTACCGTGACCGCCGATGACAGCGCGGTGATCGTGCGCGCATCAGGCACCCCGGCCAACGGAGGCTGGCCCGATATGGTCGTTTCGATTGATGGGAAGCAGATCGGGAGCTATACAATAACGGCTGATCAACGCAAGAGCGCCTTTGATGAGGAGAGGATACCTCTTCAGGTCTTGCCCGGCAAGCATAGACTGGCGATTGCCTTTACCAACGATATGATGACCAAAACGGAAGACCGCAACCTGTACATTGATGGCATTTGGTTGGAGGAAAGCAATCACCGGCGGACTGCCGTATCAGTGATAAATTCGACCGACATGATGCATCTGCTGTCCAGTGAGCCGGCTGCTTTCGCTAGCCGTTTTCAAACGATTCGCCAAGCCGTTCATCAGTACGCACCGGCGAGGGCGGGGCATGTCCATGTGTTCGTCACCGAGTTTAACGCGATGTACTCCCTGACCGGTACTTCACCTCATCAAATTCGGCAGCTTAAGAGCGCGTTGATGGTG
The DNA here is from genome assembly GCA_021842405.1 of bacterium. Classification (GTDB taxonomy): domain Bacteria; phylum Armatimonadota; class Chthonomonadetes; order Chthonomonadales; family JAMCWF01; genus JAMCWF01. Next base: position 10,232 of record JAKBZR010000005.1, read on the forward strand.
GATGGAATTCTCCAGCGCGCCCTCACCGAGCCGCTGTGTCAGGAGACCAACTTTTGGTGCTTGAATTCGTGGTACTTTCAGATCGTGCAGATGGGGCGGGATGGATCGTTCTTCTATTCACCACAGGGCTTGGTCTACCGAATTATGCAGCCGCTCTATCAGGGCGAGGTGGTTCGATCGGTGGTGGAAAGCCCTGACTTTCCACCACCTCATACGATGCCGATTCCGGCCTCACCCAAAGTTGCGGCGGTGGCAGTTCGAAATGGAAGGCAGCTTGCGGTGAATCTGGTCAACTACGATGTGGGTGGAACGGCGCGCATCGCTCTGCGGATAAGTGGGGTATTCACGGCTCGACGCTCCAGGTTACTTCTCTGCACCGGGCTTAGCTACAACTCAGAAAACAGCACCGCCGATCCTCGTCAGGTTCATATCGTTGAACAGAGGCCGAGAATGATCGGTAAGGCCGTTGATTTCAATTTGCCCGCCCATTCCTGCGCCACGCTGATCCTGTCGGAAGGAGTGAAATAGGGCGCTTCTCGCCGATCTATTCGGAAGGGCGCCCGCCGACGTCGCTGCCTGCCAGCGATGCCATTGGGATAAGTCCCACCGTCGTCTCTTCGCGTTGAGTAAAAAATGTTTTGCAAAACTGATCGCATGAGGCACAGGTTTTGCTGGGTGGCTCATTGCGTAAGGCCAGCTCGCGGTTACGCTGGAAAAGCTCGTTGTTCCAGATATCCCAAAAGTCGTGCTCCAAAAGATTCCCGTAGGAGTAGGTTTCTTTGAAGGGGGTGCAGCATCCCAACGTGATATCGCCGCTGTAGGCGACCCGAAACTCCTCACCCCAGAAGAAGGGGCAGAAGAAAGGCTTGCTGGGGTCGCTCCAACTGGCGTTTTCGTCGGGAAACGATTTACAGCGGACTCCTAATTGCTCCATCCGCGCCTTCGCCTGCTCCAACTCAACGTGATAAGATTCCCGACTGCGCCGATTTTTAAAGCCCCAATCATAGGCGGCAAAGGTGATGCAGTTGATAAAATCAACCCCAAACTCATGCGCCTGTTCCACAAATGGAACCAACTCCCCCACGTTTTCATTCAGCATGACGAAATTGATACCCAGCATCGGGAAACGGGCGCCGGTCTGACGCTTGGTGCGAACCAGACGCCGGATATTTTCATGGAGCACCTCCAGGTTGCCTCCACGCCTCACTCGGCGGTAGGTGTTGGGAAAAGCAGCGTCAATGCTGATGTTCAGCTCGGTGAGGCCGCTATCCATTAACCGCTCCGCCTTCTCTTGGTCAATGAGCATTCCGTTCGAGTAGATTCCGATTTTGCACCATGGACGCTCTTTACGGGTATAAGCGATCACATCGAAAAACCGCTTATACATCATCGGCTCCCCAAAACCGTTGACTGAAAGGTTCATCACATAAGGGAATTGGGCCAGGATTCGCTGGAAATTTTCGTACTCGATGTCGCCCAGTTTGTATGGCTTCAACCCCAGCGACCTCAAGCATTGTATGCAGGCCAGATTGCACCGGTTTGTCAACTCAATCTCAATTCCGGGGGGCTGGCTCTTCATAATCAGCGGGCGCTCTCGGTACTCCTTCTGATACTGGCGGTAGTTCTTGAGGACCGCTGGGTGAACCAGTATGGTGAAGGCGTCATTTTCCTTTAATCTGCGGTAGTTATCTAACACACTCGTAAAAGCCATCTTAGCACCTCTTTTCCCGGGCCTACTTAGAATAGCGGGTCCTCATGCGATTATTAATTAGGACATTTGTTAATAGACACATGAGAATTCATTTCTCTTGGGATGATGGTGGAAGCATCGGCAGGCACCCCCACCCTAACCCTCCCCCTCAAGGGGAAGGGGAATATTTCTCCTCTCCAAACTTGGAGCGGGGACAGCGGTGAGAGCCTTCCACTTGAATTATCCAGAAAACAGAATCAATTCATAATGTCAAATATATTACGTCCGGCGTAATAACTAAGGCTGCTGTGCCTTAATTGGAGCGGCAACGGCTCTGGTTTCCGGCTTGTGTTTAGCAAATCGGGAGCGCCACCAGACATATCCCCTTACCCATGACCGCACCATCATATGAGGGATGTGGTGAATGTAAGTTCGGGTGACGGCCTGCCGTCCCTGCGCTTGCGCTCGGCGAAGTCGGTAGGGAATGATGGTCTCCAGCCTTGCCCATAACCGCGCGTAATCCAGATCGCGGGGCGTCAGGTGATTGGTCCGCATCGTGGCGGTGTAGCTGTTCCAATCCGAGTAGCGCATCCGCTTTGGTAGCAACCCTTCTGATAGGGCGCGCCAATACATGGGCGTTCCGGGGAAGGGGGTCATCACCGTAAAGCCGCTCTCAACGTCCAGTTGCTGGGCAAACTCCCACGTTTTGCGGACGGTATCCCAATTCTCCTCCGGCGTTCCGAGGCAAAAAGTGCCGTAGATATGAAAGCCCAGTTCGTGGCAAAATTTAATTCGCTGCGCCAATTTCTCGTTGACCGATATCTTCTGGCCAATGCTTTCCATGCAGGCGGCGTCCGCGGTCTCGATGCCGGTGGTGATGGTTGAGATACCGGCCTGCCGCATGGCTCTCAAAGTATCCTCATCGAAAACCTCAACCGAGGTCTCCACGGTTGCCTCTAACTTGACGTCCCGGCGAATAATGGCTTCGCAAAGCTCGCGGGCATATTTTCGGTTAAAACCGAAGTTGGGGTCTCGAAACCGCATCTTGTAGATGCCGTAGGTCTTGTTTAGGTATTCGATCTCGTCCACCACCTGCTCGATGGGGTTGGCGCGCCACGGTTTGCCCTCCAGCAACATATAGGGGCACATCGTGCAACCGATCGGGCACCCGCGGCTTGCCTGGATGTAGACGCCGAGTTTATCGAGGCGGCCGCCGGGAGCATAACGCTCCAGCGGCAGAAGGTGCCAGGCTGGACGCGGCAGCTCCTTCAGCTTATTCTGTTTCACCCAACCGCGGTATTGCTCCTCGTTTTTACTACCCATATAAAGCTCATCGGACCGAAGCGGAACCCAATTTTTGGGGCAGATCACGCCCACCACCCGGTGATAATCCGGTGCATCCAGGATGTCGCCCATAACCGATTCCGGCTCGCCGAAAATCAAGAAATCAACGTCACACTGATGGATCCAGTGATTGACGGTGGTCATGATTACGCTGCCGAAAACGAAAACCTTCGCTCCGGGCAGCAGTTCCTTCATTCGATTGGCGAAATCGAGATCGAGCAATAAGGATGGGATGGATAGACGGATGCCGACCCACAGATCGCGGCTGCACTCCGGGTCAATGTGGTTTAATACGAATCGTTCCGCGCGCGGACCGTGCCAGCGATCCAGCAAAAGGTCAACAATATTAACCTTGCATCCCTTTTGTTCAGCCACCGCCGCCGTATATAAGATATCAATGGGCGGCAAAACGGTTGCATCGCGCTCGAAAGGCTTCAGCTTCCGGGAAACACCGATCCCCCCCGAATAGGTACGCTCGTTGGTGTAGCCTTTCAGCTCGGGGGGGTTAACTAACAAAAGTTGTCGCATAACTTCTCCTCAAACGCCCATCACCTTCCAAGTGAAGCCGATAAAAACCTTCGTTTAGACTTGCCGGCAAATCCGGCGGTATATCGCTGCCATGGCAGCGGCCTGATGGCGCGGGCTGAATTGGTTGAGAACCTTTTCCCGGCCAAGTCGTCCCATCTCACGGCGCCGATCCGGGTCTCCCAGCAATTCGCACAGTCCACGTGAAAGTTGTTCCACATTTTTCGGTTCGACCAACAAACCCTCTTTACCATCCTCAATGATCTCGGGTAGAGCGCCTGATCGAAAACCGACGACCGGCTTCTCCATCGCCATCGCTTCCGTAACGACCAGGCCGAAAGGCTCCTCCCATGAGGGGACCGCCAGTACATCCAGGCCAGCCATCACTTCCGGTATCTCATTGATCCAGCCGGCCCAGATTATGGATTGACCAACGCCCAGCTCCTTGGCCCGCGCCTTCACCTGCTGGTCATAGCTATCTGGGCTTGTCACCTTGTCCGGCAGACCGACAACCAGCAGCTTCACATTTGGAAACTCTTTGCGAATGAGCGCCAGCGCTTCGACCAGCTCCCGATGCCCCTTCCAAACCATAATTCGCGCCACGATTCCGATCAAGGGCGCACTTTCACCAATGCCGTATCGTCGGCGAATTTGACAGCCTTCAAACCGCGCCGGGTCAAACTCTTCCGGATCGGTGGCGTTATGAACCCGATATATTTTCGAGGCCGATATGCCGCCATCAACCAACGAATTCCGAACAAAATCCGATATGGCGATCACGCCGGTCGCCTTTCGTAGCGCCCAATTGGTCAGCCGGCCGATTTCGGGATACCACTTGATATGAACGTGAATCAAATTCGGTCGGCCAGACGATTTTGCAAGCCAGGTTGAAAGCAGGGCATCCCGCGGCCGATCGGTTGAATGAATGATCTCGATTCGATCCTGTTTGATCCGTCTTCGCAGTTCAGGTAGCGCCTTAGCCAGCTCATACAGGTTTCCGATCATTCCGGCGACCCGACTGATTCGATCGCGTCGGTTCACGAGCTCATAGCCCAACCGCATTGGAGCCGCTTTCACCTTGCCGAACGATTGCAATCTTTCAATTGTGGTTGCCGCATCGGAGGCGCGGGAATTGGTGATAAAGGTGGTGCTGCACTCCTCAACCGGGTAGGCTTTGGCCAGGGTGAGGTGAACGGCAACATCCGCCCCCAACGCACTTCTCGTATTTAAGAACAGAACTCGTATCGGCTCCTTCGCCGATTGCTCCCTTTGCCCGCCCCTTTGCGCCTTGCTTACCAAGCTCAAATCCACCTTCTAAACTTGCAAGAATCGTGCCAAAATCCCTTAGAATTGCTAAATGCCTAACATTTTTCTATTTTAATTAAGATATTTCCACTTTATCATTTTTTTTATGCAACGATTTTCACCGCTCGCTTGCCGGGATGTCGGTAAAAATGCGAGCCTAATTCTTTCAGCGCGGGCATACCGATTACGCCCAGTCTGTCAATCTTTAGGCGAATGTTGAAAAATCGCTGGATCCCGCCGCTTTATCATTCCCGCGAAAGCGGGAATCCAGTCCCCCGCCTACCGGTAGACTGGGACACTGATCTACTGGATTCCGGGTTCCGCTTTGCTGCCCCCTGTCTGCTTGCGGACACGCACAGGCAGGCGGAATGACGATCCGGGGAGCGTTACAGCGTTTTTCCATTTCCTCTTAGGCTTGGCCCGATCACAATGAAATAAATGGCGCCTTAGGTAGTAAACTTTCATCGTAAAGGGTCACTCGGTCGCGGCCGATCTGCTTGAGATGGGCGCTGAATGCCTGTGCCTGCCCGATCAAGGGTTCCAGGCTGAAACGGATAAATTGTTTTGATTTGCGAAGTCGCTCAACGCCGGCATCCAGCTTATTGACCGCGCCCACCCAGTTGTGTCGCTCTACCAGGTGATAGCAGCCCACTGCGATTTGAAGCACCCCCTGATAGACCTCCCGGACGGGACCTTTTTCACGGCGCCAGATAACTTCCAATGTCTCGTGGCACTCGAAGTAGCGCCGTTGGTCCAATTGATCCAGGCCATGCTGAAACTCAACCGGCAAGGCGGATAGGGGATCTATGGCGTCTTGGCTATCCATATCATATTGGGATATTGATCCATTAACGAGCGCACGATTGGCCGGTGCTCAGTGGTCAACCGGCTCATTTTTCATCAATGAGACGATATGCGCCAGCAGCGGCAAAATCACTTCGAGACCCTCCGAGACCGCTCTGGTGCTGCCCGGTAAATTGATGATCAAACAGCTCCCCCGCGTGCCGGCAACACCCCGCGAGAGGGCAGCACGCGGATTTTTGGAATAGCCGCTCCAGCGCAGCAGCTCGGAGAGGCCGGGCGCCTCCCGCTCGATCACCCTCCGGGTCGCTTCGGGCGTTATGTCACGAGGCGCAAAGCCGGTCCCGCCGGTCGTAAAGATCACATCGCATTGCGCGTGATGTCCGATGAGCCACTCTTCAATCTCATTCTGTTCGTCCGGTACGATGCTCCGGAAAACGACCTCATAACTTTCCCGCTGGAGCGCCTTCTCGATCAGTGGGCCGGATAGATCATCGGTAGTACCGGCCGCAGAGCGGTCGCTGATCGTCAAGATGCCGGCTTTTATCTCATTTGACATTAAATTCATACCGCCAAGTACCGGATTCTGGGAGGTGAAACCTTTCACCCCATCTCATTTGAACGAGCCCTAGCAAGACGATTTATCCATTACGGCAGGATTTATGCGCCGATGAAACGAATTTTAAGCCGCCATCTCAGTGCATTCGTGTCAATAAATCGCTGAATCGCGCTTTCATGACGGCTTTCAACTAAGGAGAAAGAGTGTTGCTATTCCTCCACCTTTTATGCCTATTAGTATCGGCTAAACCGAGTCCGTCCATCACTTCTATCGCGCCAGGCAATGTTTTCTTGCAAGGAGAGGCGGTTCAGCTTCAGCTTTCCGACTATACCGCCTTGCCGACCGCCTACACTCTACAAGATTATAGCGGAAAGACGGTGAAAAGCGGCGCTACCGGCGCCGATTTGAATTTGGGGCGGCTGCCGATTGGGTATTACCGCCTGACGATAGGTACTGGTAACGAAACCGTTTCAGAGCCGGTCGCGGTGGTATTTCGACCTAAACCGGATTATCACGGGCCGATCGCGATTGATACCGCCAGCGCCTGGCTGGTAAAGCCGGATCAGTTCGATGAGGTGGCCGCACTGTTGCAGCGCGCCGGTTTTGGGTGGATACGCGAGCGCTTTTCTTGGGGAGAGGTGGAACCGCAAAGGGGGCATTTCGTGTGGGGCAAATACGACCAGTGTACCGATGCGGAGGTTGCCCATGGACTTCACGTCTATGACATCTTTCACGCAATCCCTGCTTGGGCGAGAGCCGACCATGCCACCGATCGCTTTCCAGATGATCTGCGCGATGCCTATCAATTCACCAAGCGTCTGGCGGAGCATTATCGAGGCAAGGTCCGTGTCTGGGAGGTCTGGAACGAAGCGGACGGCGGCTTTTCGGTTGATCTGGCCGACCAGTACGCCGCCTTTCTGAAGGCCTGCTATCTCGGTTTTAAGGCGGGCGATCCCAACGTGCGAGTTACCCAGGTCTCCATGGCGGCGCCGGCCGGCCGTTACGAGGAAGACCTCTATCGGAATGACACCGAGGACTATTTCGACATATTTAACTATCACATCTATGCCGATCCATTGGACTATCCGGCGCGCGCGGAGGGGCATTTCGCGTTGTTGCGCCGTTTTGGGATTGGCGGAAAGCCGGTTTGGGTCACCGAAGCCGGCATCCCGTTGCACGTGGTCAATGGTGGCCTACCTTGGGATGAGCAGCGACAGCAGACCGATTTCATTCCCAAAGCCTACGCGATGTCACTGGCTTCGGGTGTAACCAAGCATTTCTTCTTCGTCTTTCCCCATTACATTGAGCCGGGGATCGAGTGGGGCGTACTGACGCCCGATTTACTGCCCTATCCGGGCTACTGCGCGCTGGCCGCATCGGTGCACCTGCTTGGGCAGGCACGGTACCTGGGACGGATTCCAATTGCTGGTGACTTGAAAACATTTGCGCAAGCGTTCGACAACGGTCACTCGGCCACGATTGTCATCTGGAGAAATGGGGAGGACCGGAAGGTCAAACTACCGACTGAGTTAACTCAATCTCATGTTTTCAATGCAGTGGGCGGCGAAATGCAACCGGTTAATCCCTCTTCGCCCTTTTTACTATTAGGCCAAGCGCCCCTCTTTATGGTGGTTCCACTGCAAGTGGCAAAGCGACTCGCACAGAACGCAAATCCAATATCGCCGCCGAATAAGCAAACCGCTCGTCCGCCGGCTTTACGGGATATTGTGCTGCGCGTCATTATGCCGACCGCATCCATCAATAAGAACCGTGAAGCCTACACGCTTGACGCCGGGCAGCCGGCACGCATACGGGTGCAGGCTTACAATTTCAGTCAAAAGGCATTCAGCGGCGATATCCGTTTTCGCATGCCACTCGGGTGGCAGATGCAGCCGGCCACGAGCAAGGTCACAATTCAGCCGATGGGAATGATCGAAGTGAGCGGCACAATCACACCGCCCGACAATGGTGACCTCCATCGAGTCCGCATGATCGGAGTGGTGGCTGACCGTCGAAATCCCAGCTTGACCAGCAGCCCGGCCAATCTTTACCTGGCTTTGCGGCTCAGATCGGTTAAGCCGAGTGAAATCCACCCCTTACGATTAAATCAAGCGGCGGATTGGAGCAACAACATATCGGGAAACGGTGTGATGACGATCACTTCCGCATCCTCGGATGCAGTTCGGTTTAATTTTCAGTTCAATGCGCCCGGTGATCGCTGGGCCTACCCAAAAACGGTTTTTAATCCACCGGCCGATTTCAGCCGGTACGAGGCGATCCGTTTTGAATATCGAACCAGCGTGACCGACCCTGCAACCCAAGTACGCTTAATGATTGGGAAGCCGAACGGCTCGACCTACTATACGGAAGGTGGATTTCCAGCAACGAAACAGTGGGTCTGGACGGCCATACCGATACGATCTTTGACTTGGGGATCGTTCAGTCCATCCGATCCTGCTGGCGGCCTGCACGGAGGTCATCACGTTGCTTCTTTATTGATCGGCTGCAACACAAATCTAAACCTGCTGACGCTATGGGTGCGCCACATTCAGTTAGTGCGATATTGATTTAATGGTCAGGGGGCAAAGATCGGTTCAATCCGGTGTGGTGTGGTTATTGTGATAGGAGCTGTCGGATATACTGCGTGAGATCATGATCGGTGCTTAAGCTGTATCCCTCCTGGTGCCATCGGATCCGCCCGTTTTTGTCAATCAAGAAAAAGCTTGGAATGGGACTGACTCCGTAATCAGACGGGATAGTCGTTTTTACGCCCATAATGATCGGATAGGTCATGCCGTTTTGCTTGACGAAATCCCTCACCAGTGCGGATCCCCCTTCATCCAACGAGATTCCCACCACGTCAAAGCCATCCTTGTGAAACTTCTGGTAGAGCTTCTCGGTTCCTGGAATTGACATACGGCATGGAGGGCACCAAGTTGCCCAAAAATCGAGCAGCACGACCTTACCGCGAAGTGATTGCAATGAGATAGGCAGGCCGGTGAGGGTGGTCGCGTGAAAATCGGGCGCTGGTCTGTTTTCAACTATTGCTGGCGCCTGAGAAGATTTCAGCAACAGCACAATGAGAGCGATAAAAAGCATCACCCCTGCAATTCGAGAGGCACCTATACGAACCAGCCTTTGTTTCAATGTCATGTTTTTTGCTGTTTTGTAAGAGTTCAGTTTTGCGGGAGTGATTTTTGTTCGCCCCCACCCCAGCCCTCCCCCGTCAACGGGGGAGGGAGTTGATTATTGCTATAGGGGTAAAGCCTGCTGCCTAAATTACCCAGAGAACTGAACTCATTCGCTGTTTTTTCGATATTGGATTGCTCAATTGTTGTCCCGAATGGATGGCTTCAAGTTGGTGAAAGCCTTCATCAACGCCGGGCGATTTTCTCTTTGAGCAGCTTTGCGATCAGATGGTGCAGTTCCGGCACCTCTTCGGACCCGTAACCGACCTGTGAAAAGCGGATAATACCTTTTTTGTCTATGATGTAGGTGGTGGGCATAGCGTTGAAATCGAACCGTTGGCCGATTCGCATCGCGACATTTTGTGGCGCATAAGCAACCGGATAGGTCAGATGGTTGCTATGAACGAAATCCTTCACCGCATTGACGCTCTGATCTCCGACCGATACCCCCAGTACAACCAAGCCCTTCTTGGCGTTTTGTTTATAGAGCGATTGCAGATGGGGTATTTCCATCCGGCAGGGTGGGCACCAAGTTGCCCAAAAATCCACCAGTACGACTTTGCCTTTGAGCTGAGAGAGCTTAATGACCTTACCGTTTAGAGCGGTGACCCAGAGAGCCGGCGCCTTAGTGCCGACGGGGAGCTGAGCCGATGCAGCCATTTGGAGGGCTGTCAGCAGCAACATCGGGATAACGATTTTATTGAAAAAACGGACATGTGCTTTGATCAATTAATCACCTCGATCAGTCAATTTTGGATTCGCGACTTCGTCCGCTCGGTTCGACGAGAGTCATTTGGTTTTAGTATACGCTTCGCTTGAAAGTGAAGTTGCGTTGTTCAGTGAAGCACCTTTTATTTTACACCAGATCAAAGGAGTTTTGTTCCCTTCTCGAGGGGGATCGGTCAACGTCATAGAAGAAGCGACCCGGATGCATGGCCGCTTTGCAGTCCCAGCGCATGAGCCAAAAATGGATAGGCCATCTGGCCGCTGATTCGGTGAACATCATCAAAAAACTCAGCGGAAAAGTGATCGCCATAACCTAATTTGTGATAGAGGGTTGCCAGTATCGCAGCCGTTTTTCGGGTTGCATCAATCGGGAAAATCGGATCTTGGATGCCCGATTCCAGGCAAAGCGATCGGGGCGCGATGGTCGCCGCATAGTCGGCCATTTCGGCGTCGGCCAGCAGCCCATGGGCATAGTTGCAGATGCAGTGTTCGATGGAAAGCACGCTTGAGCGAAAAGTATTGAGGTATCCGCTGATGCAGACCGCGCTGAGCCTTTGATCCAACGCCGCTGAAAAAAGGGTGACCATCCCACCGCCCGATATGCCCATGATCCCGATCCGATCCGGGATCACCTCCTGCCGAGTGGTGAGGTAATCCACGGTGCGCATGATATCCCAAGCCCGCACCGCGATGGGAGAGCTGCCCATCATGAGCGACCAAATGAAGAGCTCCTGGCAGGAGCTGGCCGACCGGCTGTCGGCAATGGCAGACAACTCACGCCGCCGGCCAAATCCGGCCATCTCCGGCGCGATGACGACAAACCCCAGCCGGCACAACGCCAGGCCGAAATCCCGGTGGTAAGTCTCCGGCTCTTGGCGCCGACTCCCATCCTCCCGAATCCCAACCACGTCATCGGCGCCGTAACCGTGGCCATGTATTGCGATGATGGCAGGTCGAGCCTCTTTAACATCCGGCAAGAGCAGGTGAGCGGGAATTCGATCTCCCGGCGCCCCAATGTAATCTACCAGCTCGTGGATGTAGCCATGCTGTTCCGATCGTGAAAGGAGGCGCGGTTTCAACGCGGTGCGGCGAGGCCAGGGACCCAGTCGCCGCTTGAGGCGATCTCTGGCTTTATCCTGCCAGCGGTAAAAATCGGCTGGATCGGACCAATCGGGCATACGGTAGGGGCGGTTGCCGCGGTCATATCGGCGGATGAAGGGACCGATAGCACGGTACTCAGATTCATTTATTTCGGACATAGCGGGGTGGTCTCATCTCTAGTTCGAATTGGCTGAGTGCCATCGGAGGTACAGCGATCTACACTGAAATCTACGATCTTATCACCATTCAACTGCGATAATTACAGACTAATCAATTCAAGATCAACCGATTTCACGGGCGTGGTTAGTGCCCGCCGAAACTGTCGGCTGCAATCCATTAGGGAATAAAGCCATAGCATCAGTTAATTGGTTAACCGTGTCGGTGGATAACCGACCAGCATCAGCCCGTCATCGTTATCGTTGCGGTATCCCGATGTGGCCGCAAACAGGTAGGGCGAGCTGGTTGAGCCGCTGGTTGAAACCGTGTTGCCGTAACCGTCGTAGATTGCGCTGGCGGTCTTCCTCCGTTGTGAGTTACGCCACTGGTCTCTTTAACTTTCCACTATTTCCGGGACAAGTTTATATGAAATTCTCTAACGTAATATAAATATAAGAGAATTTCGTATAGAATAACAAACCATTTAATAAAATGGTCACTAGAATTTAAACTCAATATCAAGCTCTGTAGTATTGCAAGTATTACTATGACATGACCTTTTGGATGATTATGAGACGCCAAAGGCAAAATTGCTGATAAGAATAAAATGCAAACTGAAGCAGTGATCAGGTACCAATAATCTCTATTAAGCCAATATTCCGATACGAAATATATAGAAGTAACGAATCCAGCTAAAATTATTAAATAAATCTCAGCTAATGGATAAGATTTAATTATACGACAAATTGGATTCATATATTTAGGCGAAATTCTTCTTGAAGATGAAGGGGATAATGAAGATGCTCGTTATCCCCTTCATAGATTGTATTAGTTAATTACAACCAACCAATCCCACGCCCAATTGAAACTGCAACTTCTCCGATTCCATAGGCGGCAGCCACGATACCAATGCCGATTAAAATTGGAGCACCAATTACTGCAGCACCTCCTGCGCCAATCAATCCAATTCCAACATCTATCACGCCGACACTTCCTCTGGTTCCGAGCGCTCCTCCTAAACCATTGCCGATATCATCTCCAATTCCTGGGTCGGGACCATAAAGCCCTGATCCAAAAGCTCCATTCCAGATTGTTCCTACCGAGCCTGCAACTCCAATTGACATCATAACTGGATTTGCAGAATCAAGCTGTATTGCCTCTTTAAATTGGTTCCCCAATTCACTCCAACTAAAGTGCCCACTCGGATCAACCGCGTTGATTGGATCGTCGTTGCAGTACTGATAGGGCGGCTGGCTGAGCAGGGTGTCCCGCGTGATGAATAACCCCACCGCCGGATCGTAGTACCTTGCCCCGGCCAGCATCAACCCATCATCGTTATCGTTCCGGTAACCAGAGGTTGCGGCAAACAGGTAGGGCGAGAAGAATTGATTTTACTGCAAATACCAGCACCGCTCTCGAAGCATCTTTTCAATTGTTTCGATCTTTTCAACAGAATCTTTAAATGAGCCCCTCGGAAATAGAAACCAGCTTGTTTTTCCTCGAAGAAAGTAGAAATCGGTCCCTTTCGTGGTCTCAATAACTAAGAACGGAAACGGCCTACCCTTATAAGTTCTCCAACCTTTAATGTCACGCCAGGCTGTAATCGTTATCCGATCTGATGCCTCTTTAGCGATTAATTTTCGAAATCTATTATTAAGAATCCCGTGGAACTCTAAATCAATCCCCTCATCATCAAGAATAAAACGTTCTCTTACATAAGGCAAATACTCCCAAAACAGAATTATTATTGTGGGTATTGTCGCATCCATAAAGTGAGGGGATAAAATGATTGATAAAATCGCAAAAATAAAATAACATATCCCAATATACCATAAATTTTCAACTATATCTTTAATACCTGCCACGTCTCGCCAATACCAGATCAACTTTTTCCATTGGGCATGTTCGATAACTAGATGCGAACTTACTCTATCCATATTTGGGCAATCTCCCTATTGCTTCAGTTATCAACCTGGTGGGGGAAAGACATCCCACCAGGTTGTTTTTCAGCAAATGCATTAACTAATGTAGGCCGAATGGAGGACGTGAGTTAAACATTCTGGTCAAAAAAGCCGCGAGCGCTTCCAACTCTTCCGCGCTGACCCCTGATCTTAAGAATGTCCCTAAGGCCGGAATTGCAGGGTAGGTTATGAAGGTACCACCACCGACAACTACTCCCTCACCTATAGAAGACCCCACAGAACCACCATCACCATAGTAGGTACCTAGGCCCGCCCCCAAGCCTGCACCAATTGAACTACCGTACCATGCTCCTGGCGGACCTGCTATTACATAACCAATTGCACCTCCTACTATACCACCAACTATTCCTCCTACGTCTGACCAACTTACCTGCCCACTCGGATCTACCTTGTTGACTGGGTCGTCGTTGCAGTACTGGTAGGGCGGCTGGCTGAGCAGGGTGTCTCGCGTGATGAACTCTCCCACCGCCGGGTCGTAATACCGCGCGCCGACCAGCATCAGCCCGTCATCGTTGTCGTTCCTATACCCCGATGTGGCCGCAAACAGATAGGGCGAGCTGGTTGAGCCGCTGGTCGCAACCGTGTTGCCGTAACCGTCATAGATGGCGCTGGCGGTTTGTGATCCGCTGCTGTTGGTGATTGTCCGGGTTGAGCCTAAGCCGTCGTACTGGAAGTACTCGCCGTTCCTGCGAATGAGCGACGCCCCATAGGTGTAGGTTCCGGTAAATGTCCCTCCTTGCGACTCAAGAATGACGTTGCCACCATCATACCAGAAATCGGTGGTGGTATTTCCACTGGCGCGGGCAACCCTTCTCCCAATTGCATCGTAGGCGAAGCTGGTGGTGTTGCTCCCAGTGGCGATGGAGACCAATTGATCGGCATCGTTGTAACTCAGGTTGCTGGTTACGCCGCCGATGGTTCGCGTGATCTGATCGCCGTCGGCGTTGTAGGTGTAGCTGTTAGTGCCGGCTGACTGAAGCTCATCGTCGCTGTCGTAGCTGTAGCTGATCGGGTTGCCGTTCAGCGTCAGTTGGGTTCGGTTGCCGGTCGGGTCGTAGGTGAAGCTCTCGGTGTTTAACAAAACACATTGCCCACGGCGCATGGCCAGTTCGTTTGTATGTTATGAACCTCATATAGTAGAGGAGTGGCTCGTTTCAGCCTCCACCTCCTCTACTATATGAATAACTTCTTATGGCCGGTCGGCAGGCCTTTTACTGTCCAGGCGGCGGGGGCGGTTGAAACGCCCCTAGCGTCACCGTCGTTGTTTGTGATATGCCTACCTGCACATTGACGCTCGCTTCACCCGGCGAGCGATAGGGGGCGGTGGCCTTTACCGTATAAGTTCCTGGTGGAACGGTGATAAAGGTGGCAACGTCATTCCCTTTGCCGTCGGAGGCGCTGGTCGCCTGGCCGAACACCTGTCCGCTGCTGTTGATCAACTGCACCTGCGCGCTGACCGGCTCGCTCGGATCCGAAGTGTAAACCTGCAACTGCAAAAGCACCGTTAGCTTTACCGGGATCGTCACGGTTCCACTGGACGGAGAGGTAAACTCCTTAAAGCCACCTTGATAACCCATCGGAGCAGTGATATTGCCACTTGCCTTCCATTTCCATCCTTTAGCAATAGTTAAATTGGTGCTCCAATTAGGAGGATTGAATGAAAGAGTGGTGCCGCCGGTAGGGTAGGGTGGTGGAGATGGAGTGGTAGAGGCTCCTTCCAAGTCTAACTGACCCATTCCCATTCCACCCATACTGCTGGGCGGTGGAATATCCGGCTTCAACTGGAAGGTGACATTTTGTAGAATCGGCATAAGGTTACGTGGTTCCGCAGCTCCTTGTGAAGCGGTGAGCACGTAGATATCCCCTAAGGAGAAAACATCACCCGGCCTTAAACCCGAAGCCTGCTGGTTGGCCTGGTTGGCAAGCCAGTCAGTGGCGGCGGCGATGACGAGATGCGATAAAAAGTCGGCCTTCGGTTGGAGAATGGGAACAATTGCATTGAGCACGATGCTCCAGTTGCCCCCTTTTCTTTCCCGCTCAAATGGGATCGCCAGTATCGCGGTCGCCTGACCCTGAAAGTCAATTCTCCAGTAGGCGTAACCTTTTGAGTAAGGTGGAAATGTCACGCCTGAGAGCGCCGGCGTTGGGTCGGTTTGGGTGAGCGATGCGATAAGGTTCTGCAATTGGGTATAGGAGGCTGGATCCTTAATTTTGATACCTGCTAAAGATACCGTATCACAATCCAGACCCTTCTTAACGAACGAATAGGCACTCGGCGGACCGATAGAGATAGTGTTTCCCTGGTCATTGGTGACATCTTGGGTCGCGCAGCCGCGACTCCTTCCCATATAGCTGATGCCGGTCAACACACCGGGAGCCTTGGTGGGATCACCGATCACTCCAAAGTAATCGCTGCCGTTTGGGGGACCGGCCGGCGTATATTGGGAACAGGCGATCGGTGCAGGACAAAACGGCTCAAACCCACCGCCTTGGCTGTACCATGCAATGGTATCCCACTTTCCTAAATCCACCGCCAGAGTAGACAGGGTCGTGCCGCTGGTACTGAACACGGTCGCCACATAATCGCGCACACTCGAATCGTTCTGGAATGAACCCTGGATTTCGCTGTGGGCGGCATTCGCCTGAAGGTCGGCCACCAGTTTACCCGTATCGTTTTCCTTAACCACAATGTGGCCCAGCCGATTCTTTGCGTCGGTGATGTGGACGGTGGTGGTGAGTGTTGCATCAATTGAGTTGAAGTAGCCCCAACCTCCCTCATCCGGTAGGCCGAGCGTCAGGAAGGCTTTATCGGTTATGCTGGAGAAATCAATCTGTTCGCCCGGGGTGTAGGCGGCCACCCAGCAGCTCATGGTCAATTGGCGCTGCTGCCCGCTGAGGTTTCTAAAATTGCCGCTGACCGAGATGTAGGCGGCCAAGTTGGTGTCGGTGGGCAAGGGGAATGGAGCTTGAGCGAGGGCCGGTTCATTCCCGATAAGGCTGCCGGCAGCAAAGAGAAGCGCCAGCCGATAAATGAACATGCATCTTTTTGTGACTGACATTTGAATAACCTCTGCTTGAATTTACTCAACTTGTTGTGCAGAAGCAAACGTGGAGATCAGCCTAATCCTGGCCTCGCATAGGCGGGGCGAGAGGCGGCTTGCAACTAAAACAGCGGGTACAGTCGCCTGCCTACCAGTCCGGTAGGTTCGGCGCGACTTTCAGGTGGAGATCGGGAAGCTAGGGATAGAGGCGAGTAATATCGCCCCCCCGTTGAAGCATGTCCCCAACTCGATTGGGAATATGGGAAGGTCGGATATTTAGAGGTGTACAGTTGGTTTACAGTACTCATCGTCTACTCGTACCGAGTAAGGAAAACCGTGAATAGCTTAATACTATCAGGATAGTAAATCAGCTTTACCCGGATGTAAATAGACCAATTAGTACTACCAAAATAGTACTTTTGGTTCATTTATTATTTATCATCCGTAAATATTATCTTTTAATTCTCCCTTCACCCGCTCCTCGCTTACCGCCAACCCCGCCACCGTTTTGGCCAATTGCGGGTGCAAGCGGCTCCATCAGGTCATAGACCAAGGCGGAGCGACCGGGGCGGCAGGCGTGCAGGTAACCGATGGTGGGATCAAGTCCGGCTGCCACCGTTGGGATCCGAACCTGGCTCATCTATCCCATTAACTCCATTCGTCTTATTTCCGATGACCTGCCGGCTACGACGCAGTCGGTTATTGACTGGTTCATTCCATTAGGGGGCGATTAAAAGCATTATCGGATAAAATGGGGGCAAGTTGGAAATGGAGGGGGAGATTTGCCATGCCTTGTGATAAGGAATTTGAACAATTTTTACAACATCATCTGGAGATCATCGAGCCGCTCAATCGGGAAGCCGCCTTGGCTTGGTGGGATGCCGCATTGACTGGCGCCGAAGAGCATCTCAACCGGAGCGCCGAGCTTTCGGCCCGACTCTGGAAAATCTACTCCGAACCGAAGGATTACCAGAGGATATTGCGGATGAGCGATGACCCGCCCTCCGATCCGCTATTGGCCCGTCAGCTCAAGCTGCTGTTGAACGCCTATCAAGGCGGCCAGTTTCCGCCCGACGTGATTGATCGGATCGTGAACATTGAAAAGGAGATCGAGGCTGAGTACGATAACTTCCGGGCGCCGTTGCGGGGCAAGCCGGTCACCGATAATCACATTGCCGATATTTTGCGCAGCTCCAACGATGTGGCGCTGAGAAAAGATGCTTGGGAGGCGAGCAAGCTCATCGCGCCCAGAGTGGTAGATCGAATCCAGGAGCTGATTCGACTGCGGAATCGTGAAGCGCAGCGACTCGGCTATGCCGATTTTTATTCGATGTCGCTCCACCTTTCGGAGCTGGATGAAGAGGGCCTGTTTGCGATTTTGGAGGATCTCCACCGGCAGACGGAACCGCTTTGGAGGCGTTATAAGTCGGATCTGGATGATCAGCTCGCCGCTCGCTTTGGAACAACCAGCGATCATATCTATCCCTGGCACTATAGCGACCCCTTTTTCCAGGAAGCGCCGCCGGACGACTTGGCCCTGTATCAGCTTTTCTCCTCCGCGAATCTGGTTGAGCTGGCCAGCCAATTTTACACCGAAATCGGGCTTCCGGTGGATGACATTCTGGCGCGCAGCGATCTCTATGAAAAGTCCGGTAAGTCTCAGCATGCCTTTTGCACCGATATTGACCGAAATGGTGATGTCCGCATCCTCTGCAATTTGAGACCCGATGCGCGATGGATGACCACCATCCTGCACGAGCTGGGCCATGCGGTTTACGATAAATACAACGATCCACAGTTGCCTTACCTGCTGCGTGAACCAGCCCATACACTGTTTACCGAAGCGATCGCGGAGCTGATGGGGCGGTTGAGCATGAATCGGGATTGGCTGGAGCGGTATCTCGGCTTGGATGAGCAGCAGGCCATCTCAATCGGCCGCACTACGGATCGGGCGCTGGGGTCTCATCTGCTTGTTTTCACCCGCTGGTGTTTGGTGATGATTCACTTTGAGCGCGAGATGTATCGCCAGCCGGACCAAGACTTAAACCGACTCTGGTGGGATCTAGTGGAGAAATACCAGGATATCCGTAAGCCGGAAGGCCGCAGTGAGCCTGATTGGGCGGCAAAAATTCATCTGGCTCAGGTTCCGGTCTACTATCAAAATTATCTGCTGGGCGAGATGGTAGCCTCACAGCTCCATCATTATATCGTGTCTCAAGTCATCGCCGATGAGGGAGAAAAAGCCTTGGTGAACAGCCCGAAAGTCGGTCGCACTCTGCAGGAGCGGGTTTTCAAATTGGGCGCTACCCACCCTTGGGATGAGACGCTGAAGCTGGCAACCGGCGAACCCTTGAAGGCCGAATATTTCGTTACTCAGATGGGTGTGGAGGTGGGTTAATCAGGGATCATTCCTCACCAGTACCCTGACCTGATAGGGCTTCATCGAGAGACTGCTGCCATCACTTAACCGAATCGGCTGATCAGCGAGGCGGTCTTCCCAGCGGCCATTGAGTTTAGTGGGCAGACGAAGCTCGGTTTTGATCGGGTCGGGGTTGAAGCTGATTAAAACAATGGCCTGCTGCTTTCGATACTGCCGGAGGCAGGTGAAGATTCCGTTGGTCGCCTTTATCATATCATAATGCGCGGATCCTCGATTTAAGGCCGGGGTGAGATTCCTTAATCCATAGATGCGCGATAGATAGTCTACGTTATCAACCCCTTTACCGCCGTAAATAGCCGGGTTTTCATCACCTTGATAGAGCATCGGCACGCCGGGAATAGTGGCGCATAATGCCCATAACGCCCGTAATTTCGGCACGCCGTAAATGGTGGCCGGTCGCCCTTTTTGAAATGTCCAAGAGACGGTATCGTGGTTGCTGACCCACCGCATCTTGATCGCGCCGAGTGGCAGCGTTAACTGTTGATCGTGAAGAAAGAGGCCAAGAGAGTGCGCCCATTCCGATGGATTGGCGTTTCGATCCTGCAGGTCCATCATGAGGTAGTAAAGCTGCGCGTCATAGGTCAGGTCAGCGGCGCGGTAGTAGATATTATCACCGCTGTATTCCTCCGGCAGCAAAACGGCTCGGTGATTAACCGACAAAAATCCGTCCCGTATCGCACGGTTCATCTCCAGACCGCCGCCTAATGTCGGAAAGCTGGGCCTATACTTGACATCCGGATTCCAATTAGGGGGGCTGCCGTTTCCACAATCCACCCTGGCCCCCACCGCACCATATTGTTTGGCATCCCAGGAGGCTACTCGCCGCATATAATTTTGCCAGCCAGGCTGCGCATAATCAAAACTGACCTGACCCCATTCATAGTGAAATGATCCATCTTGATTGCGGCATATCCACTGAGGGTGGTCTTTCGCCAGTGGGGTGAAATCGGGAGGGCCGTGCGGAACCATGTCGAAAATGAGCCGAATTCCGTCCTTTTTTGCATCGCTTGAAAGTTTTTGCAACTGTTTGGAGGTGCCGTACAATTTACTAACCTTAAATTGATCAAAAGGCGCGTAGAGGTTCCAGCGAGGATCCGATCCGTGATCCCAGATCGGCAGCATCCAAAACAGGCTGATCCCCATCTTTTTCAGCGTGGGCAGGTATTTATCCAGCGCCTTAAAGCCGCCGTAGCCTATAAAGTGCATCTCGGGAGTTCCACCCGGATGGCCGCAATAGAGGATTTTCCGGCCCAGATGTTTATACTGCCTGTTTGGTGGATGAAGTCCGATCCGCCGGTAAACCATCTGGACGTCTTCCAGTGCTGCATCGCGACTATTATGTGAAAGCCAGATATATTCCCGGCTGAGCGCCACTGTATTTCCCGGTTTCAAGGGATCAATAATGCCCTGATAAAAATTGATCCGCGCACCGTCGCCATCCCTTTGGACTGAGGCGGATGCCGATTCCTGCTCGCTATCATACCAGGCGCCCAATCCAATCTTTGTATTACGATCCCAGAACACTACGAGTGGATTTTGATCTCGGGCGCTCAAGACGGCGCCGTTTTTCAACTGACTTAGCGGGTTATCGCCGACCGGAAGCGTACCGGGAAAGATGATCTGTTGGTCGGAGCCGATTTGAAATGGGGAAGTTTGGCAGTTTATTCCATTCATGATCTGCACGTTGCCCGCTGTGTTTTGAACGAACAACTGCCTCCAAAACAGGGGTCGGTTTTTGCTCAACGTATATCGGTAGGTGCAGCGGTAAGTGCCGTAATGCGCGCTCAAATCGAGGGCGGCTCGATCGTTACTTTGATGAATGGAGTAGCTGGATAGGGTGGGTCCTTGCAGGAGGGGTTCTTTCAGCGCGGAGACGAGCGCCACGACTTCAGGACCCTCCGTAATCCCTCCATCGAAGGCGGCGTTGATGACTTTAATCAAGAGCCGATTGGGCCGATCGGTATGGATAATTCGGGCTGGGATGTGATAGAGCCGCGGCGTTTCCCAGTTAAAGGGGGTGCCGAGACCGGTCTCGCCCACTTCAACTCCGTTCACGTAGGTGACATCGAAATCATCAACCGCTCCAACGATCAGCAACAGGTTTTTACCCTGCCAATCGCTCGGTATCTGGAACTCGGTTCGATACCAGAAGACGCCGATTCGATTGTGCAGCCGGTTGTCGCCCGATCCAAGACGGCTCGGTATGGGGGTGGACCGCCAGCTCAGCCCCTGATAATCACCGCCAGGCGGATTGTTGAGAACCGCAGCGCCGGTTGGATTTGGCGCAAATTGCCAGGTTGCCGGCAAAGCGATAGCGTGATGGCTGGCGATTGCCTGGTCAATCAGTGCTTTGTTGAGCTGCGGCGGCCACAATCCGGGCGCCATCAGCCTTTCTTTGCCCGCTCGGATTAAATTGTTCCCGGTTCGGCGGTCAATCAGTGAAATCCAGGCGCCGGTCTTGCGGTCGAAACCCAGCTTGATGTAACGATTCTGAATTGTGATGGGGTTTACCTCGCTTGCGCTCTGGACGTCGGCGGCGGATATCGTGCCAAGGGTCAGTAACAACATACCCACTCCCAGCGCAATCATCGGCGATCGGGATGTGACTATTTCCATAGTTCGATCGCATCCTCACGCATTTTGGCGGCGGTAAGCGTCTCGATGAGAAGTCGGCGGGCATGATCCAACACTTCAGGATGTTGTTCGGCCAGGTTTTGTTGCTGGCTGGGATCGGCTGTAAGGTCAAACAGTAGGTCGTTGGAATGAACGGTATCACCAAGCCGCTTTTCGGAGCCGTCCACCGCTGCGTCGCTTTCACGAACCTGCCCTGGAAGACGGCCGCTCAAAACGGCTGACCAGCGGTCAAACGTTACGGTCGCTTGTGCGGATGCGGCGCCGCCTTCCAGCGCATACGGAGATGCGACCGCATAATCGCGGGCGTCGTCGCTTCCCTCTATAACGGGGCGGAATGAGATGCCATCCACCGGATCCGAAGGTTGCATGCCGGCAAAATCCAGCAAGGTTGGAAGGATATCGGGCGGTTGCACGATGGCGGAGGTTCGCCGGGGCTTGACATCCGGATAGTGCGCGATCCAGGGGATATGATTGATCTCCTCATAAAGGGGAATGTATCGGAAGCCCGATGGCTGAATCAACGACTTTCCAATGATGCCATGTTCGCCATGCAAAAAACCATGATCGCTCGTTAAGAGTACCAGCGTGTTTTCCAGCAGCCCCATATCTTCAATCTTTTCGAGCAGGCGCCCCACCCAGCGGTCCACCAGCGTCACTTCAGCGGTGTAGAGGGCGCGGCAGTGTTTCAGCTCCTCCGGCGTGAGGAATTCATCCACATACTCGTACCGCGGGTAGTCCACCACATCGCCATGGTAATTCGGATCGTATTTGTCAACCAGCCATTGCGGTGGATCCCAGGGCTCGTGCGGATCAAACGCATCCACATACAGGAAAAACCGATCCAGTTCGCGGTTGTCTTCCAGCCAGCGGCAGGCAGTGGCCATGGTTCGCGCGACAAAGCGGTCATCCTCATACCGCCATTGAGCGGATAGGCGGTGGTGGGAGGCGGTCAGCGAATGGGGTTGGCGCAGCTTAACCGGGTCGCAAGGATAAGAGGGAGATGTTGGCGAAAGCTTCCAGCGATCCGATTCCTGGCCGCGAATCCACTCAAAGGCACTAAATCCGCGATCAAAATGATAACCGTTTTCCAGGATGTGAGGATTGTCGGCGATCATCATACTGGTATAGCCCGCCTTCCGGAGCATATCGGATAGAACCGGCTCCTTTTGAGTCAGCGGCGCCCAAGGGGTATAGGTAAAAGTGTAACGGCCGGTCATCACATCGCGGCGGTGAGGCACGGTGGGAAAGCTGGCCGAGTAAGCCCGATCGAAGACAAGCGAGCGGTTTGCAAAAGCATCAATATGGCGCGTATCCGCCTCATGTCCGCCGTAACAGCCCAAAAAATCGCGACGCAAGGTATCGCTGACGATCACGATAAAGTTCATTGAATGCTCCCAAATTCGTAAGGATGAACTTGATTGTAAAAACGATTCATTCCATCAAATGATGGGGTAGGGCTCGTATTCCAGTCGTTTATCTCGAAAAATTCCTCATCGGAAAGACGACCGCTGCTGCCCGATTCATTATTTTTCCACTCATTGATCTTCTTAAAATTCGATGTCCGGCCTGATTTTCCTGCTGATTTTTTAATTAAGCTGTTCGGTTGAAACAATCGGGCGTTAAGTTTCCGTAAACAAAAATTGTTGTGTCTAAAATTGCATCGGTTGAGGCCGGTCCGTCGGGCTGGATATTCAGCCGGCAAAAGAGCATAAGGAGGAGTTGATTATGGATTTAGCCCTATTCCACGTCATTAACGGTCTGGCGGGCAAAAATCATATTACCGATGAGCTGATGGCCTTTTGTGCCGTTTATATGCCGTGGGTTTTCATCGCACTGTTGGTGGGGTTATGGTTTACTCGTAAACCGATATCGCAGGGCACCGTTCTTATCACCGCCGCCGCAACCTCAATCGCCCTCGCCATCGGCCAAGCCATCGGCTGGACTATGCAACGACCGAGACCCTATGTCCACCATGCCGCTATCCTGCTGGTCGGCCGAACGAGCGACTTTTCTTTTCCCAGTGACCACGCGACTTTCGCCTTCTCGATCGTCTGGCCGGTACTGGCTCAGCACCGTAAAATGGGTTTTCTGATGCTGGCGATGGCGATCTGGCTCTGTTTTGCAAGGGTTTTTGTCGGCGCCCACTACCCGGGCGACGTTTTGGGAGGCGCCGTTTTGGGCAGCGTGGTCAGCTTGAGCGTATTGCGTTTTTTACGGGACCGGCGGGAGGTCGTATTAACTCCGGTTATCGGTTTCTTTCACAATCTGCACCTTGGTTAGATCGAGGCGATCGGCCGAGCGGGTTCGGCCAGTCGGAATCACTCAGCATTCGATTCTTTCGATTCATTGACGCCCCAAGCATCCTCACTTTGGCTAACGAGGGTACAATCATTTCCATCAGCGGACGGGGGGGTAGCCGGCATCGGTAACCACTCAATCTGGCCTGCAAAGGAATGAGTTCAGTTCTGTGGGAAACATTTACGACCATATTGGATGCACCCCCACCCTAACCCTCCCCCGTAAACGGGGGAGGGGATTAAGAGGGACTGGGGGGCAAGATAAAAGCGCCGCCGCTAAATTCCCTCTCCCTCCCCGCTTGCGGGGAGGGCTGGGGTGGGGTCGAACGAAAATCATTCCCGCAAAACTGAACTGTTACCTGCAAAGCAGTATGACTAGTCCGCAGTATCATTCCATTTGCAAGGAGCGAAATGAATGCCGAGCTACGGGGTTGTGCCCATCAACTACCTACAAGCGGTTTTACTGGGATTGCTGCAAGGGCTGACCGAGTTCCTTCCGATCAGCAGTACGGCGCATATGGCGGTTATTCCTCAAATATTGTTCCGAATGCGCGATCCGGGCGCCGCGTTTTCAGCCGTGGTGCAGTTGGGACCCATCGTCGCGATCATAGCCTATTTTTGGCAGGATATAAAAAATTACCTCCGCGGGATTTGGGAAACCAAGACGCCGATGAGGGGATTAAAGGGCAGCCTGGATGCAAAATTGGGCTGGTTTACGATTTTAGGAACGATTCCCCTCATCATATTCGGAGTCGCGCTGGAACACAAGATAGATACCTCCTTCCGCAGCCTGAACTACATTGGGGCAAGCTTGATCCTGCTCGGCCTCATCCTCTGGTGGTCCGAAATGGTGGGTAAACGGATCTTTCCACTGGATAAAATCACTTTCAAGCAAAGTCAGGTTATCGGTTGGGCGCAGGTGCTCTGCCTGGTGCCGGGGGCTTCACGCTCAGGCGTGACCATTACGGCCGGTCTTTTCGAAGGATTGGATCGCGAAAGCGCGGCCAAATTCAGTTTTCTCTTGAGCATCCCAGCCATCACGGCAGCCGGTGTGTACAAATTGCAAGAGGTGCTGCGCAAGTCTCACCTGGGGCCGATGGTGTGGCCCTATCTGTTGGGTTCACTGGTGGCGGGAATATTCGCCTATATCGTTGTCCGCTGGTTTATGGGCTATATGAAGGAGCATAACACCGGCATTTTTATCGTTTATCGGATTGTGCTGGGGGCACTGGTGCTCATTCTGCTGCATTCCGGATACGTGAAGGAGCGGGGTCCTAAAGTGGATAACCCAACCCCGGTCGCTTATAAAATTTCGCACCCCGTGCGCTCGTTTCACTCCCAAAATTTCCTGCTCCCTCATATACCCGGGGGAGCAGAAGCGGCGGCACAATCGGGGGGAGTTTTCCCGAAGGGCTAATCCCCATTCAATCCAGCGAGGATGCCAAGATCAGGTTTCCACACTATTTTAGTGGCAGCCGAACTCAACATTGACGGAATGAGTTCAGTTCTCTGGGTAATTGAGGCGGGTATTACAGGGCGGTGTGTCTTGACCCCCATCCCGCCCAATCCTGAGAGAGGACTGGTGAAGGAGATTGCTTCGCTTCGCTCGCAATGACACCCTCCCCCCTCGTGGGGGAGGGTTGGGGTGGGGGGCGACTAATGCTGCTAGAAAACATTCCTCGAAAATTGAACTCTTTCCATTGACGATAGCGCCCATTCTGACTATAATGACGCCAACATGTTCACGAAATCATCATATCGGTTACACCGAAGCCATCGGAAAATGACAGGAATACCACGATTGCCGGTCGCCCTCTTTTCACTCTTCTTATTGCCGCGCCTCTGCTTTGCAAACCCGATCACGAATGATCTCAGTGACCTATTCAGCGCTCACCCGTTGCCCGGCGCAACCGTCGGTGTGATGGTTCAATCCCTGCTGGACGGGCAGGTCTATTACCGGAAAAATGCCGATTCCGATCTGATGCCGGCCTCCAATTTGAAGCTGCTGGTCAGCGCGGCGGCGCTTCACTGGCTCGGCCCCACTTTTCGTTATCAAACGCAACTGCTCTACACCGGCACAATTACTCACAAAGGCGTCCTCGATGGGAATTTAATCCTGAAGGGCGCCGGCGACCCCAGTTTAACCACCGCTGATCTCATTCAGATGGCGAACCGCGTAAAGAGAGCCGGCATTCATCAAATCAACGGCCGGATTGTATTGGATAATCACATCTTTGACGATCGGCGTATCGGATATGGGTGGGAATGCGATGACCTGCCTTACTATTATGCGGCGGGTAACGGCGGGCTGAACGTCAACCACAACCTGATGAGGGTGCAGGTATTGCCCGGTCGTCGGGCCGGCGAGCCGGTTCACGTCTTCACAAAGCCGCTGCGCACCTATTTTGCGGTGGAGAATCATGCCGTTACTGCTCAGGCGGGCGACCCCTCTCACCTAGTGGTCACTCGTAAGATGGGACGCGATGTGCTCGTTGTATCGGGCCGATTAGCCATGAATTTAAGCCCTGACCAGTACCGACCGACTGTCATCACCGTGAACAATCCAGCGCGCTACGTCGGTCTATTGTTTTGCCACATCCTTACGCACGATGACATGAGTGGGCTGACAAACCGATCTCGGAGCAAGCCCGCCTATGTGATCGGTACTACTCCGGCAAGCGCCCATCTGCTGGCGACCCACTATTCGGTTGCGCTTTCGAGATTGCTGCAGTTGATGAATCGTCCCAGTGATAATTTCATTGCGGAATGCCTCTTGAAAACGGTGGGCGCGGTCGTCAGTCATAAAGGCTCTGACGCAAGCGGAATTGCGGACGAGATGAGATGGTTCAGCACATTGGAGCTGCCAGTTGATCAAATCAATGTGGTGGACGGATCGGGCTTATCCCGCCACGACCTGGTAACGCCCCATTTTTTCTGTGATCTGCTGAGCGATATGCGCCTTTCATCCAACGTATTTACGTACGTGGAATCGCTGCCGGTTGCCGGCCGATCGGGAACGTTAAAGTACCGAATGCATGGAACCCTCGCTGCCGGAAACTGCACCGCCAAGACCGGTTCGCTCGATCACGTCAGCACGCTGTCCGGTTATGTGACCACCAAGGATGGAGAACCGCTCTGCTTCAGTATTCTGCTCAATAATTTTCTGACCAGTGATGGGCAGGCTGAGCAGTTAGAGGATCGGTTGGTGGAAAAGTTGGCCGATATTGATCGCTTCGTTTCCAGCGATTCCGGCAAAGCCGGTTCCAAATAACGGCTGCAATCCGCTTATTGACCGGTTGTGAACGTATTTCAAAGTTAATCATAAGGAGAACGATATGAAGCCTCGCGCTGACGCCAAATATGTAATTGGAGTGGATCTGGGCGGCACGAACGTCCGGGCCGGTGTGGTGGATCGCAACGAAAAGATCATCGGCCAGGATAAGCAGCCATCCGATGCGAAGGCAGGAACCGACGTAGTGGTGGATCGCATCGCCGATACCATACAGAAGGCGATCGACAAGGCGAATCAACATCCGGAGGACATCGCTGCGATCGGAATGGCGGTTCCGGGCCAACATGACGTTGCAAACGGAGTGGTGCGGTGGGCTCCCAACTTCGGCGCGATGGTGGATGATAAATTTCAGATGTGGCACAACGTTCCACTTAGGAAGCGGTTGGAAGATCGCCTTTCGATTGCGGTCGTTTTTGACAACGATGCCAATGTCGCCGCGTTGGGCGAGTTTCGCTACGGGGCCGGTCGTAAGGTTCAAACGATGGTCATGTTTACGCTGGGGACCGGTATCGGTGGCGGAATCATTATCAATGGCAAGGTGGTGCAGGGAACAACGGGCGGGGGCGGCGAAATCGGACACATGGTTATCATGCCGGGCGGACGGCGTT
Organism: bacterium; assembly: GCA_021842405.1. GTDB lineage: Bacteria > Armatimonadota > Chthonomonadetes > Chthonomonadales > JAMCWF01 > JAMCWF01. The sequence goes on from JAKBZR010000005.1 coordinate 37,921, forward strand.
GCGGTTGTGGGACCTATGGGTGTTTGGAAGCGATGACGGCGCGCGATGCGATTAGTGATCGGGCTGCGCGAAAATTGTCGGAAGGCCGCCCCAGCCTGCTCTGGGAATTGGTGAAAGGGGATAAGCTCGCCCTCACCCCGGCCATCATTGACCAGGCGGCACGAGCGAACGATCCGATTGCTATCGAGACGTTCCAGGAGACGGGCTACTATCTAGGAATCGGTGTGGCGAACTTAATTAATTTAATCAACCCGGAGATGGTGGTAATCGGGGGTGGGATTGCGGCTGCGACCGGCTTGTTGGAGGCGACCGAAAGAAGCGCCCGCGCGAACTCGATTCGCAGCATTGCGGAGGCTTGCACCATTGTCAGAGCGGAGCTTGAGGATGAAGCCGGAATTATGGGAGCCGCCGAGCTGGCATCCCAATACGCGGCGGCCGGCTAATTCATCGTTAATTCACCGCTTTCAAAGCGGTTGTATTGGTTGAGAGGAGAGATTGGTCGCTGAGCCACGAAACAGTTGCAATCGCAATATTTGCCCTGACCTATTTGATCATCTTGGCCGGGGAAAATTCTCCTCGTAAATTGGATCGCCCGGCTGCCGGCTTGATCGGCGCCGTCTTGATGGTGGTGACCGGAGTCCTAACCCGCCACCAGGCGGCAGCCAGCATAGACTTGAGCGTTTTGAGTCTTTTGCTTGGCATGATGCTGTTGATCAGCTATTTCGTTCGCTCCGGTCTTATCTCCTGGATGGCCGGCCGGTTGGTAACCCTCAGCTCAAATCCGATTCAGCTTCTGTGGATAACCGTCTGGGGCGCCGGTATCCTCTCCGCGCTTTTCGTAAACGATACGATCTGCCTCCTGATGACGCCGTTGGTGATTGCAGCAGCCCGTTTTCGCCGACTCAATCCAGAGCCCTACTTGCTGGCACTGGCCACCTCCAGCAATATCGGTTCGGTGATGACTTTGACCGGTAATCCACAAAATATGCTGATTGGGCAGTCTTCCGGCTGGTCATGGCCTGGCTTTGCCCTCTTTATGATGCCGATTGGTTTGGTGTGCCTATCCATCAACGGCGGCGTGATTCAGCTTTTTTATCGCAAAGCCATTTCTCATCAACCTTTCACTCAGCATCTGGATGAATCGGTCGCAGTGGATCGCCGCCTGGCGTTGAAGGTTGTGGTGGTGGTGACTCTGCTGCTCATTGCCTTTTTGAGCGGTGCGCCGCTGGATATCAGCGCGCTCACCGCCGCGGTCGTCATTTTTGTTTGGGCAGGAGAACCGCCTGAGAAGGCTTTCAGCGATGTGGATTGGTCATTGCTGATATTTTTTGCCGGGCTTTTCGTCGTAATGGACGGCGTTACGCGGGCCGGCAACCAATGGATCAATCACATGATGCCGCTTGTCGTCGGAGGAAATAGGGGGCGGCTGCGGCAGATCGCCGAATTTTCAGCGATCAGCACCATCGGCAGCAACCTCTTTTCCAACGTTCCATTTGTGATGCTGATGAAAACCTCGTTGACCAAGCTGCATCATGCCTCCCTGTTTTGGCTGGCGCTAGCGGCCTCCAGCACATTCGCCGGCAATTTGACGATGATCGGCAGCGTGGCCAATATGATTGTGGCTCAGCGGGCGAAGGACGATTGTCCACTGAGTTTTTGGACATTTTTACGGGTTGGGCTTGCCACCACCCTGCTGACCGTTACCGCAAGCATCTTAATGCTGTGGATTGTGGCAAAGTGCGGTTGGGTATAATAGGGTAAAATTTCTTAAAATATCTCCGGAAGTTCAATATCCGATTAAAAAATTCTTTATCTATCCTTAGGATGCACCGACTTTTTCAACAACTTCTTAGAGGTAATTCGATGGTGGAACCAAAAATATCAATTAAGAACATGCGTAAAGAGCGTATTTTAAAGGAGGATGGGCGTTTTCTCTATCTTTACCACTTTGATGAGGACCTGTCGGACTATTACCTGAATCGGCCTACTCCTTCCAGCGCATCGGCTAAAGAAAAAAAGAGATCGGAATCGCAAAATACCACCGGCGAATAAAAGGAGGAGGTGCCATTGTCCGAGCTGCGTTGGAATCCACTGCTGGAGGAATGGGTCATTACGGCAACCCATCGCCAGGAGCGAACCTTCTTTCCCCCGCGCGACTACTGTCCGCTCTGTCCCACTCGACCCGGTGCTTTTCCAACCGAAATCCCGGCGCCGGACTATCAAATCGCCGTCTTTGAGAATAAGTTTCCTTCACTGCAACGGGAGCCACCGGCCCCATCTTTGAACGATGACGATTTTTATCCGGTAAGGCCTGCCGCCGGCGTCTGCGAAGTGGTATGTTATAGCTCCAATCATGATGTCGAGCTGGCCGATCTGCCGTTGAAAAATATTGAGAATCTGATTTCGGTATGGGTTGACCGATTTGTCGAGCTGGGAGCACGCGATGATGTCTCATACATACTGATATTTGAAAATAAAGGCAAAGAGATCGGCGTTACACTCTCGCATCCGCATGGCCAAATCTACTCCTATCCGTTCATACCGCCCATCCCAGCCAAAGAGCTAGAGGCAGCGAAGCGACATCATGATAAAACCGGTCGCTGCTTGATTTGTGATATTATGGGTCGAGAGCTGGCCGACGCCAAGCGAATCGTATATGAGAACGAAGGCTTCGTCATCTATGTGCCGTTTTTCGCGCGATATCCCTATGAAACGCACTTAGTGTCCCGAAATCACCATCCGACACTGGCATCACTTTCAAGCCGGGAACAGCATTATTTTGCTGTCGCGCTGAAGACGATCACGACCAAGTACAACCACCTCTGGGGCTTCTCGCTGCCCTATATGATGCTGATGCACCAGGCTCCTACTGATGGGAGGCACTACGAGGGAGCCCATCTGCATATCGAATTCCAACCGCCTTATCGAACGCCCGATAAGCTCAAATATCTAGCCGGCTCCGAGGCGGGTGCCGGTGTTTTCATCGTGGATACTCACGCGGAAGATACCGCTGCGACCCTGCGGAAAGCCGAACCGCGGTCGCTGCTGCCGACCGACCCATAACCGCATGACCCATTGCAACAAATTTGAGGGGGTGCCCCATGAAGATCGTTCAGGTTGAAACCTTTTCAGTGGAGCCACGCTGGGTTTTCATAAAAATAAGCACCGACGAGGGACTTCACGGCTGGGGTGAATCGCTGGGAGACAAAGCTCCGGTCATCGCTGCAGCAGTTCACAATTATGAGGACGGATTGCTCGGGCAGGATCCGCGGCGAATACAGCATCTCTGGCAGGCGCTCTATCGGGGCGCGTTTTGGCGCGGGGGGCCGGTGCTCAACGCCGCCATCAGCGGTATCGAGATGGCGCTATGGGATATTCTCGGCAAATCGCTGGGGGCGCCGGTCTACCAGTTGCTTGGCGGCGCGGTTCGTGATCGTATCCGCGTCTACTCCCGTCCCCATGGAAGCACTTCGACCGAGCTGGCGGAGAGCGCGCGCAATCTGGTAACTCAAGGATTTACCGCCTTTAAGCTCTGTCCATTTGATCGGGTGAAGATGGTGGACCACTACCAGGTGGTGGAAGAGGCGGTGAACCGGGTGAGCGCCATTCGTGATGCGGTAGGCTCCGGCGTTGATATCCTGCTGGATTTTCATGGCCGGGTAACGCCGGCAATGGCCATCTGGTTGGAGGAGGCTTTACGTTCATGTCATCCGATGTTCATTGAAGAGCCGGCGCTGCCTGAAAATGTGGATGCAATGGCTAACCTGGCGCGTCAGTTTAAAACCCCGATTGCAACTGGCGAGCGCCTTTTCACCAAATGGGGCTTTCGGGAGATACTGGAGAAGTCGGCGGCCGCCGTTTTACAGCCGGATCCCTGCATCTGCGGCGGCATCTTTGAAGCCCGCGCCATTGCGGCGATGGCCGAAGCCTACTATGTGGCGGTCGCGCCGCACAATCCCTACGGTCCTATCAATCTGGCTGCCGCCCTTCAAATTGACGCCTGCACGCCCAATTTTCTCATCCAGGAGTACGTGCATCTCGGTGAAGGCTATCTAAAGGCGCCATTTGAGGTGACAAACGGTTACATCGAGCTGCCTAATGGGCCGGGGCTGGGTATCGAGCTGAATGAAGATTTTCTGAAATCGCGTCCGCTCCAGCCCAAGCCGGATGTGGGGCGCTGGTTCCATGCCGACGATGGCTCGATGGCGGATTGGTAGGTCTCAATTTAAGACGATTGGATTAGTTTCGCTGAAATAGCTCCCGCCGCCGTTCCCGCTCCGTGTCGCGTTCCGCAATGTCTTTGCGACGGTCGTAAATCTTTTTGCCCTTCGCCAACCCGATCTCAAGCTTCACGAATCCTCGCTCAAAGTAGAGGGAGAGGGGAACGAGGGTCAGCCCTTTTTGCTCGGTATGGGCGCGCAGGCGGTTGATTTCCCAGCGGTGCAGCAGCAGTTTTCGGCGTCGATTCGGCTCCAGGTTGAAGCGGTTACCTTGAGGAAATGGCTGGATATACATCCCGTAAATCCAGGCTTCGTTTCCTTCGATGCGGCAGTAAGCTTCCTGCAGGCTGACCTTACTGCTTCGAATTGATTTCACCTCGGTGCCGGCCAGTGAAATCCCAACCTCATACGGCTCCAGTATCTCGTACTCATGACGCGCCCGGCGATTGGTGGCGACGAGGTGCTTTGCTCCGCGCTCGGTTGGGGTGGTAGGATGCTTGGGCATGGCGAAATTATACCCCCACCTGAACCCTATCAATTGGGGAATTCAGTGTAATGGCAGCCGAAAACGGTAAGGTCGGCTTTGTTGAGTAAGTCACCGGATTGCAAAATTAAGGTTTCGCAATCCGGATTGTAACTCGGAAGGGCTGCAGTAGCAACCTATCGAGACGCAATATCGGAGCGGTGTCGTTTACGCGCCGATGTGATGAATTGGGGAAGGCTTGTTCATCTTGGTATTATGCTGCTGTGCACGCGCCCGTGTCGTCGTGCGGTTGTGATCACCGCTATTGGCGGTCAGCAATCGTCGCAGCATCTGCCGCCCGCGATGGATCCGTGAGCGAACGGTCCCGATCGAGGTACCCATCACGTTGGCGATCTCTTCATAAGACATCTGATCCACATCGCAGAAGAGAACCGCCAGTCGAAAGTCTTCCGGCAGTGATGCGAGCGCATTTTCAAGCGGCTCAGCCATACGGGTGGTTAAAAACGTCTCTTCCGGATTCGGGGTAGGATCGGGGATATCGAGCGCCACGCCGTCTTCCTCGTTCGTTTCGCTGACCGGTTGATCCAGCGAAACCGCCTTTTGGCGCGGGCGGCGCCGCAGTCCGTCAATGAACAGGTTCGACAAAATGCGGTAGAACCAGCTTTCGAACGGCATATCCCGATGATAGGTATGAAATGACCGATAGGCTCGCAAGTAGGCTTCCTGAAGCAGATCCTCAGCGTCGTCCCGATTTCCGGTCATTCGATAGGCCATGTTATAGGCTTTTCGTTTGGTGTTGGCTATTAGTTTCTCAAACTCCTGCTGCAAAGCCGGAGTTGATGTATTTGCGTTTAATGCGATTTGCTGAACACTCATGTCGGCCTACCTCCCTCTCTTGGCTTAGTGCGTGCATACTCCCATTAACGTATAAGTGCTAGGTAGAACCAGTCCGTCCTATTTACATAGACGAGTGAACTGACAAAAAAGTTTCATTGCGTCTGCAATTGATCTGATATTGCTGTCGGTTCATTCGACAGGAGCTGCCGGAAGACTTTGGACACGCTCAGGTACGGGGACAGGCTCTTGCTGGTCTTGGTCAATACCAGCATCCCTTGCCAGGTTGCCAGCAAAAAGAGAGCGGTATCATCCACCGGCAGATCGTCCCGAAAATCACCGGTTCCCATTCCATCTTGAAGGCATTGAGCCAGCTCTTCCTGCAACTGCCGAAAAACGTCGGCGATGCGGCATCGAAACAGGTCACTGTGCTCGCTCATCTCGACCGACAGGTTGCCGAAGGGGCATCCTCCCTTGTTTAGGACCTGAAGCTGTTCCTGCGCAATGTTGTCGAAAAAGGCAGCCAGCCGCTCTTTCGGCTGCCGATTGCCGTCCTTTAGGGTTTTGCCCAACGATCGGGAAAAATTGCAGAGCCTCTCTTCCAACACCGCAAGTCCCAGATGCTCTTTACTCTTGTAATGGTAGTAAAAATTGCTTTTTGAAACTCCGCTTGCGGAAAGCACCTCATCCAGGCTGGTTGCGCGATAGCCCTTTCGGTAGAAGAGATCGGTTGCCACTCGCAGGATTTTCTCTTTATTGCAGCAGCCATTTGCCATCCAACTCACCTCGCCCATCCAGATTTGTATGAGAGAGAATGAAAGACACTAAAGCCGTGACCTTCATTAACTCGCTTCACATAATTAGGTAGTACCAGTCCGTACTACAATATTGTACCACCCATTCCAATATTTATCAATACAAATCGTAAGTGTTCAGTTTTACGGGAATCATTTACGACCATATTGGATGCACCCCCACCCTAACCCTCCCCCGTAAACGGGGGAGGGGATTAAGAGGGACTGGGGGGCAAGATAAAAGCACCACCGCTAAACTCCCTCCCCCTCCCCGCTTGCTGGGAGGGCTGGGGTGGGGTCGAACGAAAATCATTCCCATAAAACTGAACTCTTACTATCAATACAAATCAACCTTTTCAAAAAAATTTTCGCACTGAGTTAGTTTTTTAACAACTTCTAAGGACTCCGATTTTCACCCTTTGCTAAAAAGCCCTGCTTTAAAATGCTTCCTTGCGCCGATCACCCCCCCTCCCATCTCAAAACCGGTTCTGCCGCCTATTCAAAAGTGACAGGATTTAACCGGTTGAATGGTTAATCTATCGTTCACTGTTTCAAGCGGGCTTGCTTGGGGTTGATTTCGGCTGTTTGGCAGGCGTTAATTTGCTTTAGGAGGAGAGCAACACGCGTGAAGATTTTAACGATTATCACCGCCGTCATCGCCATCATGACACTGGCGGGTGATCGCTCAATCGCGGAGCCGTTGGTGGACTATGTCAATCCGTTCGTTGGCACCGCCCATGGCGGCAACACGTTTCCCGGCGCCAGCGCGCCGTTCGGGATGGTGCAGTTCAGCCCAGACACCCGCGCGCCATCGGTAGGCTATAACTACAATGATCGTGATATTCAAGGGTTCAGCTTGACCCATATGAGTGGGGTGGGGTGCACCGATTACGGCGATGTGTTTCTAACCGCGACCACCGGGCCGGTTAAAACGGATGATGTCTCCGACTACCGGTCGAGATTCAGTCACTCCACCGAAGCGGCATCTCCCGGTTACTACCGGGTTCGACTGGATCGGTGGGGTGTTAATGTTCAGTTAACCGCAACCACCCGGGCCGGAATGGCCGAGTTTCAGTTTCCGGCTGGGGGAATGGGCAACATCCTGGTTCCTATCAGCCATACCCTGACACGAAGCTTCGCGAGCCGAATAAAGATCGTCAACTCAACCACCATCGAAGGATCGGTTACCAGCCAGGACTTCTGCGGCGCTCCCAGCCGGTACACCGTTTACTTCGTGATGGAGTTTAATCAACCTTTTGAGCACCGGCAAGTGTGGGGGCACGGTGACGCATCGGTTACCGCCGATTCAGCGGTTCAAAACAGCAGTGGCAGCGATGTCGGGGCGGCGGTCAGTTGGAACTGCAAACGACCGAGAACGATCATCGCTCGAATCGGCATCTCATTTGTGGATATTGCCGGCGCCCGTAAAAATCTAAGCCGCGATATCAAAACTTGGAATTTCAATCAGGTCCGTTTGGCCGCGCTCCACCGCTGGGAGAATGCTTTGAGCGTGATTAAAGTTCGTGGCGGCGATCGCCGGACGTTGAGCATATTCTACACCAGCCTTTATCATGTGCTGCTGATGCCGAATGTCTACAGTGACGCGGACGGTCGCTACCTCGGATACGATAACAAAATTCATCATGTGGCGCCCGGCCACGCCATCTATGCCAACTTTTCGGGCTGGGATATCTATCGAACCGAAGTGCCGTTGTTGGCCTTGATCGAGCCGCGGCGATTGGAGGATATGTGCCAGTCCATCGCAAAGATGTATCAGTACGGCGGCTGGATCGGCCGCTGGCCGCAAGCCAACACCTACACCAACGTGATGTGCGGCAGCCCGCTTACCACCGCGATGGTTACCGCATGGACCGCGGGCTTGCACCGATTTGACATCCACACCGCTTATCAAGGAATGTGGAAGGATGCCACCGAGCCGGCGCCTCCTGGCCATCCCTACGCGGGAGAGAGTGGAATTGCCTACCTCAATAAGCTAGGCTATATCCCTTATAATCGGATCGGCTACGGGGCGGTTTCACAGACGGAGGAGGATTGTTATGCCTACTCGGCGCTGGCTTTGCTCTCGGCGGAACTGGGTAATTCGACCAATGCCCGTATAATGGAGCATCGCGCGCTATTTTACCGGAACTTATTCGACCCCCAGACCGGCTTTATGCGGCCGAAGGCGGCCAACGGTTCCTGGCTAACCCCATTTAACCCGAACAGCGGCCACGGCTACGTGGAGGGTTCCGGGTGGGAGTACCTCTGGTTCGTACCGCAGGATGTAGCGGGGCTGATTCACTTGCTGGGCGGCGATAAACCGTTCAACGCAAAGCTGGATGAGTTCTTTAATGGGCATCACTATGATCCTGGCAATGAGCCCGACCTGCAGGCGCCCTTCCTCTATGACTATTCGGGCGAGCCCTGGAAAACGCAGGCGCTCGTGCGCAATCTGATCTCCACCGCTTACCATAACAACCCAGGAGGATTGCCGGGAAATGACGACTGCGGCACCATGTCGGCCTGGTATATCTTTTCGGCGATCGGCTTCTATCCGACCGATCCGGCCCGGGACGATTATGAGCTGGTCAGCCCGATCTTCTCTCAGGTGGAGATGAGGGTCGGATTGAACCGGCATCGAATGATCGTAACCGCTTATAATGTGTCAAAGCGAGATCAGTACATCGAAAAGGTCTCTCTAAACGGCAAGACGTGGGGTCGTCCCTGGCTTTCTCTGAAGGACATGATTAACCGGGGGCGTCTCTATTACCGGTTGGGGTCGAGCCCCAATAAATCATGGGGAGTAGCGGAAAGGGTGAGGCCGCCGTCCCTTTCAACCACCGGCCTCAAAAATTAGCGAAGGGTGAGGTATTGTTAAGTGGTTGTTGAAAAGGTCGTTAAAGCCTGCCGTTTCGTCATTCCCGCATGGCTCCACTCCAGTGGAGTGGATGGCGGGAATCCATCCCTCCGTCTAACGGCAGGCAATTATGGAGATGTTCTGGATCCCAGGTTCCGCATTGCGGCCCTGAAATGATGCACGAGTGGGAGTTACCGTATTTATCTGCACCTTCGTGAAAAGGCGAACGGCCTTTAGTCTTCGAGCACCAGTGAAAGGATGCCTTTTTGGGGGCACGTCATGCCGTGTCCCTGAGTTCTAAAAAAGAAAATTCATTCAGCAACAACCCATTTTTTATTGGATGTTCACCGATCAGTAGTGTTTTCAATCGCTTCGCTATCGCGCCGGTACCGGATCGTAGGTTCCCAAGGGCACATTTGAGCGGCAAGACCAGACTCGACGGATCGTTAAATAAAGGCCATGGGCGATGCCGAAGCGGTGCACCGCCTCAACTGAATATTCAGAGCATGTAGGCCGGTAACGACATTCGATGTAGTCGTTGAGATGCGGGCTGATATGGCACTGATAAAGGTGCACCGCCGAAATGTAAAATCGTGCCGTAAACTGATCCGACGGTTTCCGACAAGAATCAATGCCAGTTAGTAGCACCAACAGCAAGAGAAGGGCAAGCCATGTCTGCGGTCTTTTCAGGGATTTCCGCAATGCGGGCACTTTGCGCTTACCTGAAGCCGACTATTTCGACAATGTGGACACCGCACCACTATGCCTTGGGGCCGCGAAAAAAGGTAGATGATCAATCCGATCAAACCGGTGAACCATACTAATATCATCCAGAGGGCTGCACTATCCATTCCTCTTGCTTTGGCGTCGCGGGCAACCCAAATCAGCAAAGCAATGTTGAGCACAATCCAAGCTACAATGACGAGAAGGATGATTGAGCAAGCAGCCGCCGCAGCGCCGGCGCCACTATTTCCTGAGTCATTGTAATAACCTTGTGCGAGCGCCATACAACATAATGCTTCCAAAATCAACGTGAGAAATAGGCTTTTCAGATTTTTCATTGCGCCTCCTCCTGATAAAAACATGCCGATATTCAATTTTGCCGATTGAAATTTCGCGGCGGATTCTAGTTGCAGCAATTGAAACAATATTAAAACTATGGGAACGCCTCATACAGGAGCATCGGATAGGGAATGCTATATTCGCATTGTTATCATTTGGGAGTATTATAGGACTCGGAAGTGGTTTTGTCAATTAAAATGTGGTAAGAGTTCGGTTTTACGGGAATGATTTGCCTGTCTGTGCGGGTCCGCGCACGCAGATAGGTGGCGGCAGCCCCCCCATCCCTGCCTGCGGTAGGCAGGCGGAAATAACGATGTGAAAGTCTCCAGAAACTTTTCCAACAACCTCTTAAGGAACTGAAGAGATTTCAGCCTCCGCGTTGATTCTATGGCACGTAGGCCACTCCTTCCGATGGTGGGTTTTGGTGACCATCTTGAAAGAGCGCCGTTATTCGATACCACGGCTTTTCCGCGCTGAAATGCAGATCCAGATAGCGATTTTGGCGTGTTTTTGCCACTAGATTGGTAGGAGAAGGGGTCAAATTTCGATTTGCCCCGTGGTAGATACAAAATGTCACGAAGCCCGGCATATCCTGCCATTTCACCCCGCTCGGAGTTCGATCTGACCAGGAGAGCAGTACTTTTCCACTCATATTTTTCCCGTATGCCAATACGTTGACTACCGGTGGTAGGCGGTTAGCCGCCTTAACCGGCATGACCACCCTAACCACCGGTGACCACGGTCCTTCCATACCATCTCCGTTAATGGCACGAACTCGGCAATAGTACTCTCGCTCACCGGCCGGCAATGGGAACTCATTAGCGGTCGTCGTGACTCGTTTTGCCATTAACCGATCGGCATTGGAGGCAAATTCAATCCGAAAGCGCTGCACGAACAATCCGCCTGGCTCAGCCCAGCGCAATACCCCCTGTTCAGCTCGGGCATCGGGCACGATCGGCGGCAATGCAATGATTTCGGTACACTGAGCGGTGACACGATATTGTCCTCGTGCAGGAACAGAAATCTGGCTCCCACTGGTTTCTGCAACCAGCCGGTGACCCTCCCAAACCTGAAACTTTTTAAAACCGTGTAAATCGCTCCAGCGCCATCTCATACCTGGCCAGATATAGGGAGACCAGGTTAGATGGTGCCCGGTGCCTGAAGAGATCAGACGCACTTTTTGGACTGGCGGAGGGGTGAAACGCCGGGAGCTTCGATCGGAGTAGGGCCGGTCTGGAAGCGTCGAGAACAGTGATTGTATCGCATCCGCAAATGGGCCTGTTCGAACTATAAAATCGTGCGCCGACTCTTGCCAACTGATCGGCGTCAAGATATGAGAGCGAAATCGGAGGCAGACATTGAGACTATGGGTATAGGCGCCGGGTGGCGCAGCCAATGAGTTGATTGGGTATGGATGGTATTCAAAAATGCCCCAGTTCGGATTGAGGTTAACGATCTGGCTGAAGGAGGCCGTATCGCTGGCGGCGCCGAAATAGGTCGTGATGCCAATGGAGCCGTCTGGCGTTGCGGCGGTCCATGCCGGGCTGGCACCCAGCATCAATCTTAAATTACCGTAAGATTGGCCTGGAACCTGGTGGCTGAAAATTCGTTTTCGGGGGATCCCAGCCTCATATAGCCACCGGGTTGCATCCGCGACCCACTCCTGCACCAGTTTTTGCCGGAAGCCGGGGTGGTGCAGGTTGCTGCTGCTCCAAGCTTGCCAAAACGGATCTCCCGGCTTTTCGGCTCGCGGCGCATCGAAACCGCCTTCAGTAAATCCGTCATCGCCCGGCTTCGGCATGCCGAGAGCCTCGACTGGAAGACGAGCTGGATACTTTTCGATATCCCAATACTCTAACATCCAGGTCTTATAATCGGTGCCGAAATATTGGTTAAACGAAGGGCCGGCCTTTGGATGCTCTTGAGGGCTTGGATCATCCCTCCAGCGCTCTCCACCGGGAAATCCTCGTCCTTTGCGCGCGCCGTGGCGATCATCGTAAATTCCACGGTGGGTCAGCCAATCCCGAAACTCCGCGATGGTATAGGGGCTATAATCGCCGAAATGATGGCCCTCCATCTGCGTTTCAACCTCGATCGGTCCGCTGGTTCCAACCACCGTCTCAGGGAAGTGTCGTAATGCGGCGGCGACCTGTGACGCGCGTTGTGAGTCGACCTCATGACGCAAGTTATGAACGGCCCGGCAGTACACCGATAGGCAAGCGCGTAATCGGAAGCCAGCTCCGGCCGTCTCCGCGATATAATCGCCGTTTTCAAGCCACTGGGCGTTTCGGCGATCGCCTTCCGGTCCGATGATGAGACTTTCTCCGCCCCACTCACGCATGTGGTGGTCGGTGGCTCCCCCTTGCAGCACCAAGCAAATTCCCAGCTTTTCGGCCAGCGCATAGGTATCGGTTTCCGCTCCGGTTGAAATGATGGCGAAGCCCAGCCGCATATAGGGGTGTTGAGGTCCCAATCGTTTCAGCATCTCTTGCGCCTCACGGGTTCGCAATGGAATGTCGGATGGCTTCCTCACATGCCAAGATTCAAAAATGGGCAGCATATAGAAGGTGTTGTCAAAATTGGGTGGCGGCAGAGTCTGCGGTGTAACAGTTTGTGGCAATGAGTGAGTCAGGATTGAGGCGGCGGAGGCTTTGAGAAAGGTGCGGCGGGTTAAATTAAGAGGGTTCATTCAGCTTACTCACCTCAGTGGATTTGATAGATATTTGGCGTCACATGAAGACATCTTGATCTGCTTCCTCCCATATCGTTCTCGTTATTCGACAAGTTGACCGGATTATCCTGTACGACTGAGCGATGGGCTGGCGTGTTTTTCAACAGCCTCGTAGATGCGGAGCGTTAGCTCAAGCAGCCGTCTTCGCTGCCGGAGCAAGGCGGTTGTTTGAGCTAACCGAATGAGTTTAGAAATGAGGAGAAGCAACTACATCGGACGACAATAATATCTCAGTTTTGTGGGAATGATTTTCGTTCGCCCCCACCCCGGCCCTCCCCGTAAAGGGGGGAGGGTGTCATTGCGAGCGAAGCGAAGCAATCTCCTTGCCTTTTAGTCTTGGTTATTTATTTATGATATTAGCACATCGTTTGAGGACGAGCATATCGCCGTTAGTGGATACGATCTTATAATAACCGTATTTAACTGCGGCCTGGAGCAGTGGTTTATACTGTTCCGGATCGGTTGCAACGATATAATCTATTTTATATTTTGACAGGAGCGGTTTCAATTTTGCCGGAAGTGGCGGGTGGTAGTTCAAATCTTCCTGTCGGATAACTGCAGCGCCTGCCCCGTACCATGCCTTGATAAAAGGATTGGGAAACATGTAGATTTGATCGCGATGCGCCAGGTGAACCACCAGGCTGGGCGATGCGGATACCGAGGCTTGGGGCGGGATTTCAGCCAATATGGCATTCCGTTCTTGGAGGGCCACTTGGGGTGGCGCGTGTTTCCATAGATACGCCATGTTTTCCCACGGCCCAAAGCTCCAGAAGCAGAAGGTGCCCAAAAGCAGCAGCACCAAGCCAGCCAACTCGCCGCCGTACCGTGGTATCAAGTCGAAGCGCTTCAATAGGTACCACAACCTCCCCAAACCGATGGCAGCCGCGCCGTAGACGAAAGGCAAGATGGCCGGCGTGTACTGCGCGTAGATCGTTTGCATAATTTGCCTTGTGCTCAGCAGGTCCATCATCAGCTCCGGCAAGGCGGCCAGCAGCAGTTCCGGGCATAAAAGGCAGAGGCCGGCGGCCGGTATAATAATCCGAAGCATGAAATTAACATTGCCGGGCACCGCATAAGAGATCGTCCGGATCGGATGGAGGAGCACGTTCATTACGATCTGGAGCGGCGTTCGGCCCAGATAGCTGTAAAGCGCAACGTACCCGGTACCAGCTCCCGAAAGCCGGTGCATAACGGGCAGGCAGATGAGCAGCCACACGATGCCGGACATCATCACGGCAAAACCGGCGATCAGCCGCGTGTTGCGGCGCTGCCGCGAATCGCGTTGATGGGATTGTTTCGGCTCATTAATTGGTGAATTACCACCTCTGAATGCAGCCGATCTTAACATGATAGCTATACCGTACACGGCCACGCTCAGCGCGATGTCCTGTCGGCAGCAGAGCGCCAGCAGCACCCAGACCGCAAGCATGCGGTAATTTTCACGCTCCATCGCGTCAATCGCGAACAGCAAGATCGGAGCGGCCGGCATATTCGGGTGAAAATCGAAGAGTGTGGGGTATCCCAGCGCCGGTGCGAACAGATAGGTGAAGCTCAAGCCGGCCGCCGCCGCTGGCGGCGCTGAATGGTGGCGGGCGATCCGGTATATCGGCCAAGCGCCGAGCGCCAGCGCAGCCGACTGGAAGGCCACCAGACCCTGCGGCTCCGGTATGAACCAGTAGATCGGGGCGAGCAGAAACAGGATCGGCGTGAAATGATCGCCGAAGAGGTTCATTCCGCGGATCGTGTTGAAAAGGGACTGGAAGTGTGCGATTTGCCAAAGCGTCTGGTCATAAATACCAAGGTCAAAAGCATCCGCCTCAAATGCGGTGACTTTCTTGATGGACCATATCCCGTAGACGATCGCATAGGCCAGAATGCCAAGCCAGACGAGGTTGGAGGCAATCTGTTCGCTGGAGGCTGTGTTTTTGGAGCCTAAATTGGTTTTACTATTACTAATCTTCTCCCCTTTTCTTTGCATTATTGTTATATATTATTGAATACCGCCACTAATTAGAAGGTTTGTAAGAGTATTAGTAATAGGCATCCCCGTCAAGTTTTCGATCCATTGCCATTGACCTGCCGTGTTGACTTCTAAAAATACATATTCACCTTCTGGGGTTAAGATCATATCAACACAACCGAATACCAAATTAAGCTCTCTCATCAATATCAATAATTTGTTACTAATTTCATCGGGTAAATTATGTGGTTCATGATGGAGTAATCCGGAAGATTCAGCTAGTGCTTGAGCACGAAAATCCACCTTCGTATCTTCACGTTCCTGAGAATGTATTTCAGCGGCGAAAATATTATTTCCGATAATAGTTATCCTTATTTCGATGCGTTTATTGATATATTCTTGAAATATAGCAGGGCATCCTGCAACCAATTTCAAATATGGAATTTTATCAATGGTTAATAATTGAGATAATAATGCTTTTACTTCAGGTTCTCGGTTGATAGGTGGAGCAGGTGGAATGTTAAAATGATTTTTATAAGCTGTCTGAATTTCTAATGAAAAATCAGGCGGACCACCAGTTGTTAGTCCAATAACAGGTTTAAACAAGACTGTTCCGGATATTGATTCTACAAATTCATTAACTGCAGCGGGATCATTTGTAATGATGGTTTTAGGGACTTTAAGACCAACTCTTCTTGCTACTTCAAATTGGTATGGTTTGACATTCGCTCGATAATCGCTGATAAAATGATTTACCCAAAAACAATGCATACTTTCAAATGCACCGTGCAGCATACTGGCGCATTCATGCCTTATGAATCCTCTCTCCTGCTCTGTTTTAACGTTGGGGAATACGAACTCTCCTATCCTGCGTCTCCATAATGCTGTTATATTTCTAGTATCAATCTCAGTTCCATTGAATTTAAATACGGCATATAGTTCTTCATTGCCGGCAAATAATCTTACGTTTGTAATAAGAGGTATAGTCTCCGTATTCAAACGAAACCACGGGATCTCTTTTTTATCCAACTGTGCAGTAACGCTATCAACGTTTGGTTCAAAGTATTGAGTAATGATGAAAACAAATGGTTTTTGATGTTTCATTTTTATTCTGTTTTATTGCACACATTCAGAGCTTTACGCATTTCTTTTGCAACTAATGGGTTTTTTTCAGACAATAAAGCCGCGGATAGTGATTGGAGTGTTCCTGTCAACCGCTGTCTTTCAATAAGATAGGCTGCATCCCAGCGCACTGCTGGTTGGGGGTTTTTGATGAATGTTGTCGCTGCCTTTGTCATCCAATTGACCTCGTACATTCTAAAAGCCACATCATTTTTAGGCAAGTCTATTGAGAGTAGTGCGCCCAATGCGCCGACATTGACCACCCAATCATACGGATTTTTATCAGGATAAAAAACAAATGTCAAAAGCTGATCGAATTGTTGCTGCGTATAGTGTTTTCTCCTAGGATTTTGTACACCTCGCGGAGCAGATAAAGCATACAAATTTGCACATGCCTCCATTGCGATCGGCGTTGGATGCATTTCTTTAGGTACAAGACGCTGTAAATCTTGCGTGTTCGAGTTTTCAAATGGAGATGAGAAATTCCCCCCGATGATTCCTGCCACGTAAAATATAGTTATAACACAAATGAATAATATTAGTCCGATGAATATTTTTTTTGATGTCAAATATTTCATCTGAGGGCTCACTTTGTTCTAGAAATTTATCAATTTGTTTTAGTCATCACTAAATTGGGTACTGCCCCAATTTAAGTTAAAAGCTGCGGCAGTACCCTCCTCTTTCCTTCCAGTTACTTGATGTTATATGTAACTAAAAAGTGTAAGTATAGGAAGTTTCAATTTGACCTGGTGGGCTTGTCTCACTGCCATCACTGTCGCTATCATCTGGGAAAATACGAGGGTTGCCTACCGCTTCTGAAAAGACGGAATTGTGTCCGTAAAATGTTTCGGCAGGCACATTTTTCGCCCAGAGCATTACGAATGGCGTATAATGCTCAACTTCCAAGTTTCCCTTATTCTCTAGCAAAGCTTCCACTTTAATCCCCCCTTTCCGAACCGTACTATTTTCGGAACTATACCAGTTATCCTTAGCTCCGATATCGACAGATGAGATTTTATCACGTAAGATTTGATCACGCAATACTGCAATTGCATTATTTTTATTCGCTTTGACCGATACTTTCCTTGTCCTCTTCATTTTGAGGGGGGGGGGGGCAATTCGATCCATCCCATCTGTAAGGCGATGATCAGAGCCTCGGTTCGCTCATGAGCCCCTAAATTGATGCAAATCTGCTGGAATTCAGTGCGTACCGTGTTGTTGGAAATGTAGAGCAGGCGGGCCAGCTTTCGGCTGTTGACGGTTCGGTGATTCAATCCGGCTTGAAGCAACCTGATTTGCGTGCTTGTCAAAGGGTTGCGATTATTCATTACCGCTCCTCCACGGCAAAAAACACCATCACTTCCATTATAATACGCTTGCGAATGGCCGTCAAGCGGCCGTATTACTAGAGGTGAGAGTTCAGTTTTACCGGAATCATTTACGACCATATTGGATGCACCCCCACCCCGGTCCTCCCTCGTAAACGGGGGAGGGGATTAAGAGGGACTGGGGGGGCAAGATAAAAGCACCGCCGCTAAACTCTCTCCCCCTCCCCGCTTGCGGGGAGGGCTGGGGTGGGGTCGAACGAAAATCACTCCCACAAAACTGAACTCTTTCCCAGCTTGCAATTGCGGTAAAAATGGTATATACATGTATCCGGTCGCTGTCAGCTCCCGACTTGGAATGATACCACGCTGAATCTTCTGCAAACTGCTGAAAGACCTATTTCAACGAAAGGATTCAAAATTAGACATGAACAAAGGAAAAATTGGAGTGGGATGGGCAACCGGCTTGCTCACCCTCACCCTCTTTGCCGGTACCGCGCTCGTCAGCCAGGCTCAGCCCGGCTCCCCCTCGCACTGGAGGGCGCACCGCCCCCTGATCGTGCGGGGAATGCTTATCGGTCCGCCTCGTCCCGGCGCTCCCTTCATCCAATTCCCGATTCCAAATGCGAGAAAGAGCAACAAGGGTAAGGGCGGCGGCGGCGGGACCAGCTCCTCGTCCATAGTCTACTACGGCCCTCAATCCATTTGGTACGCTTATAACTATCCATTTACAACATCATCTATCGGCTCAAGTAATGACGGCTCCGGCCAAACCATTGCGATCGTGGACGCATACTCTGATCCTTCCATCTTTACAGACCTGTCGGCCTTCGATTCTCACTTCGGCCTGCCGGATCCCCCATCCTTTGCGATTTTACAGCCGGAAGGAACACCGGCACCTAACAGCAATTGGGCGACCGAGCAGTCGCTGGATGTCGAGTGGGCCCACGCGATGGCGCCGGGCGCTAACATCGTGCTGGTTGAGGCGACAAGCAGCTCATTGAGCAATCTTCTGAATGCGGTGGCTGCAGCAGTAAAGTCCGGAGCGAGCGTCGTTTCGATGAGCTGGGGTGGCAGCGAATTTTCCAGTGAAAGTTACTACGATTCATTCTTTAGCGCCAGTGGTGTAAGTTTTGTCGCATCGTCCGGCGATTCACATGGCGTCTTCTGGCCCGCCGCCTCGCCCGATGTGATCGGCGTCGGCGGCACGACGCTGGATATGAGTGGAAATTCCGTCACCAGCGAGACGGCTTGGTCCGACAGCGGGGGCGGGTTCAGCTCGTATGAAGCAGAACCCTCATGGCAAGTCAGTTTTGCTGCCACGCCTGATGGTGGGTCGCTTACCAAAGATCGCAAACATACACGCGGCGTTCCCGATGTGAGCTACGATGCAAACCCCAATACCGGTTTGCTGATCGTCTATAATGGTACTTGGTACGTGGTGGGCGGCACCAGTTGCGGCGCGCCTCAGTGGGCGGCGATAATCGCGCTCGCAAACCAGAAGCTTGCTTCAACGACCGTCGGTGGATCGGCGGGATCAGACCTTTATGGGCTGGCCACCAACGGATATAGCACCTATTTCAGAGATATACTGAATTCAGGCACCGGATATGATCTTTATACCGGGCTGGGAAGCCCCAATGTCAATCATTTAATTTCCGGATTGTAAAATTATGATGACCGGAGAGAGCAAGAAGCTAAAGTAGCTCATTCCAACCGATACCCAGCCGCGCCATCGCCCTGATCGCACTCCTCGGCATGCCTGCCTCGAACGACGGTAGGCATGCCGAACTTATACAGGAGCACTAAGCACATGAGAGGTTGCAACTCCCTGTTCGTGATTGCCGCGGTTTACCTTTTCCTCACTGCTTCCGGTGAACTGCAAGCGGCCCCCGTTTCGGGCGCCACCGCATTTTCCCAGCTCTACAACCCCCACCTCAATGACACTCATATGGTGAATTCGCTGTGGATCGAGACGCCGAAAGACCGGCAGTTTACCACACGGCGCACCGTCACCATCGCCGATATCAAAGGTCCGGGAGTGATCACGATGATCCACTTCGCTATGCCGGCCACGCTGCATCTGGGTCGCGAGGTGGTCCTGCGGATTTATTGGGACGATGAAAAGCAACCCAGCGTCGAAGCGCCGCTGGTGGACTTTTTCTGTGATCCGAACGGCCAGTTGGATCGAGTCAACACCCTGTTCCTAAACAAAAACCGGGGCTGGAACTGTTACTTTCCGATGGCGTTTCGGCACCGGGCGCTCATCACTTTGACCAACGATGCGCCCGATCCGGTTGGGCAAGGACTCTGGCAGCTCTCACCTTGCTATGCCTATGTGATCTGGCATGATGCCCCTAACCTTCCTCACAACGTGCTTTATTTTTGTGCTCACTGGCGTCAGCAGACCTTGCTGCTGGGCAAGCAGGATTACGTGGCGCTGCGCGCCGCCGGCTCCGGGCGTTTTGTGGGGTGGAATATAACGGTTCGTGGCGTTGCACCGGGGGACATGGGCTATCCGGTGGATGAAAACGAAAAGTATTACGTGGATGGCGCGCGAAAATCAACCTTCCAGTTTATGGGACTGGAGGACTCATTCGGGTTTTCATGGGGCTTTCCTGAAAAGGCGAGCCAATTCTTATATACCGGTTGGGATCCCTATTATCAAGGTGCTTCGGCCTACCGGTTTTTTGTGAACGATTCCATCACCTTCCATAAAAGCTTGAGGGTTGCAATTGGTTTCGGGCCGCGCGATGACCCCTCGTTCCGCAAGATATTCAGCCAGCCGGATCATGTTTTACAGATCAGTAGTTGCTGCTACTGGTATCAGACTGAGCCTCACCTGGCCTGGGGCAAATTTCCCTCGCTCGCCGAACGCCAACCGGCGCTGGATTTAGCCCAGCAGGTACAATGGGAGAAGAAGGCAAAAAAATATCTTGATAAAAATGAAACGCTGGCAGTGAATTGCGGTGACCCCAACGATACCATCGAGTTTGCGGATAACGGATGGAACTGCATTTTGTCTCGGGGATACGGCTACAACGGCTTCCCGCGTAAGGTCACCCACTGCTGGGCTGACTATCATAATTTAAAGGTGACGATCGTTTGTCCAAAGAACGTGCTGGGCATGCTGCGGCTCTACCTGCTGGACGGCGACCGGTTTATGGGCGGCCGGAAGGAGCGGATTTGGGTGGACGGCCGCGTGATTGGCGATTTCAATGATTTTTATGAGGGGAAATGGGTTGAAATCCCCATTACGCCGGCGGAAACGGCACGCGGCAGAATTTACATCCGCGCTCAAAACTTGATCCCGAAGAATAATGCGGTGATTTCCGCCATTATTTTTCAAACCAAAGATCAATAGTCGAGATGGACCTAATTCTTGGCTCAATAGCCCATTTACTTTTTGGGACAGGTCCGCTAATTCAAAAGCGGACATTCGAGCGTTCAGAAAGGGAACAAAACAATGCCAAATAGCCAATGATCTGCCTGCTGCGGGCAGGCGTCGAACCTTCTCGGCTACACTAGCACCGGCCGAGATTGAGTGGCATGTCCGAGCCCAGTCGGGCAATGGGAACAACAGGTCATATCATAAAAAATGCCAAAAAGCGGTCCAAAAAAAATCGATCGGGGTGCAGATTGAGTTTAATCTTCAACGCATATTGAATATAATTTGGGTGATTGGATTTAAAACGTACAGGAAGGATATTTAACGATGCCGCGAGCAGTGGTTACCGGCGGGGCCGGATTTCTCGGATCGCATCTTTGCGATCGGCTTATCAGCGATGGCTACGATGTGGTCGTTTTGGATAACTTGATAACGGGCAGTACCGATAATATCGTCCACCTTATGGGCAATCCTCACTTTCGATTTATCAAATACGACGTCACCGAGTATCTTTTTGTGGATGGTAAGGTGGACGTCATTTTTCATCTCGCCTCGCCGGCCAGTCCCATAGATTTCCCCACCCGCCCCATTCAAATTTTAAAGGTAAATGCGCTGGGCACTCACAAGGCGCTGGGTTTGGCTCGATCGAAGAGCGCTCGATTTTTCTTGGCATCAACTTCAGAGGTTTACGGCGATCCTTTGATGCATCCCCAGGTTGAGGAGTACTGGGGGAATGTCAATCCGGTCGGAGTACGCGGCGTGTATGACGAATCGAAGCGGTTTGCCGAGTCGATCACAATGGCCTATCACCGCACCCATGGAGTTGATACCAAGATCGTCCGCATCTTTAACACCTACGGGCCGCGGATGAGGCTGGACGATGGCCGCGTGGTGCCCAATTTTATTGGCCAGGCGCTTCGTAACGAGCCGATTACCGTTTATGGCAACGGCTCTCAAACCCGCTCATTTTGTTACTGTAGCGACCTCATTGATGGCTTTATTCGGCTCGCCAATTCCAATGAGGCTGGCCCGATCAACATCGGCAATCCAACCGAGCGGACGATCATGGAATTTGCGCAGGAGATCAAACGGCTGACCGGTAGCTCCAGCGAGATTGTGATGGTGCCGTTACCGACGGCAGACGACCCTAAACAGAGACGGCCCGATATAACGAAAGCACGCACTCTTTTGAATTGGGAGCCGAAGGTGTCGCTGGAAGATGGCCTTCTCAAGACGATTGCCTACTTCCAGGAGGCCGTCAAGAAAGCGGGAAACGGTTCGCGATCACATTAGTTTTTGCCGGATACAATCCGGCTTGTTGCTCCATTCTCTATTGGCAAACCTTCTTAGGTCGGCTGCCGAGAAAGCTCAGGTATTAGTAGCAACTCAGTCTGTTACGCTGGTGAATCAATTTGAACCTTTACAGGTGTATGTCGTAGAGAGAACTGAACTCTTACACTCACCGGTTTTTTAAGCGTTCAAGGGTACTATTGGGAGTAGCTTAAACATTATAAGATAAGATCAATTTCCAGAAAGTTGAGTGCATGAAAAATAAAACAAGTCTCCCATATTCTTGGGGTAGTCGGGCGCGAGTGCTGGTCTGGGGGCTACTGGCTCTCACTATCCCGACTGTCTCTCGAGCCTCCATCCATCAACTGGCCGACCTAAATCTACTTCCCCCAACTGCTGCCAATTTACACATGACACCGTCATTCGTTGAACGGCCATCCGCGCACCTGCTTCCTGTCCGCCTGGTTCTATCCTGTTCAAATTACCGAAAAAAGAGGGCGTCCAAGGGAAACGGGTTGGATTTCGGCGCCGCGCCGCAGACAAAGCCGGTGCTCATTGGATTAACCGCGGCAGGTGTTATCTTGCTGCCGTTTGGTGAAATTATTCGGAATTGGAGCGTGTCGCACTGGCAAGGAAGCTTCTGGCATCAGGCGGCGCAATTTGGCAATACGGTGGGTTCGACCGGCGGAATCGCCGCCTTGCTTGCCACCTATACGTTTGGCAAGCATTACGATCGCCGTACCTCGATCATCGCGATGTCAGCCGTCGCCGATGCCTTTTTGACTACCTATGCGATTAAATTGGTCGCCGGCGCCAACCGGCCGGACACCGGCGATGATGAGGTATTTCGCGGCCCCTTGAGGGGAACCTCATTCCCCTCTGGCCATACCTCCTTCGCATTTGCAATGGCCACCGTCTATGGAGCCCGTTATCCTCATGCGAAGTGGCTCTTTTATGCGCTTGCCAGTTGGGTAGGGCTGTCCCGCATTGAGAGCAACCATCACTTCCTCAGTGATGTGCTGGTCGGCGCCGGTATCGGCATCAATTCCGGGCAGATGGCGCTGGATGGTCGCTTCAACATGCTCAGATGGCGTTTTTAACCTCGATGGGATGATATGTGGTAGTTTACCAGGGAAATTATTTTGAGTCAGATAGATCGGATGGATAAAATTACTCATTCAGTGCAATAGCCGATCTAAAGTAGCTGTTTTGCGGTAGGTAGATGGCGAGGGGAGTCCGATGCGGGTACTGGTAGTGGAAGACGAAAAGAAGGTCGCCGCCTTCGTGGCTCAAGGGCTGAGGGAGCAGAGTTATGCGGTGGACATAGCGCCCGATGGGGAGATGGCGCTCGATCTGGCCGCCATTGTGGATTACGATTTAATCATATTGGATGTCATGCTGCCCGGTATAGACG
This sequence comes from bacterium, assembly GCA_021842405.1. GTDB lineage: Bacteria > Armatimonadota > Chthonomonadetes > Chthonomonadales > JAMCWF01 > JAMCWF01. Next base: position 61,402 of record JAKBZR010000005.1, read on the forward strand.
GCGTTGCGGTTTGCCAGCGCCTTCGAGATCGAAAGTCGCCGGTGCCCGTTTTAATGCTCACTGCCCGGGATGCGGTGGAGGACAGGGTCATTGGTCTGGATTCGGGAGCTGACGATTACCTCACGAAACCCTTTTCTTTTGTCGAGTTGTTGGCAAGGGTGCGAGCACTGATCCGCAGATCACCATCTCCACCCGTTGCGAAGCTGGTGGTCGAAGATTTGCAGCTCGATCCGATCACGCGGCGGGTATCACGAGCAGGTAAGCCCATTCATCTCTCGGCGCGTGAGTTCGCACTGTTGGAGTATTTAATGCGCCACGCCTACCAGGTGATACCGCGCACGGTATTGATGGCGCACGTCTGGGAATTTGATTTCGAGGGCGGCACCAACGTGCTGGAGGTCTATGTCAACTATCTCCGTAATAAGGTGGATCGCAGCTTCGGAAAGAGATTGCTTCACACCGTTCGGGGGGTGGGTTATCGCCTAGGGGATGAGGATGCGCTTTAGGAGCGCCCGATTTCACTTGACCACCGTTTTTGTGCTCACATTGGGACTTATATTGTCTTGCGGCGCAGGAACCTTTTATCTGTGGACCTGGCATAATGAACGATCCCAGTTAGACCTGCTACTAAAGATAACGGCATCCGATACGGCCACTGCATTTCGGGAGAATGAGCCGGATTTTGATATACAAGAGATTGCCGGTCAACACCTCCAACAGCAGACCACCACTCCGGTGCGCGCCCTCGACCTGGCAATCCGCGATGTAAATGGGCGTATTCTAAGGCACTCCCACGGGTTTAATCTCTTTATTTCCAACTCCGACCCCTCGGTAAGGCGGGCGTTGAGCCGCTTTCAGCCGAGCTATGAGACGCTGGGGCATGGGGAGGAGGCCGTCCGGCTCTTAAATTACCCAGTGCGTTTAGATGGGAATCGAGGGGTGGTTTTGATTGAAGCGGCCGCCCCTTCCGATCCGGTTGAGGATTCGCTCCTGAGATTGGGTGAAACGCTGGCCGCCGGCGTCATTGTGGCACTCATGGCGGCTGGAACCGGAGCGTGGATCGTGGTCGGCCGTACGCTTCGTCCCATTGATCAACTGGCAATGGATGCACAACGCATCTCCTCGCATAACCTGCACGAACGGCTGGCCGCCACTGAAACGGACAGCGAAATCGGGCGTCTGGTGTCAACGCTTAACGACATGGTATCACGATTGGAGGTGTCGTTCGAGAGCCAACGACGCTTCACGGCCGATGCATCCCACGAACTTAGAACCCCATTAACCATCTTGCGAGGTCAGATTGAAGTCGCATTAGCGCGGGCAAGATCGGTGGAAGAGTATCAGGCAGTAATCCGGAGTGCGTCGGAAGAGATAGATCGAATGGATTGCATTGTAAACGATTTACTAATGCTGGCACGCGCTGATGCGGGACAAGTTGCACTGGAATTGGAACCGGTGGCGCTCGATCAGGTTTGCCAAACGGTGGTGGATCATTTCGCCCAATTGGCTGCTCACAAACACCAGTCCCTTGAAGCGGTTAAATTGGAGCGGGTGGTGATGATCGGCGATGCATCACGGTTGCATCGGATGGTGAGCAACTTGGTGGATAACGCGATTAAATATACCGCCGATGGTGGTGCGATTTGCTTGGAGTTGCAGCAGGATAAAGCGAATGCACAATTGAAAGTTAAGGATACCGGATGCGGGATGCCCGAGCCTCAAATTAATAGGATATTTGAACGATTTTACCGCATTGATAAGGGGCGTTCCCGCGATTTGGGCGGCAGCGGTCTTGGTTTGGCGATCGTTCACTGGATTGCGGAGGCGCATCACGGCGCCATTCAAGTGGAAAGCAAGCCGGGTCATGGCAGCGCGTTCACCGTCACGCTGCCATTGGTGCCGCCCGGTGATATTTCCGAATTATGATAAAATACTGAGTACCAATTAAGGAGGGATTAGTATGTGCTATAAGTGGCTTATCGGCGCCATTGTAATCGGATTCATCGTGTTATCCGGGTTGGTGGTGAATGCGGCTCCGGCTACCGCTCCAACGCCTACGGCCATCTCGCTCCGCGCTTCCAACACAACCGTGCCGGAAGGGGATATTGTAGCCTTTACTGCCATCGCAACCGACGCGTCAAATAAGCGGGTTCCCGGCGTCCAACTGCAATCGCTGATGGATGGAAAGCCCTGGTGCGGCCCCTATACAACCAACGATTTCGGCGTCGTTCGTTTCGTGCTGCCGATGCCGGAGACCGGCGCCCATTCTATCCGGGTGGCGGCCGGTGATCTCAACTCACCCAGCATTGAAATTCAGGTGACTCCTCGCCACTTTCATATCATCACCGATCCGAATCATCTTGTGGGGATGGATTGGGAAACATGGTTCGGACCTGGATATGCTCAGTGGGGTCATCAGGAAGCGACACCGATATTGGGCGAATACTCTTCACTCGACCCGCGGGTTCTCCGGCAGCAGACTCTGTGGATGAACGATTTGGGCATCAATTTCGTGCAGCTCGACTGGAGCAACAATTTGAACGGGCCATGGCCGACACCGGTTGCAAAAGAGATGCGTGACGCCACCAACCTCGTATGCGACCTCTATCTCACCATGCCTCAGCACCCCAAGATCGTCCTGCTGGTCGGTCCTGACCACGGGCAGTGGGGGACATCCAACTTTATGAAGGAAGTGGATTACATTTGGAGCCACTACATGGAGAACCCCCGTTATCGAAAGCTGTTTATCACCTATCTGGGCAAACCGTTGCTGGATGTCTATATGGGAGGGCCGACCACTAATCCGCCGCCAAAATGGAGCGATCCTCGATTTACGATCCGTTACGTGAATGCCTGGCTGGAGACGGTGCACGGCGCGAAGTACGGCTACTGGTCTTGGTATGACCGCGTTCCACAGGTCACCAGGTACCAGGGGAAGCCGGAAGCGATGACGGCGGTGTTCGGCTATCCGGGCAACATCTCCGATCCCGCCAGCGGCAACTATGAATCGCCCGACGCCGACGGACATGATTACGGCGTCACCTTCCGAAACCAGTGGCGAAGGATCATGGCGGCAAAACCCCGCTTCGCCTTCATCTGCCAGTGGAACGAATTCGAGCCGCCTGACGAGTGGTCGCAAAATATGAGTAATGACATGGAGCCCACGCTCCATCGGGGATTCGGGAATCGCGGTGACGGCGGCTGGGGATTTGAGTACTACTGGCTTTGCCGGCATGAAATCCGGAAGTACCAAGAGGCGTTGGGCAACATCAAGGTGACACGGCGTTTTGCCCACTAATGAAACACGGGCAGAGTTGTATATCAGCCAGGTGGAAAGAGTTCAGTTACCTGGTTATTTTGAGGGCAAAGCGAAAAATTTTTCAAAAGAGGAGATATCGAGGTTATCGGGTTCAAAGCCAGCGTGAATAAAGCCGAATACACAAAAAGAGGAGATGCGACCTCGTAAGCGTTGCCGGAGATCGTATAGCCGTTCCCCTATGGGTTGTCCATAAATGGGAGGGCAGAAGGTTGTATCAATGAGAAACTCTCTGATAATTTACCTAATCGCGCTATCCCTTGTTTCCCTGATTATAGTTGGATGTGCTCACACCAATCAGCAACTCTTACACCCTTCTTTTAACACACAAAGAGTGGGACACAGTCTTATTAAACAAATTAAGGGGCGGGTTTTTGGCGTTACCTTTTCTCCCGATGGTAAGTTATTGGCCACCGCTGGTGGGGACGGAACCGTCAGGATATGGGATACAGGGACTTGGGAAGAGAGCCGAGTTCTGTCAGACGGTCGCGCTGCTGTTTCCGTCGAATTCTCGCCAAACGGCAAACTGTTGGCAGTCGGTACTGTTGGTAAAAAGGTGAGGTTATTTTCCACTGTCACATGGAAGACTGTATCCACCCTAACAGTTCCGCATCTATGGATGGCAGTGTTCATCGCATTTTCACCTGACAGTAGGAGATTAGTGGCCACGAGTGGGGGATCGGTAGTAATCTGGAGCCTTGTCAACAATGAGATAGTGCGTACTCTCGGTGAGTTTAAGGATTTCATATTCGCGGTTGCATTTTCGCCAAATGGCAAGCGACTGGCAGCGGGAAGTTATGACGGCACTGTTCGGATATGGAACACGTCGAATTGGCGACCGGTGTATACATTCACCAATACTGGCCGGATCAACTCCCTTGCGTTTTCGCCAAACGGCAAATGGCTGGCGGCTGGAAGCAATGAAGGCACTGTTCGGATATGGAACACGTCGAATTGGCGACAGGTATATATATTCACCGGTATTGGTGAGGTCAACTCAATTGCGTTTTCGCCAAACGGCAAATGGCTGGCGGCTGGAAGTTATGACGGCACTAACGGCACTGTTCGGATATGGAACACGTCGAATTGGCGACTCGCGTCCACTCTTTCAGGGCATAAGGGTGTGATAATGCAAATCGTGTTCTCTAATGATTGTAAAAGACTAGCTTCCGCAAGCGACGATCATACCGTTCGTATCTGGAATACAACAACTTGGCGACCGGTACGCATCATCTTACCAATAATAGGACGAAGTTATCAGCCCAATCATTTGAAGTAACAGTTCAGTTCTCTGGGTAATTTAGGCAGCAGGCTTTTACCACTATAGCAATAATCAACTCCCTCTCCCCTCGTGGGAGAGGGTTGGGGTGGTGGCGGCAAATGCTGCTAGAAAACATTCCCCGAAAATTGAACTCTTTCAATATTATTGCATAAATCGCGCCAACTTCATCGAAATAATTGGTCATTTTCAATTGTGTCTAATGCTATTTAAATGCGGCTAATTATTAGCAGAGTTCAATTTCCGAGGATTTGGAACGATAACTGCCCTCCTATAAAATCTAAAAAATGGGCTCTTTCAGTTTTTAAATTTATATATGGATTCCAGCACAAGAACCCAGTCCGGCGCCGCGTAATCGGGCGGCGAGATCGCCCAGGAGTGGTCGGAGTTGGGAGTAACCGTTCCGATTTCAGTCCTTTCTCCACTAACCGGATTGAAATAGGCTGCCGAATAGCGAACCGCCGGCTCCAAATGGTGAACGATGATCGGCTTACTCTCCGATACGTAGATGATACGAACAGCGTTTGGGATGCCGGCCGCGTAGGGCACTTCATATTCGTTGGATGGTGCATCTATAAAGGCAGCCCACTCCGGATGAGGCTCAAAATAGGCCCACTGATACTGCTCGAGCAGCCTCTTCGCAATGCCGGCTTGGGTTGAGCCGGGTAAATTCATCGCCTCTTCCCAGGGGATCACTCCATAATTACCACCGTGTGGCGACGCCCCATAGGCCATCTCCTTTCGGTTTACCTGCCAGATTCCGTTCGCTCCGTAGGTGTGCCCCGCCGCGCCCGATAGAAGGCAAACCCAGGTCATTAATCGGGGAATCTCGGCCGGGATGTTATTGCTGAGATTTTCATAGGAGACCTCGCTGTTTACTACCGGCATTGTCGGCTTCACGCTGATGGACCATCTCAACGTGCTAACGGTGGGCGCCAGCACCTCGCGCAAGCCATGACCGGTCTGCAGCATATCGAAATCAAGCAGCGATGCCTCATCAATCGCACCTCGCGCGCTCAAACGTCCTAACCCGGTCGGGTGTATGGAGATGAGGCGGTGAAATGGATCAATCTCTCGAACATAGCGAGCCACCTCCGTCCACCCTCTCACCTGCTCTCGATCATCGAATGGAAAACCCTCCACCAAATAGAATGGCAGATTCGCCTCCCCTGCCACACACCACACAACCGGCAGCGCTCCGTACCGCGCAATCAAGTAGCGCCAGTGCAGCTTGATCTTTTCCACGCCCATCCAAGGCAAATAGTAGCCCCACGCTCCAACAATACACGGCATCAATCCAGCTTCAACGAGGTATTCCAGACGCCGATCCGCAAAATCGAAGTATTCCGGACGGATGGAGTGAAAATCCTTCTCCCAAGGGAAGCCGGCCTCGTTGGCGCCCCGATCATCAAAGGCCGGCATGTCGGGGTAAAGGCCGGCTACAATTTGAATTACCGTGAATCCTTTTGCACAACGATCGGCAACCAGAGATTGAAACTCATCCGGCCAATTGAGGCGCCGGCACAATCCCATCCACCAGGTATCACCAAGCCAGAAGAAGGGCGCGCCATCCTGGTGCTCAAAATGCCGCCGATCCTCCGCCAACTGAAGCGGTCCGTGACGATAAAAGGGATTATCGCTGGATTGGGGAGTCACCTCGATCTCACCGGTGAGGCCGTGCAGTCCGCGATTGTCCGGGTCGGAGCACTCCGTTCTAAAAGTGTGTTTCCCGACCTTACTGGATGAATATCTTACCTTCCACGACGATCCCCCAGCCCAGAATCCGGGTACGCTTAGCTCCACTCCACCCGGATCGGCGATCCTCATATCCAAAGTGACCGTATTGAATGGATCTGGATAGTCCAGAGCACTGGAGAACGCCAGCTCCGCCATACGATTTTGCGCAACCTCAACCCGGTAATCGCTCATTCGCTCCTCCTTTATATTCGCTCAAAAATGAATTATTAATCGGCTCAATACCATATTGTAAACTATTCTAAAGCTCTTTTCAAATCAAGAAAGAGTTCAGTTCCCTGGGCAATTTAAGCAGGAGGTTCTCACTCCCTGTTTGCCGCCAGGCAGGCAACTCTTTTCCCAATCCTGAGAGAGGACTGGTGAAGGAGATTGCTTCGCTTCGCTCGCAATGACACCCTCCCCGCTTGCGGGGAGGGCTGGGGTGGGGTCGAACGAAAATGATTCCCGCAGAACTGAACAGTTACCTGCATGCTTGCAATCCTCAAAAGGTTATGGTACAATACCCATGCTGAACTCGCAGCATTATTTTCCGATTTTGGGTTGGTGAAAAACCCTCAATTGAGCGTGAAAATCGTTAAATCGTGCTTGATTTCGCCGCACCCCTGATAAGGGTGAGGTCAGAGGTCCGAATCCTCTCAGGTCCACCAGGCTAAAAGTAAGGCTGCTCGATACCAAGCCGCTCGCATAATCGCCGAATCTCATCCGCCTTCAAACCGTCAGCCAGTCCGTGGTTGGTCAAATTCAAATACTCATATTTAGCGCCCGTTTCGGAATACTCTATGCGATCGCACGCCCTTTTTACCGATTGATCCGATCGCGCCATTACACCGTGTTTCGCCCATAGCACGATCCGATGATTGCGTAATCCTTCCACCGTGGCCTGCATCAATTCTTCTGATCCGGGCAGCATAAACGGCAGAAATCCAACGCCCTTCGGCAACTGCACGATGGTTTCGGGCTGCCAGCGCAGTATATGACGGTTAAGATAGGCCGTGTCTTGGTACCGGACAATGTGACTCAGATAGGTCAAATAGAGCGGTTGAGCGTGAATGACGGCGTGGAAATTAGTGCCGGTACGCATAACCTGGTCACGATGAACCGCCAGATGCGAATTAAACTCGGTGGTCAAGCGCTGGAAAAGCCGGCGCGGAGAGGTGTACATTTCGGCATTTATCCCATCGGCCGCAACCCGTACCGCTCCCAAGTTGCCCTCCGGATCATCCCCGATCTCCCGTAAACGCCGCCCTGAGCCGGTTACCAGAAAGTTTCGACCCGCCAGCTCCGGCGCCGGCATCGGCAATTGCATGCTCTCCTTCACCGGAAACTTTGCCTGCAGATCCTCCGGCCAGTTGAAGTAGACGGAGATATTGCCGGCCGCCCCCTCGCTCGCCTCAATTTCAGCCAATCGTCGCCCCGCTTCACCGATCAACTCCATCATCTCTTCCAAGTTGGGGTAAGGAGGTTGAACCGCCATTCTTATCACCTTTCTTATCCGGGCAAGCGCTCTCTGCCTACAGATGAGCCATCAATTTGATCTGTCTCCAGTAGTATACCTGCTCAACCTATGCGGAGTAAGAGTTCAGTTTTGTGGGAATGATTTTCGTTCGACCCCCACCCCGGCCCTCCCCCGTCAACGGGGGAGGGAGTTGATTATTGCTATAGGGGTAAGAGCCTGCTACCTAAATTACCCGCAAAACTGAAGGATGAGTTCAGTTCTCTGGGCGATTTTGGGGT